>LFSY01000130.1:17602-17757 GCA_001512865.1 Rikenellaceae bacterium DTU002 | reverse complement strand
AGGGTACGCCAGATAAGTGAAGATTTTTCTCAGATGCCCGGTTTTGGAAGGGTTTATTCAATATGCCAGGCAAAAAACATTCGTTCCGAAGAGGGGAGCATGGCGGTAGACCCCGCGCTGGGAGAGCTCCCTCAAAACGATTCGGAACGGGAAGC
>LFSY01000130.1:0-17458 GCA_001512865.1 Rikenellaceae bacterium DTU002 | reverse complement strand
GATTTTCCCGGGGACGAAAAAGTGTATGTTACCGGAGCCCCTTACCTGAGGGATGAATCCAACCAAAAGATAGGCCATGACCTGTTGGTTTTACTGCCTATCGGTTTGCTGGTCATGTTCCTCTTTCTGTTTGTCACGTTCCGCGAGATCAGGAGTGTGCTGCTTCCATTCTCCGCCGTGCTTTTTTCCATAGTGATCTGTCTGGCCCTGATCCCGGTTTTCGGGTGGGAACTCAGTTTAATTGGGGTGCTCATACCCATAATGATGATCGCCATAGCGAATAATTACGGGGTATATTTCGTAGCACGTTTCCAGGACCTCAATGCAGCCGGACCGGATCTGAGCGTTAACGCCCTTGTCACAAAAACAACAGCGTATCTTGTCAAACCGGTGGCCTTATGCGGTCTTACCACGATTGTGGGTGTCCTGGGTCTGGCAGCACATCTTCTGATCCCGGCCCGGCAAATGGGTGTTGTCACCGCGCTTGGGATAACCTTTGCCCTGCTTTGCAGTTTGCTGTTCATTCCGGCCGTCATGTCGTTGCTGAAAAAAGGCAATGCCCGTAAAACATTATCAAACGGGACCAATGGGTTTTTTACTTCAGTGCTGACGCGGACAGCGCACCGGATTACAGAAAGACCCAGGATGGTAGTCATTGTTTTTATGTTGTTTATGGGATTAAGTGCGGCCGGACTGCTGTTCCTGCGAATCGCCCCCGATTCAAATAAAGTCTTGCCGGAAAAACACGCTTTTAATAAGGCAATTAGCATTGCAGATACCCATTTCGGGGGAAGTAAAGTGATCTATGCGATGTATGACGGAGACGTGACGGATCCCGGGCTGCTGAATAGCCTGGACCGTTATGAACAGGAACTTAAAATGCTGCCCAACGTGGGGACGGTGACTTCTCTTGCCACCATAGTCAGGAAAATCAGCAAAGCGCTGAACGATTCCACAGAATCGGGCTATGACGCCATTCCCCCTTCGCAACAGGCGATTGCCCAATACCTGGAACTTTATTCCATGAGTGGTGATCCGGCAGATTTGGAACAATACGTAAGTTTCGACTATACCAAAACACTGATGACCATCCAGTACCAGGCGGACAACCTTGCGCAGGTACGACAAATCCCTGACATGCTGCATCGGCTTTCACAAAAGGATTCACTGACACCGGTGATCGGAGGGCCCAGCCTTACGGACAAAGATATCAGTGAGTCTGTGGAACACGGACAGTATTATTCACTGTTGGCGGCGTTTGTGGCGATCCTCATATTGCTGAGCCTGATCTTTAAAAGCATTTATGCAGGAATGCTCGGGAGTCTGCCACTGGTCTTTGCCGTACTGTGTACCTTCGGGCTGATGGGTTGGCTGGGTATTGAGCTGAATATCGTAACCGCCCTGCTTTCCTCAATTTCCATCGGACTGGGGGTGGATTTTACCATTCATGTGCTCTGGAGGATAAAATGGGAACTTGCCTCGGGAAATGATTATGCCGGAAGCATAACCTCCACGCTCAAAACGATCGGCAGGGGAATCATTATCAACGCTTGTTCGGTCATGCTGGGATTTGCCGTACTGTTCCTGTCGGCCTTTCCGCTCATACGGTCTTTTGCCTTTCTGATCATCGTGTCGCTTATCCTTTGCCTTGTGAGCGGACTGGTACTAGTTCCCGCTATGTGTTACTTGTTCAGACCCGAATTTTTAAATAAACCCATTAAAAACACTTACGAATGAAACCGATTCAAATAAAATTGTCCGTGCTGACCGCCTGCTTGATGCTGTTGTCAGTTTCGCTGCCGGTATCCGGCCAGACAGCAGCCCAGATCAGCAAGAGATCCGCCGAAGCTGCCGATATCGGGCCCATGGAAATGGACCTGACCGTTTTTATACGTGACAGCAAGGGAAATGAAAGGGTACGGCAGATCACCATGAGTTCCGGAAAATTCGGGGATGTGGGCAAAACCCTGATTCGTTTTACTGCACCAGCCGATGTAAAAGGGACCTTGTTACTGATCTATGATCACCCGGATAAAGACGATGATATGTGGATCTTTATGCCTGCACTAAAAAAGGTCCGCCGTATTATAAGCTCTGAAAAAGGCAAAAGCTTTATGGGGTCAGAATTTACCAATGCAGACATGAGCAAACCCAACCAGGCGGATTTCAATTATACCTTACTGGGGACAGTAGAATACAACGGCAATACCTGCTGGAAAATAGAAACGACAGGCATTGACACGGATATTCAAAAGGCGAGCGGGTACAGTAAAACTGTCCGCTACATAGATCAGAAAAATTATGTGAGCCACAGAGTTGAATACTATGATTTTTCAGGGAACTTACACCGGATCCAACACCTTTCGGACTATAAGGAACAAACCGGGAAGACGTATTTCGCACACCGTATGGTCATGGAAAATGTACAGAACAAAAGGGTCTCCGAAATGATTGTAAACCGTCTTCAAATGGGTACGGACCTTTCAGAGAATGCTTTTTCTCCTACAGCCCTCCGGTAAAGCCTTCTTTTTTATGAATACGTATACACCATGCACGAGAAAATATTGTATATTTACTCAAGTTTAACCAACTCAAAGTAAACGTTATGAAGAAACTGCTGATTGCTTCAATGTTCTGTGCCTTTCCAATCCTGCTTGCGGCTCAGACATATTTTGATTACCTGAAGATCTCTGAAAGGAAAGGCGAATACATTACCGTAATTAATGTTACCTCAACGTCCATTGAATATGAAAATTCATATGGTGTGAAGAAAACAATTCCGGTTAAAGAAGTAGACTTCCTGGAATACGACGGCAAAGTAGTATATTACCAGTACAACAAAAACAAGCACGATGTCTATGACGAACAATTGCAAAGGATATCCCGTCGTGACCCGGAAAAATTACTGGAAAAAGGGGCCAAGGTCTATGTGCCGCTGATGTATGGAGACAATCGCTGGCAGATAATGGGCTGCCTCAACACCCGCGAAATGCTTGTTAAAGACCACAGCCAGTTCTGGAAACTGGTGGATACGGAATACGAAGCCGAGATCATTCTGTATTACGTGGCGAAATACGACGATGACGATGTCCATCATTATTATGTCATAGAAAGCCGGGACGGGGAAACCATCTACAAATCGGATGATGAGGAATTTGAAGGCGGCTGGAGAGCAGATATGGGGGAAAGCCGGGAACACGTGGAAGACCTGCTGGATGACATGATAAAGGATATTGACTGATCCGATCCCCCGGCTGCACAGTCTGGATAGTTTCAATAGGTATTCCAGCTGCTGATCTCTTTCAGGGATTTGCGTTTCTTTGGTCGTACGGGTGCACCCGGATAGCCGAGCGAAATGATCAGGGGAACGCGCCGCTTCCTGTTGATATTCAATAATTCCCTGATCTTTTTTTCATCAAACCAGCCAATGATGCAGGTGCCCAATCCGAGTTCGGCGGCCTGCAGGCAAAAATGACTTACGGCAATTCCTATGTCGTAATGACAGAAAACTTTGTCTTTGACCTTCCCGCCAATAGAGGAGAAAATATTTTCCTGCTCCAGCACCACTACTATGATAACCGGTGCCTGGAATGTAAATTTGTTCATTCCCAGGCTGGCCGAGCAGTCCGCAACCCTGTCTTTCAGATCCGGGTCATCCACCACGATGAATTTCCACGGCTGGGAATTGTTTGCCGAAGGAGCCAGTCTCGCCGCTTCCAGGCATGTTGCGATCTTTTCTTTCTCAACCGGCTTATCGGTATAGCGTCTGTCGCTCTGACGGTGTTGTATTAATTCTGTAAACTCCATAAATATGTGTTCTTTCAAATCTGACTCTTACGTTTCTGTCGTCTCAAAAAGACAAGCATGATGCCGCCATAGACCCCTATCATAATAAGAGGAATGTCCGGAATCCAGCCGGTGGCCACAGTGGGTATTCCAACAATCAAAGAAAACATGGTTAACAGAACAAACAACCTTCTGTTCCCGGCAGGATATTTCAAAGTAAACAAACCGAGCACCACCATGGTAGTGGGACAGGGCATCAGTCCGAAATTTGAGAACAACAGGTCCCTGGCCTGAAACACAAAACCTTCCCCGTAAAGATAGGTCGGATACCATAAACCCCATACCACAATAACCAGAACCCAATACCGCCAGGCAGGAATATTCCTCAGATCAATATCAATACGGGGCCGGACACATTCCCGTATCCACTCGGCTGCAATGAATCCCAACAGGATGGGGGTCATCACGAAAGTCGCCAGATAAACAGGACCAATACGGGCCCAATATACAATGGCATAGACTCCCCAGTAACCAAACAGGAACAGCCAGTTTATGGTAAAGTACACAGTAAACAACTTTCGGACCTTGTTCCCGTAAATAAAGACCAGTATCAAAACCAGAAAAGCCAGCACATGAAACAGAAGACCCAGGGGCACAGTAAACCAATCCATTTCCTGCTGGACAAACCGGTGGAAACCTTCTCCGAAAACATGTATATCAAAATTCATCCCTGTAAATATAGGAAATTTTGGGGGATAGAGGTGGAACCTCCACCCCCCCCTCCAAAAAAAACACCCGCCATAGGCAGGTGTTTTGCAGGTGTTTTTCGTAGCGAGGACGAGAATTGAACTCGTGACCTCATGATTATGAATCATGCGCTCTAACCAACTGAGCTACCTCGCCGCTGCGGAGCTGCAAAAGTAAGAATTATTTTGAAACACACAAACGGGAGTTTGATTTCAACCAACCGGCCAAAGCAGTACAGTGGCATATACGGCAATGCCTTCCTCCCGGCCAACAAAGCCCAGGTATTCCGTAGTCGTGGCCTTGACAGAAATACGATCCTGCGGAATTTCCAGGATCCCGGCCATCACCGCACGCATTTCGGGTATCCTGTGAGAGATCTTTGGAGCCTGCAGACAAACCGTACAGTCCACGTTACCCGGTCTGTATCCTGTAGCCCGGATCATATCATACGTTCTCTTCAACAGGATCTTGCTGTCAATTCCCCGGAATTCCTCCGAATTATCCGGAAAATGAGTGCCGATATCACCCAGGGCCAGGGCCCCGAGCAGGGCATCGCACACGGCATGGATAAGGCAATCTCCGTCTGAATGGGCTACACATCCTTTGGGGTGGTCCAGCCGTAATCCGCCCAGGAAGAAAGGCAACCCCGGGGCCAGGGCGTGTACATCATAACCGTTACCGATCCGGGGAATCTGCATGCCTGCAACAAGTCTGAGATCATCAGAGCTGTTGCCAACCCGGGGCAAAGCAAACCCCGCAACAGATTGGCTTTCACTGGATTTTATCCCGTTCGCGGGGACAGGGTTCGTTTCTGTTGTAGCTGTTTTCATCATTACACAAAAATAACGATTTTTCCATACCTTTGTAAGTTATGACAAGAATTGCCGTTTTTGCGTCAGGGAACGGTTCCAATGCGGAAAACCTCATCCTCAGGCTTACCCGCGGGGAAGTGGTGCTGCTTTTATGCAACAACCCCGCGGCATACGTACTCAAACGTGCGCAGCAGGCAGGGGTTCCCGCCGTCCTGTTCTCACGCGAAGAACTGGAATCTCCGGAACGGGAGCACAGTGTCCTGGGACTGCTCAGAGAACACCGGGTTGATCTCATCATACTGGCAGGCTTCCTGTGGAAAATCCCGGCGCATCTGATCCGCGCCTACCCCGGTAAAATCGTAAACATCCATCCGGCTTTGCTTCCAAAATACGGCGGTCCGGGCATGTACGGCGACCGGGTACACAAGGCTGTTCTTGATCACCGGGAAACCAGCACGGGGATCACCGTACACATTGTTGATGAACTCTACGATCACGGCCGGGTGATTTTCCAGGCTACCTGTAAAGTTGATCCGGCAGATACTCCCGACTCACTGGCCCAAAAGGTCCACGAACTTGAACACATGTATTTTCCCGGGGTAATTGACGATTACATAAAACAGGCCGGCCTATGATCAGGGTGGAACATGTCTCGAAAAAATTCGGCGATCTGGCAGTGCTGACAGACGTGAACGCTCACATAAAAAAAGGAGAGGTGATCTCTGTCATTGGTCCTTCCGGCACAGGAAAAAGCACTTTCCTCCGATGCCTGAACCTGCTGGACCCTCCTACCGGCGGCCGCATTTTCATTGACGGGGCCGAGATTACCGCGGCGGGGGCCAAAGTCGCCCTGCTTAGACAAAAAATGGGCATGGTTTTCCAGGACTTCAACCTGTTCATGCACCTGAGCGTGCTGGATAACCTTACGCTTGCACCCGTTAAGCTCCTGCACAAATCCAGGGAACAGGCACGCGAAAAAGCACGCGAATTACTCCAAATGGTAGGGCTGGCAGCCAAAGAGAATGCCTATCCGGCGGAGCTCTCCGGAGGTCAGAAACAACGTGTGGCCATTGCCCGGTGCCTGGCCATGGACCCCGATATCATCCTTTTTGACGAACCCACCTCGGCCCTTGACCCCACCATGGTAAGTGAAGTGCTGGGGGTGATCCGGCGCCTGGCCAAAACAGGCATGACCATGGTCATCGTTACGCACGAGATGCAGTTTGCCCGCGATGTCTCCTCCAGGGTGTTCTATATGGATCAGGGGATCATTTTCGAAGAAGGCCCTCCTTCCCGGATATTCGACGATCCCCAAAAAGAGGCAACCCGCACCTTCATCAACCGTGTCAGGAACCTGGATTGGCTCATTGAAGATTATCCCCGTTACGATATTTACGCGCTTACCGCAGAGGTTTTCCAGTTCTGTGAAAAACATTTTCTGGGTCCCGGCCGGCGGGATGCTATCATGCACCTGATAGAAGAGACCATGCAATTGTGCATGGGAAGGGACGGCCATCCCGGCACGGAAAGCCGCAGGGACCTGATCCGGGAAACCGGAGGTATCGGCCTGTTCGTCTCTTATGCGGAAAAAAACAATGCTGTAGGCATACGTTTTACAGCCGACGCCCGGCTCGGTACCATCCTGAACAGCGCTCAGGATGAAGACGGACTGGGCCTGATGATCATCAACGGCCTTACCGGCGGACAGGCGAAAGAAACCCGTGAAGGCGACAGGATCATCTTAAATCTACCGCTTTAAAAAATTACCGTTATGGCATTTAGAATATCATTTTTCAGAACACCGCAGCACAGGGTTTTCAATTACAAACCTGTTTACTGGGATCCCGAAAAAGAAGCGTTTGAAGAACGCGTAAAAAAGTCCCGGGAAAAAGTCGCCGCCACCAAAAAAAATGAGGACAAACCGTACGTACCCGGGGGATCCATCAGGGGCTCTTTTCAGAAACGACACGAGGTGGAACGGCGTTATCCTGCACGTCAGAAGCTCATCCGGGCCATCATTGTAATTTCCCTTATCGTGATCATGGTCCTTGCGGTATACCTGACACAGGGGTTCAGTTATTTATTTAAATTATTCCAATGATCCACGTTCTTCCTCCCCATATTGCCAGCCAGATAGCCGCGGGAGAAGTCATCCAGCGGCCTGCATCTGTCATCAAGGAATTGATGGAAAATGCCGTGGATTCCGGTGCAGACAGGATAGATGTTGTACTGGCAGACGGAGGAGCTACGCTTATGCAGGTCACAGACAACGGATCCGGCATGGGCCCGGAAGATGCGCCTCTGGCCTTCGAACGCCACGCCACTTCCAAGATACATGACGTGGAAGACCTGCAAAAGGTACAGACATTCGGATTCAGGGGCGAGGCCCTCGCTTCCGTTGCCTCCATAGCGCATGTGCGTCTGCGTACCCGCAGAAAAGAAGATGAAATGGGGACGGAAATTACCATTGCGGGATCTGCCGTTACTTCGCAGGAAGAGATCGTCTGTCCGCAAGGGTCCGATCTTTGTGTAAGGAATCTTTTTTTCAATGTCCCCGCACGAAGGCGCTTCCTCAAATCGGAAGCCGTTGAGTTACGTCACATTATGGAAGAATTCCACCGGGTGGTCCTGTGCCATCCGGATAAGACTTTCACCCTTACCCACAACGAAAGCACGGTATACCACCTGCCTGCCTGTGACACGTTACGGTCCCGCATCACCGGGACGCTTGGAAAAGAGCTGAACTCCCAGCTGCTCGACATTCATGTAAATACCTCCCTGGTGCAGATACGCGGCTATGTGAGCCGGCCGCGGGATTCCTTTAAAAAAGGAGGGCACAGGTACTTTTTCGTTAACGGAAGATATTTCAAAAGTCCGTACCTGCACAAGGCTGTGATGAACGCCTACGGGAAATTGCTGCCCCAGGACAGGATGCCGTCGTATTTCATATACATGGAAACCGACCCCGCCATGATTGACGTGAACATTCACCCGTCCAAAACCGAAGTCAAGTTTGAAGATGAAAACGTGATCTTCCAGATGCTCGGGGCAGTGATCCGCGAAACACTGGGCAAATTTGCACTTGGCCCCAGCATAGACTTTGAACTGGGGGCCATGCAACACCATATTCCCGTTCCCCCATCCCCGGGCGAACACGTTTCACCGCCCCGGCTACGCTACGATCCGCTTTTTGATCCTTTCCGGGAACCGGGAGAAAACCGCTCCTCAGGCATTTTTGAAGAACAGCCCTTACAGACCTACGAAACACCCGTAATCCCGATCCGAAAAAAATACCTGATCACCCCGGTTGCTTCGGGCCTGCTGATTGTCCACCGGCAAAGGGCTCTGGAACGGGTTTATTACGAAGAGTTGTTGCCCGGGTTGCGGGAACGAAAACCCGTACCCGAAAAACTCTATTTTCCCGTGGCACTAAACTTGCAGCCTTCCCAGTCCATCCTCCTGAAAGCAAACCGGGACAGGTTGTTACAAATGGGCTTTGAAGCCGATGACAATGAGAACATTACTGCCGTACCTCCTGACCACCCCATAGATGAGGCCGCAATCAGGGAATCTGTTCAGGAGATCCTCTCCGGCACGGGGGAGGACCCCGGAACAGCGGTTTACGGGGAACGTCTCTGCGCACTGCTGGCACGCCGGAGGGCAGCGGCCGGACAAGATGAGAGCGGGGCTGCCGGAAAGGCTCTCATTGACAGGCTTTTTGCCTGTAAGGAGCCAAACAGCACACCGGACGGAAGAATATGTATGACCATTGTCCCGATGGAACAAATTGACAAATACTTTACTTAGATCATGTACCAATACAACAGAGGCGGTTTCTTCGCCAACATACCACTAGTTATCCGCAACATCATCATCATCAATGCGTTTATGCTGATCCTGACGATGATCAACCGGGAATTCATGCTACAGCGCTTTGCCCTGTTCTATCCTGCTTCTCCTTTTTTCAAGCCATGGCAGATCGTTTCCCACATTTTCATGCACGGAAATTTCGGACACCTGCTTTTCAACATGTACGCACTCTGGATGTTCGGTTCGGTGCTGGAGCAGCTCTGGGGGCCCAAAAAATTTCTCCTCTATTACCTGGTGACCGGACTGGGTGCAGCGGCGCTGCACATGGGCGTACAGTGGATCGAGGCGTCATCCCTTGTCAGCAAGATCAATGAAAACGGAGTGGAGGCCATGCAGGCGCTCACCCGTTACCGCATGCTGATGAATACCCCGACCGTTGGTGCCTCAGGGGCCGTTTACGGCATTCTGCTCGCTTACGGGATGCTGTTCCCCAACAATGAACTGCGTATTATATTTTTGCCGATAGCCCTGAAAGCCAAATACTTTGTTATCATATTCGCTGTCATAGAACTGGTTCTGGGCCTGGTGGGCGGAGGAAACATAGCCCATTTTGCACACCTGGGAGGAATGATCTTCGGATTTATTTTGGTACGCTACTGGAGAAAACGAAACCGTTTATATTACTAAACCATGGGAGAAAATCAGGACCTCATTGCCCTTACCCGCACAGCTTCAGAAGTGCTTCGCTCCGGGGGCACCATACTGTATCCCACCGACACGGTATGGGGATTGGGATGCGATGCCTGCAATGCCTCGGCCGTTGAAAAAGTGACGATCCTGAAAAACCGTCCTGCCGTCAAGAATTACATCATCCTGGTATCGGACTTGTATATGTTGTCCCGGTATGTGGAACAGATCCCTTCCATTGCGGAAGAAATCCTTTCCGTTGCCGACAAGCCTATAACGATCATCTATCCGGCGGGCATGAACCTGGCCCCCGGCGTAACTGGTCCAGACGGCAGTGTTGCCATACGCATACCTGACCATCCTTTCTGCCGGGCGCTGATCAAAATGCTGAAAAGACCCGTACTGTCCACCTCTGCCAACAGCAGCGGAACAAAAACCCCGGAAAAATTCTCACAAATCGACAAAGCCCTGATGAACCGGGTGGATTGGACTGCCCCTTCTTTTCTGGAAAACAATTCTACCGGCCAGCCCTCATCCATCATCCGGGTTGGACTGAAAAACGAAATAGAGATCATCAGACCTTAACAACCATTCACTCATGCAGAAAACACCCATACAAATCCGCTTCAATGACATTGATATGCTGGGACACGTCAACAACGTGATGTTCGGGCATTATTGCGATGTGGCGCGCAAAGATTTCTTTTTGAACTCAACGAACTATGCTCCAGACTATTTCAAAGACGACAAGATCCTGATCCTGGTCCATACCGAGTATGATTACATGATGTCCTGCTTTTTGACAGACACGCTTTTTGTGGAGACCGGCATAGAAAAAAAAGGAGAGCGCAGTTTACATTTTGTTCAGGAGATCGTTGATGAAAAAGGGACCGTGCGGGTACGCTCCAGGAGCGTCATGTCCACATTTGACAAATCTACCGGAAAATCGTTCCCGCTGCCACATGAGTGGTTCTCCTGATACGTCATGCATCTGTTTTACTCCCCACATATTCAAACACCGGAACACATTCTTTCCCCGGAGGAAAGCGTTCATTGCACCAGGGTACTGAGGCTGAAAACCGGGGACATCATTTTTCTTACCAACGGCAAAGGCAGTCTGTGTACCGGAAGGATCCTTGAAACGGACCCGCGCGGATGCCGTATCCTGATCACCGGAACAACAGAAAATTACGGCGCACGTCCCTACCGCCTCCACATTGCCGTTGCCCCCACCAAAAACATGGACCGTTTTGAATGGTTCGTGGAAAAAGCAACCGAAGTGGGGGTGGACATCATCACGCCCCTGATCTGTGAACGCTCGGAAAGAAAAAAATGCCGCACAGAACGGGCCGAGCGGATCGCCGTCTCTGCCCTCAAGCAATGCAAGCGCGCACAGATGCCGGAGATACGCCAGGCCGTTGTTTTTGACGAATTTCTCCGCTCCGGGGAAGTCAAGGAAACCTCGGCAGCCATTGCCTGCTGCGAGACCGAAGTGTACCGGGAGCCAGCCGCCTCATGGATCAGGAACGCCCGGGAAAACATCCTGTTCCTGATAGGACCCGAAGGAGATTTCTCCCCCGAAGAGGTCTCCCGGGCCATGGAACAGGGATGTACGCCGGTGGACCTGGGACAGTCCGTGCTTAGGACGGAGACCGCTGCACTGGGGGCTGTTTTCCTGGCTTCCTTCAAATAACTATATTTGCACAAACAACAGAGACATGTCTACGCTATCGACAAAACAAAGGTATGTGGCGCTGGACGTATTACGCGGGATGACTATCGCAGGGATGATCCTGGTGAACAATCCGGGTACCTGGGGCAAAATCTTTCCCCCGCTGCGTCACGCCGAGTGGTTTGGATGCACTCCTACCGATCTGGTCTTTCCTTTTTTCCTCTTTATGGTGGGAACGGCCATGGCTTTTTCCTTTTCCCGGTTTTTTGACGGAACGGTTTCCGTCAGGAGCGGGTATGCCAAATTGTACAAAAGGGCTGCTCTCATTTTTTTGATCGGCCTGTTGCTGAACGCTTTTCCCTTTGTGCCGTTGAAAACGGACCCGAACCTTTCATTCTGGGAAAACCTGGGCCGGTTTTACTCCGGTCTAAGGATACTGGGCGTGCTTCAACGCATTGCCATGGCCTATGCCCTGGGCGGAACACTGGCCCTGTGGCTGAAAAAACCCCGTCCCATCGCATGGGCATTTGCTTTGACCTTGTTGCTCCATTGGGGGCTCCTTTTCTTTTTTGGAGGAGACGAGCCCTATTCAAGGGAAACTAATTTTGCCCGTGTCACCGATCTGTTCCTGTTGGGGCCCAAGCACCTGTACCAGGGGTACGGGCTGCCCTTCGACCCTGAAGGCGTACTTGGGATGCTGTCAGGTGCCGGCACTGTGCTGATGGGATACCTGGCCGGTGTGTGCATTCGCAAGAACACGGAAAAGATCGACGCCGTCGGAAGTCTGTATACCTGGGGACTGGTCAGCCTGGGTGCCGGTCTGGCATGGAGTATCTGGCTGCCCATAAGCAAACCTTTATGGACAGGATCTTACGTACTGTATGCCGGCGGCTGGACCCTCCTTATGCTCGGCTTCTTTGTATATCTTATAGACATTAAGGGAAAGGAAAAATGGTTCATGCCCTTTAAGGCACTGGGCCTGAATCCCTTGTTTGCCTTTGTCCTTTCCGGTCTTTTTGCCAAGCTCTTTGGAAGGATCATTCACTGGCAAACAGCTTCGGGTGGAACGGCAACCCCGTTGGGATGGCTGTATCACAACGTTTGCGTTCCCGTTTTCGGAGACAACCCGGCAGGATCTCTTGCCTACGCCGTGATCTATGTGGCCATTTTTACGCTCATGGCCATGGTCCTCTACAAACGAAAAATTATCATCAAAATATAAACCTAAAAACCTAATCTTATGACGAACAAAAGGATGCTGATGATCTGCCTGGCAATACTTGCCGGTATATCCCTTCAGGCACAACCTCAGCGGGGAATGATACGTGAAAAAGCCAATTACGAGCTGGCCGCAAGGTTCTCCCGCAAGAAAGTGGACAAAATGGTGTTTTCCACCTCTGTCAGACCCAACTGGTTCAAAACCTCGGACCTTTTCTGGTATGCATACAAAACCCCCTCCGGAGAAGCATGGTACGTTGTGGATCCGGCAAAAGGAACACAAAGGGAACTTTTTGACAGGGTAACATTTGCCGCCGACCTGACCCGGATCGTTAAGGATCCTTTCGACGCACAGAACCTTGCCCTGAAAGACCTGAAACTCAAAGATGACGACACCTTCACTTTCTATGTGCAAGGCACCGAGATGGTGGAGAAGAAGAAAAAAGACGACGAAAAAGAGAACAACAAAAAGAACGGCAAAGAACCTCGTCTTTTCTTTTTTGAGTATGCCTGGAAAACGGGAACGCTGACATGGCTTGAGGACGAAGAGAAAAAAGAGCCCCTGCCTCGTTGGGCCAACATTTCACCCAACAGGGAATATGTGGTCTTTTCAAGGAACTTTGACCTCTATTGGATGGATTGGGAAAACTTCGAAAAAGCCCGCAAAGACGAAAAGGATTCCACCATTGTGGAACATCGTCTGACAACGACCGGAACACGCGATTTTCCTTTTGGTTCAGGATCCGAAGACTTCTACGCCGATTCCACCGAACAGCAAAAACGTACGGGGGCAGGCAGTCTGTTATGGAGTCCCGATTCCCGTCATTTTGCCATGATCCGCGCCGATGAGACCAAGGTCAAGGATCTTTTCGTGATCAACGTGCTTGCCGAGCCGCGTCCCAAACTGGAACGCTATAAATACGAAATGCCCGGAGAGGAAAATATCCCGCAACATTCCCTGGTCGTGTTCAATATGGAAGACAAAACGTGGAAATACATTGAAACCGCCGCATTTAAAGACCAGTCCCTCAGCCTGGGCTATACTCCGGCCGAAAAGAGAACCATGTCTGATGAGATACGTCACTGGAAATGGCTGGGGGACAATTCCGGATTTTATTTTCACCGTACCAGCAGGGACCTCAGAAGAATAGATCTTTGCCGGGCAGAGATCGGAAAGGATACCGCCCTGACCCTCATTGAGGAACGGTTGAACACCTATGTGGAAACCCGTCCCCTGTACCTTGTAAATAACGGGAAAGAACTCATCCACTGGTCCGAAAAAAGCGGATGGGGCCATCTGTACCTGTACGATGAAAACGGAAATGAAAAGAATGCCATCACATCTGGTCCCTGGCACGTGGAACAGATACTGGGTGTGGATGAAGCCACACGTACCCTGTATTTTACCGCATGCGGAAGGGAAACGGATCTGGACCCCTATTATGAGCACCTTTATTCCGTACGACTTGACGGAAGCCAGCTAAGGATTTTGACTCCCGGTGATTTTCACCATACAGCGGACATGAGCGACAGCCGTAAATTTTTCGTAATGAACCGCTCCCGCGTGGACGTTGCTCCCGTTGCCGAATTGTACGACAATACCGGGAAGAAACTCCTGGCACTTCAGGAAACCGATCTGAGCCTGCTGTTCGAAGCGGGATACAAGTTCCCCGAGCGTATCCAGGTCAAGGCCGCCGACGGGATCACCAGCCTGCACGGGATCATGTACAAACCTTTCGATTTTGATCCGTCGCGCAAATACCCCATCATCACATACGTATACCCCGGCCCCCAGGTCGAAGGCCCCGGGCAGACCTGGAGCCGTTCCATGGACCGCCTGGACCGCCTGGCCCAAATGGGATTCATTGTGATCACCGTGGGCAACCGGGGAGGCCATCCCAACCGTTCCAAATGGTACCACAATTTTGGGTACGGCAATTTACGTGATTACGGCCTGGAAGATCAGAAATACGCCATAGAACAGCTTGCCGCCCGTTATCCTTTCATAGACCTGTCCCGTGTAGGCATACACGGTCACTCGGGAGGCGGGTTCATGTCCTCGGCTGCCATATTGCAGTATCCTCATTTCTTCAAAGTGGCCGTTTCCTGTGCGGGGAACCATGAAAACAACATCTACAACCGCTGGTGGAGTGAAAAACACCACGGGGTTCTTGAAGAGATCACGGCCAAAGGAGATACCACATTCAAGTACAGCATCGGAACCAATTCACAATTGGCGAAGAATCTGGAAGGAAGGCTGTTGCTGATCCACGGCGACATTGACAACAACGTGCATCCGGGCAACACCTTACGTCTTGCCAACGCGCTGATACGCGCCAACAAGCGTTTTGACATGCTCATCCTGCCGGGACAGCGCCACGGCTTCGGAGACATGACCGAATATTTCTTCTGGAGAATGGCCGATTATTTTTCACGGTATTTGCTCGGCGATTATGAAAATTCTGTAGATATCCCGCAGATGTATAACGATTAAACGGGTTTGCGGTGGCGCACCAGGCGGTCGGCTCCCAGAAGCAGGCCCACCCCGGCAGCCAGAAAAACCACATACCAGACCTGAACGGGCCACCCGGTTATTTCCGAGGTGGCCTTTTCAATGATCCCCATTCCTGCAGCGGGGCTTATTCCGGTTCCCCAGGAAAACAATGTGAGCTTTATGTTTTCAAATATTTCAGCGATCCTGTCCGAAACGCCTCCGGCAAAGCTTTCTGCCCAACGACAGGCCACTGCCAGGGGTTCCCGGAAATACAGTCCGGCAACGGCTGCGACAATTGCAAAACCAAGGCTCCCCGACAGCCAGGCTATCCAGCGGTTTCTGTGTTTGGACTGCTGTTGTTTAGCTATCATGGACGCAATGCGATCCCCTGCAGGCATCATCACGGCGGCTTCCTTTTCGCGCCGGTTGCGTTCGTCTTCAAAGAAATTTCTTAACGTATCCATGGTTTTTCCTTTTATGCTTTTGTCATGGCTTCCTGCAATTTCTGACGTATCCTGAAAATACGTACTTTGGCATTTGACAGTGTCATTCCGCAGATATAAGCCACTTCTTCCATTTTCAACTCTTTATAATAGTACAATTCAATGAGCATCCGTTCCTGTGGAGGCAGGGCCTCCACCAGTGACCGCAATTGCTCGTACCGGGCTTCCCGTTGCAGATCAGGTTCTTCATCGGCCTCTCCCCCGGTATAGGTCACGTCCCTGGTATAGGCATCTTCTGCTTTCCCCCGTGTTTTTGACTTCCGGATGTGGCTGATGGCCGTATTGTATGCGATCCGGTAAAGCCATGTCCTGAACGAGGCGTTCCCCTGAAAAGTATGCAGTTGCTGGTATACCTTCAGGAACACATCCTGCGTTACTTCCTGAGCATCTTCGGCAGACCGGCATACACTGCGTACCAATACAAAGACCATGCTCTGGTATTTGTTTACCAAAGCGGCATAAGCCCGAACATCGCCCTGCAGCGCGCTATGTATTTCAAGGTGGTCCTGTGTCAAGGCACTCCGCTTTCTTTGACTTTTTGACGCAAAATGACAAAAAACGTTACATCGTGTGTAACCGGAACTGCCGACTTACGTCAAAGAAGTGAATGAAAAAAATGTTTCACGCTAAATTATTAAAAAAATGGAACTCACACCTATTTTGATCACTGCGGTTATCTTTTATTTTATCTATGCGGTATGGAACCGCGCCGCTACAAGAAAAGAACGTTTACGTTTCATGGAAACCATTGCTTCCATGACGCCGGATTCACTGGCTGCCTTCAAAGAGCTCAATCCCCAATGGGAGCTGAACGTCAGAAAAGACCCCAGGGGCAACATCAGGCCTGCCTGTTTGCTGATAGGTCTGGGAATTGGTCTGCTGATCGTATGGCTCGGGCTTACCTCATGGTTCCCCGGATCGGGATTCGGATCCCCCAGCGATGCCGTGAACGGATTCCTGATGCTTGCCAGCCCTTTGCTCTTCGGTGGGATCGGCCTGCTAGTGGCATACTTTATAGAACGTAAACACTAAGAAGGTTTTTTCATACCTTTGCGGTATGCCGGAACCAATCTCTGTTGAAGAATTCCTGAAAAGATCGCTGACCACTCCGGTGGCCGATGTAAGAACGCCCGCGGAATATGAAAAAGGTCATATTCCGGGGGCTTTTCTTTTTCCCCTTTTCAACAACGAAGAAAGAGCCGAGGTGGGCACCCTGTACGTGCAGGAAGGACGCAGCGCCGCCGTGCTCAAAGGGCTGCAACTGGTCGGCCCCCGCCTGGAACAAATGGCCCGCCGGGGCCTTGAAATTGCGGGCGGAAGGCCGGGAACTGCCGGTGGTTCTGCTGCAGGTCCCGATGGTCCTGCTGCTGCCGGAGGTCCTGCTACGTATCCCGGAGGTTCCCTTTTATTGTACTGCTGGCGGGGCGGGATGCGCTCCGCCTCGGTGGCCTGGCTCATGGAAAAGGTGGGCATCCATTGCTATACCTTGGAAAACGGGTACAAAGCCTACCGCAACCACCTCCTCGGCTTTTTTGAACACCTGCCCCATCCCATCAACGTGCTGGGCGGATTGACCGGCAGCGGGAAAACGGAACGGTTGCTTCAAATGGCCGCCACCGGGGAACAGGTCATAGACCTGGAAGGGTTGGCAAATCACAAAGGGTCGTCTTTCGGGAACCTGGGAAATCCGCCTCAACCTTCCACCGAACATTTTCAAAACCTGCTGTTC
>LFSY01000140.1:6555-7320 GCA_001512865.1 Rikenellaceae bacterium DTU002 | reverse complement strand
AGCAAAAGGTGCAACCGCAAAAGTTGCAGCAGCAAAAGGTGCAGCCGCAAAAGGTGCAGCCGCAAAAGGTGCAGCCGCTATGGCGGTTACTGCAATGGTGGTGGCCCTGTTGACCACCATATCATGCAACCGGCAGGAACAACTTCCCAGGATCGCGATCGCGGGAATAGCCATTGAATGCAGCACGTTCTCGCCGGCGCAAACTACCGAAGATGATTTCAGCATCAGCAAGGGAGCGGAGGTATTCACCCGGTACGACTTTCTGGCGGAAGATTCCCTTTTGAGACAAAAAGCCCACTGGCTTCCCGCCATGTATGCCAGGGCCACCCCCGGAGGGATCGTTACCCGGGAAACGTACGAATCGCTCGTGGCCCGGACCCTGGAAGAGCTGAAAAAGAACCTCCCCTACGACGCCCTGTACTTCGATATCCACGGAGCCATGAGCGTCACAGGACTGGATGATCCGGAAGGCGACCTGATTCTCAGGATCAAGGAAGTCATCGGCAACAAAGCGCTCGTATCCACCTGCATGGACCTGCACGGGAACGTCTCGTTGCGCCTGGCAGAGAATACCGACCTGATCACCTGTTACCGTATGGCTCCGCACGAAGATGCCATGGAGTCCAAACGAAGGGCGGTGTCCAACCTGCTGGAACGACTGGAAACCGGCAAGGGCCGTCCCGAATACAAGGCCTGGGTGAAAGTCCCCATTCTGCTGCCCGGCGAAAAAACCAGTACACGTGTTGAACCGGCCAGATCACTGTA
>LFSY01000140.1:1740-6451 GCA_001512865.1 Rikenellaceae bacterium DTU002 | reverse complement strand
TTTATGATCAGCGATATGGGAGACAATCCCACTGCCGGCGGGGCGGGTGATGTCACCTGGACCCTGGCCAGGTTGCTGGAGCGGAAGGAATTCCGTTCGCCTCGGGGCCCAAAACTCATATACGCCTCGATCCCCGGACCAAAAATGGTCGAAAAAGCACTGGCGGCAGGCCTCGGCGCCCAAGTGGAAGCATACGTCGGAGCGATGGTGGACGACCGCTACCAGCCGCCGGTCCTGCTCGGCGGTACGGTCGAATTTATAAGAGAAAGCGACACCAATACTGAAGTCGTTATCAAGACCGGCAGCCTCCATGTGATCGTAACCCAAAAGCGGAAACCCTACCATTACGAAAGCGATTTCGAAAACCTCGGCTTTCAGCCACGGGAAGCAGACATCATCATGATCAAGGTCGGTTACCTGCCTGAAAGTGTTTACAATATGCGGGGCGACTGGATGATGGCCCTAACCCGGGGCGGCGTGGACCAGAACCTTTCGGAACTGCCCTACCGGCGCATCCAAAGGCCCATGTTCCCGCTGGACAAGGACATGCCCGAACCGCCGCTCGATGTCGTGTTTGTTAACAGCCCCGAAAGTAAACCAGGGTAAGGATCCGCAACCGGTATGCTGCAGCTTTGACAACGATTCTGTCGTAGCCGGCGTTGAAAATGCCATTTGTTTTTTTATCTTTGCAGCCCAATGCCTTCTTAGCTCAGTCGGTAGAGCAGCTCATTCGTAATGAGCAGGTCGCGGGTTCGAGTCCCGTGGAAGGCTCAAAAACAACGTGTAGTGATAAAAACCAGAATGCTCAGAGGGAGCCTCATTGGCGCCTGTGTATTGCTGTTCACACTTGCTTTTCAATCTTGTCCCGGTTACAGGAACAATAAATTCCGGAAACACCTGATCGAGGAACAAAGCATACAGGACGAAGACATGGATTATGTCTACAAGCCGTTGTATGCCAACAACTTCTTCATTGTCAGGGAAAACGGCAAAAAGGTCCTCTACCTGAAGGATCCCGTTTCACGCAAAGAAACACGTATCGAACAGGAAAAAGTCCGCCGCGTGGTATGTCTTTCTTCCACCCATGTCGCATACCTGGACGCATTGGATGAAACACGTTCCATCGTGGGCGTTTCAGGGTCACGGTACATCTGTAACAAAAACATCCGTGACGTCGTGGACGTTGGCTATGAATCCGGCATTGACTATGAAACACTTTTACAACTGGCCCCCGACGTTGTTTTTGCTTATGCCGTGCCCGGAGAATCGAATGACTACCTGGACAGAATCAGACAGTTGGGTATTACTGTGGTAGAGATACCTGAACACATGGAAAACCATCCCCTGGGAAAAGCCGAATTCCTGGTGGCGTTTGCCTGGTTCTTCGACAAGGAAGCAAGAGCCATTGAACAATTTTACTGGATCTACCAGACATACGAAGAATACAAAACCATGGCCAGGCAGGCGGCCCTGCTTCAGTTCCGCCGTAACATGTTGGCATCGGGCATCAAAAATGCCGAATCGCTCAACGGCAGCTTTGAACCGGTCAAAGTACTGATCAACGCACCGTTCAAAGATATCTGGTACGTACCCGGAACCGACAGCCACCAGAGCATCCTGGTGGAAGACGCCGGAGGCATCCTCCTGGGATCACAACCCGGCGTGAAGACCACCCCCATGAGCACAGAACAGGCATATCTGTATGCCCTTCAGGCCGATTACTGGATCCATCCCAACCAGCTGGCTGACCTTCGTTCCCTGGCGGACCTCGATCCCAGATTTGCCGAGGCTCCCGCTTTCCGCAACGGAAAGGTGTGGAACAACAACCTGCGCAGCACGCCGGAAGGCGGAAGCGATTATTTTGAGTCGGGAGCGGTCAGCCCGCACCTGATCCTGGCCGATCTGATCGCCATTTTCTACCCCGAGTCCCTTCCCAACCACAAATTTACCTATTACCGCAAGCTTTAGGTGACAGCAGGTCCAGCAACCTGGTCAGCCCCCAGATGATGATCATGTAAATGAATGCGACCATCACCAGCGGGAAAAAGGCATCGAAGGTCCGGCTGCGGATAATATCCCCGGCTTTGGTCAGATCCTGTACCGCAATATAACCGACAATGGCCGTCATCTTGATCAGCGAAATGATCTCGCCCTTGTAAACGGGAAAGGCTATCCGGGCAGCCTGCGGAAGTAAAATATAAAGAAACGTCTGATATCCCCTGAAACCCAATGCCGATCCGGCCTGCCGCTGTCCCGGGGGAATACTTTCCAACGACGAACGAAACAACTCCGAGGAATACGAAGCAAAGATCAGGGAAAACGTGATGACCGAAACGATGATTCCGCTGATACGCACCGAGGCAAAGACCACGTAAAACATGACCATCAGGATGACCACCTGCGGAATGGCCCGGAACAGGGTAATGTATCCTTTGGCAAAATACCGGCTGATCTTACGCGATGACATACGCAAGGCACAGATCCCCGCCCCCAGCAATGTCCCCAGGAACACAGAAAAAACGGCTATGACAAAAGTGATCCACAACCCGTCAAGGATCAGGCGGTAACGGTTCTCATGAAGCAGGTTCCGACGGACCCCGTCTAAAAACCCGGCCCAAATACCCGAACCCGCAGGGCCGTCACCCGCGGAGCCTTCTCCCGGATCCCAGACGATCAATACCTGCGGATTCATAAAATAAACAGCTGAAAAATCCACCTGTTTCTTCCTCTCGGCCGTAGCTGTCATATTGGAGGCAATGGCATCTATCCTGCCCGACTGCAAGGCTGCGATCAGTGCCGCGTATTTCATATCCACAAATTCCACCTTCCGTCCCAGCGCATGTCCGGTACGCATCATTAGTTCCCAGTCCAGTCCTGCGATCCGGTTGTTTTGAATGAAACACATGGGCTCGCGGTTGGCTGCAGTACCTACCCGCAACACCGGCACCGGATCCTGCGGCGGATCCTGCATAGCCTGCGTTCCTTTTGAGGCCGCATATGAAGTGTAACTTTCCGGGGTGTCAAATTGTGTCACCACATAATCGGAACCGTCATGCCGTATCCAGTTCCCAACGATCGCGTCCAGGGTTCCGTCCTTTCTGAAAACGGCCAGCACCGAATCTATCCCGCGAAGCAGTCCGGTGGCATCGTTCTTCGAAACAGCTATCCCGGCCCCCTCGTTGGTCAGATGATGCGGCAATATCCGGTAGGATGCTTCGGAACGGTTTACCACATAAGCCGTAGTGTAGGCGGTCATCACATAATCCACCTTCCCCGCACGTAAGGCCGAAAAGCCGTCCATGATGTCGTCAAAACAGCGTACAAGCACCTGGGGACAGGCATCGGACAACATCATCTCGCCCAGCGATCCCGTCATCACAGCCACCTTTTTGCCGTTGAGCAGGCTGTCCGCGATCACGTGCAAACTGTCGGTATCCGTACCTGCGTGTGATACCCCTGTGACACCGCTCCCTTCACCCGGTGGCATACCCGGCCGGAAAGGTGCAGCCCGGAGCATTAAAGTACACAGGATCATAAGGAATCCGGCAGGTACCCACAAACATTTCATGACTCAAAGATAATTATTAACTTTGTTCCTGTTCAACAATCCTCATCATGAAAGGAATTATTCTTGCCGGAGGCTCCGGGACACGTCTTTATCCCATCACCAAAGGAGTATCCAAACAATTGCTTCCCATATACGACAAACCCATGATCTACTACCCGCTATCGGTGCTCATGCTGGCCGGTATAAGAGAGATCCTCATCATATCCACCCCGCAGGACCTGCCTTCCTTTGAACGTTTGCTGGGTTCGGGAGAATCCCTGGGGGTCCGCTTCTCCTACGCCGCGCAGCCACGGCCCGAGGGACTGGCACAGGCCTTCATCATCGGCAGGGACTTCGTGGGCAGCGACACCGTCAGCCTCGTCCTGGGTGACAACATTTTCTACGGGCAGGGTTTCCGGACCATGCTCCACCAGGCCGTAGCCTCGGCAAATAACGGTAACGCCCACATATTCGGGTACCAGGTAAAGGATCCCCAACGTTACGGGGTCGTTGAACTGGGGCCGCTGGGACGTGCCGTATCCATAGAGGAAAAACCGCAGATACCCAGGTCCGATTACGCAGTCACCGGGCTCTATTTCTACCCCAATGAAGTGCTGGAAGTCGCTGCCCGCGTCAAACCCTCTGCACGGGGCGAACTGGAGATCACCTCGGTCAACGACCATTTCCTTCAGCAACAACGCCTGAACGTCACCTGCCTGGGCCGCGGCTTCGCCTGGCTCGACACCGGCACGCACCATTCCCTTGCCGAGGCGTCCAACTTCGTGCAAACCATCCAGGCACGTCAAGGCCTGAAGATCGCCTGCCCGGAAGAAATCGCCCTGCGCAACGGCTGGCGCACCCCCCAACAGCTCCGTGCCGATGCACTGCCCATGCAGCACAACGAATACGGGCAATACATCCTGGAACTGGCAGATGCGCCCGTGGCGGCGGCAGATGCGCCCGTGGCGCGGAATCTCCGAGATGCTGCGCCATTTGCCAAACGCTAAAAACGCAACACACAGATTTAATGGAAGATAACAAAAATTCAGTATGGAAGTGGCGCAGCATCTCGGAGATTCTCATTTCCGGCGGATGCGGCTTCATAGGATCGCATGTGGTGCGGCATTTTGTGAAGCACTATCCGCAGTACCGTATCATAAACGT
>LFSY01000140.1:423-1674 GCA_001512865.1 Rikenellaceae bacterium DTU002 | reverse complement strand
GATCTTCCGGGAATACAACATAGATGCCGTCATACACCTGGCGGCTGAAAGCCACGTGGACCGCAGCATTACGGATCCGTTTGAATTTGCCCGCTCCAACGTGATGGGAACGCTCACGTTGTTGCAGACGGCAAAAACGTTCTGGAAAAAGGAAGATTACCACAAACACCTTTTTTACCAGATATCCACCGATGAAGTTTACGGAGCACTGCACTTCGGGGACGATCCGTTCCGCGAAACCAATCCCTACGACCCCCGCTCCCCCTACTCGGCATCAAAAGCCTCGGCAGACCATTTTGTAAGGGCTTTCTACCATACCTACGGATTGCCGGTCAAAATATCCAATTGCTCCAACAATTACGGCCCCTGCCAGTACCCTGAAAAACTGATCCCCGTGATCATCAACAACATAGTGAACCGCAAGCCTCTGCCCGTATACGGCAAAGGCGAAAACGTACGCGACTGGCTGTACGTGGAAGACCACGTGCGCGCCATTGACCTGGTATTTCACCGGGGCAGAGTGGGAGAAACTTACAACATAGGCGGGGATAACGAATGGCAAAACATAGAACTGGTGCGCCAGCTCATAGAAATCACCGACCGCCTGCTGGGCCGGCCTGCCGGGGATTCCCTGCCGCTGATCACCTTTGTGACCGACCGCCCCGGCCATGACCTGCGCTATGCCATAGACGCTACAAAAATCAAAACCGAACTCGGCTGGCAGCAGCAGATGTCCTTCCGGCAGGGGCTGGAGCAGACGGTGGCGTGGTATTTGGCGCAGAATCTCGGAGATTCTGCGCCAGACTCGGAGATTCCCCCCACATCCAAACTCAAAACCATATGAATATAGCCATAGTAGGAACAGGATATGTAGGACTTGTGTCCGGCGTTTGTTTTGCCGAGATGGGCGCAAACGTTACGTGCGTAGACATTGACCAACAGAAAATTGAAAACCTGAAAAAAGGCATTTTGCCCATTTATGAACCGGGTCTGGAACCGATGGTCAACCGGAACATGATTGCCGGGCGTTTGCATTTTACAACAGAACTGAAGGATTGCCTGGAAAACACGGAAGTCGTTTTCAGTGCCGTGGGAACACCGCCCAACGAAGACGGAAGCGCGGATATCCATTACGTACTGGATGTGGCACGTACCGTCGGCAAACACATGAACAACTACTTGGTATTCACCACAAAAAGCACGGTTCCTGTAGGTACGGCCGCCAAAGTCAAACAGGTCATCAGCGAAGAA
>LFSY01000140.1:0-410 GCA_001512865.1 Rikenellaceae bacterium DTU002 | reverse complement strand
GATTTCATGAGCCCGGACCGGGTGGTGGTGGGCGTGGAAACCGAAAAGGCCCGCAAGATCATGGAAAACCTTTACAGACCTTTCCTGCTGAAGAATTTCCGGGTGCTCTTTATGGATGTTCCTTCTGCCGAGATGACCAAATACGCAGCCAACGCCATGCTGGCCACCCGCATCTCGTTCATGAACCAGATGGCCAACCTGTGCGAGAAAACGGGGGCCGATGTGAACCAAGTGCGCGTGGGGATCGGCTCGGATACCCGCATAGGCCATAAATTCCTGTATGCAGGTCCCGGATACGGAGGCAGCTGCTTCCCCAAAGATGTGAAAGCGCTCATTCGCATGGGACGTGAAAACGGGTACCCCATGGAACTCATAGAATCGGTGGACCGGGTGAACGAAGCGCAGAAAAA
>LFSY01000104.1:27937-28782 GCA_001512865.1 Rikenellaceae bacterium DTU002 | reverse complement strand
TTCAGCCCTCATGTACATCCGGTGAACCGCTATTTCAAACCGGCTTTTTACCATTTTTCCAGTGAGGATACTGTGAAATTTTTCAATGATATTGGTTTGCCGACAGTTGTGGAACGCGGTACCAGGGTATATCCCGCCTCACAAAGGGCATTTGATGTGATAGATGCACTCAGGTCCTGGCTCGACCGACTGGGTGTCCGCATGATCTGCGGCTGTCAGGTCCTGGAATTCGTAACGGCCCAAACCCCCGGAACCGACGCCTCGCCAGATGTCCCTGTGCCCGACGCCCCGGCANNCCCGACGCCCCGGCAGATGTTCCTGTGCCCGACGCCCCGGCAGATGTTCCTGTGCCCGACGCTCCGGGCGGCACCTTGCGGATCATGGCCGTGAGGGTGAGAGATTCCCGCGGCGGGGAAAGGCTGCTCAAGGCGGACCATTTCATTCTGGCCACAGGCGGGAAAACATATCCGGGCACCGGATCGACAGGGGATGGCTACACCCTTGCCTCGGCACTGGGACATACCATTGAACCGCTTTTTCCAACCTTAACTGCTTTGATGCCTGTAAATTACGACCGACGCCTTAAAGGAGTACAGCTGCGCAACGTCGAGCTCGGGCTTTATACCGGGGAGGTGTTCAGACAGTCCGAGCAGGTTCTCAGACAGTCCGAGGAGGGGGAACTGTATTTCACCAACCTCGGCATTGAGGGACCCATCGGATTCAGGGTGAGCCGGCAGGCGGTCGTGGCGCTGGAAAAGGGACAGCGGGTGTCGGTGCATCTGAACCTGAAACCCGGGCTGACCCGCTCTCAGCTGATGGCCAGATGGAAACGCGAGGGTGGTGAA
>LFSY01000104.1:22588-27927 GCA_001512865.1 Rikenellaceae bacterium DTU002 | reverse complement strand
CGCTCAAAGAGAGGCAATGTGAGAGCAGAACAGACGGGGGGTGCTATACCTGGAATCAGGAGTGATATATCTGAGCAGAGGACATCAGTGTACGGGTCTGGAGGCGATCTGTCGCAGCGTTTGAGGGCTTATATGCCGGAAGCCCTGATAGAACCGTTTACGCGTTATCTTGCCCAAAGCGGGTTGCATCCTGTGGACGGGATGATCAAATGGGTCTTTCCAATTGCATCTTACGGAGACTGGGCCCGCGCGGTGGTGACTGCCGGAGGGATCTCTATGAAAGAAGTGGATATCCGTACCATGCGATCCAAACTGGTGGAGAACCTGTCATTCGCCGGGGAGATCCTGGATCTGGATGCCGACAGCGGAGGATACAACCTCCAAATAGCCTTCGCAACGGGCCGGGTGGCGGGAGGTGGAACCTCGTGCGCCAAATAAACAAATCAATAAATTTATCTATCTGATATTTAGTCACTTAATTATTGTGTTTATTTTTTTGGCGCAAGGAGATTCCATCTCCGGAGGCTGGTTTCGGGAATATTAAGCACCCGGCTCAATTGTCTGACTGAGACCTGTATTTTTTGTCTGATGTTTGCAGCCAGTTCCATTTTTTCGATAACAGAAAGCTGTGGAATGGTTCTTGGCGCTATTTGTTTCATGATTAGTTGGCTAATGTACAAATCTGTGTATTTGACCTTCATTGAATGAGTTGGAGATCTTTTTTCAGATTCTGTTTTTTCTTTTTCTGTAGGGTTCGAAAATTTTATCATAGCCTGATCATAGGATCCAAGGAGTGTTTCCACTTCCTTTATCCTCAAAAAACAGCCTGGATATATGTGACCTTTCCTGTTTATAAGAAAATGATCAGGTATAGGTTCTCTTGACCAAGGCAGGTACGTATTCTTTTCAACGGGCTGATACTCCTTACGATAATCAATTCCACGTTCTTTTTGATAATAATAGGCGGCCGAATTAAACGGATCACTGTAGGGATGATTCACGGTACCATGCCTGGTAGAGTTGCGAATTACATAGATCATTTTTTCGATCAACTGATCTTCATCTCTTATAATGCCAGATACATACCCTCTGCTGCCGACACTACCTTCTGTTTTGTATTTGTTATTATAGTAATGAGCATAACTGACTCGTAATGCTTTAATAAAATTGGATGGATCATCCGATCTTATCAATAAGTGTATATGGTTAGAAAGAATATCGTATGCTAAAACTTCCACATCGTATTTGTAAGAAAAAACAGCCAACAGATCTATCAGATGTTGAATATCTCCCTTTTCCAGGAATAAGCTTTGATGCGCATTTCCCCTGATGCATATGTGAAGGTACATTTTCATATACCAAAGAAATGTATTGTTTCTGTAAAAAAGAGGACAAAAGAAGTAAAGAGGTGGAACCTCGTGAGCCAAAAATCAGGACGATAATATCTATGGAATTGATAATCAGTGCTTTGGAAAACAATAAGCTGAATAATGGCTCACGAGGTTCCACCTCTGATCCCGAAATCCACTTGGGGTAGTACCTGTATCCTGGTGCCGGAAGGTCCCGGTAGGGGAGCATGAAGTTCCATGAGCAGCAGATCTCCCATTTTAACATATACAAAGCCAGAAAGGTGTGCAATGCGTTTGTGAATGTCCGCTTTGGAGGGAATGTTGAAATCCCTGACCGGACCATCATTCACTATCAGCGAG
The DNA here is from genome assembly GCA_001512865.1 of Rikenellaceae bacterium DTU002. Classification (GTDB taxonomy): domain Bacteria; phylum Bacteroidota; class Bacteroidia; order Bacteroidales; family UBA932; genus DMER64. The sequence goes on along the minus strand of LFSY01000104.1, from coordinate 26,218 downwards.
ATTGTCTTTAGTTCCTCAGGAGCCAGGTACGTCCGGGGCATAACCAGCGAGTAGTCGAGAGACAGACCCGGTATCCAAAGCGGAGAAGACTGCTCACATGAAGGATCTGAACCATATATACACACGCCGTAGTTAACCTGGGAGTAATATCTGTGGGCAAACCGTTCCTGGATACTCCTGCCCAGCCGGTTCATTTTCACGACATAACAGACCGCAAATGAAATGCTGCCGCATGCGGGAGGTATGAAAAAATCATCTGTCGGTTTGGCCAGAGCCGTATCCGGCTTTATGTAGAAATCTTTTGCTCCGTAAGGATAAGAGAAAATTTTCATAAACCGGGATCGTCACTGTTTACTCAATTTAATCTCTGTGAGTACCTTTTTTGTATCCAGTGTAAAATCACCTTTCATCATCCAGTCGTAGTAAGAAGGTTCAGTCTGGAGGACTTCTTTGACCCGGCGACCTTTGTGTTTACCAAAATTGAACACTGGCAGGTCCTGATCATCAAGAATAATGCGTCCTGCATAATCGAGGTTGTGATTCCTGGTAGAAAATTCCGACAGGAAAGAGATATCGTTCTGCAGGTCCCCGGGGTACCGGTCCAGCTGAGATTCCAATATCTCCATAGTGGCTATGGTATCGGCCTCTGCACTGTGGGCATTTTCCAGGTCTTTGTCACAATAGAAACGGTAAGCCGCCTTAAGTGTACGTTGTTCCATTTTGTGGAAAATGTTCTGTACGTCTATGAGTTTGCGCTTACGAAAATTGAAGTCTATCCCGGCACGTAAAAATTCTTCCGAAAGCATAGGAACGTCGAATTTTGTAGAATTGTACCCGGCAATGTCACAGCCTTCCATCCAGTTGGCCAGTGATTTGGCTATTTCACGAAACGTTGGCTCGTTGGCTACATCTTCATTTGATATGCCGTGAATAGCCTGGGCTTCAGGGGATATGGGTATGGTTGGATTGATCCTTCGGGTTTTCACTTCGCGTGTTCCGTCCGTGTTCAGTTTGAGGACGCAAATTTCGACAATCCTGTCGGTGGCAATATTCAGACCGGTTGTTTCCAGATCCAGGAACAGGAGCGGTCGTTTCAAATTGATTTTCATGTCGCGCCTTATTGTGTGATCATCATGGGCATGATGAGGGCGCAAATGTCTTCGTTTTCGGAGTCCGGTGTGATGGGAGTGATCAGGCCTACGCGGGAGGGATCGCTCAGGGCGATGTTGACCTCGGTGCCGGGAAGGTTGGCGAGAATCTCGGCAAGGAATACGGATTTGAATCCCATTTCAATGGCAGGACCGTCGTACTGGCAGGAGATGCGTTCCTGGGCGGCAATGCGGAATTCGATGTCCTGTGCAGAAACGAATATCTGGTTTGCCGAGAAGAGCAGCTTGATCAGGTTGGTGGCCTGGTTGGAGCAGACGCTTACGCGGCGAACGGCGTTCATCAGTTCTACGCGGTCAGCTATGATGTTGTTGGGGTTGTTCTGTGGGATTACGCTCCGGTAGGCAGGGTAGTTGCCTTCCACAAGACGGCAGATCATGCTGAAGGAACCGAAGGTAAAGAAGGCGTTGGTCTTGTCGTAGGCAATGGTGATGTCTTCTTCAATCTTGACAAGCAGGTTCTTGAGTATGTTTGCCGGTTTTTTGGGAAGGATGAAAGATGAATCCTCGGGGGCCTTGATGTCCGACCTGGTATAACAGATGAGTTTGTGTGAGTCTGAGGCCACCAGGTTGGCGGCTTCTTTTTTCAGGTCGAAGAAGATCCCGTTCATTACAGGACGGAGTTCTTCGTCACCGGCGGCAAAGAGCGTCCGGTTGATGCCTTCAAGCAGGACGTCCGGGGAAAATGTGATGGATATGTTGTCTGACAGTTCCCTGGCTACCGGGTAATCTTCTGCAGGGAAACCGGGCACCTGGAACTTGCCGGTTGACCAGGTGAATTCAATGATATTCTGTTCTTTGTTGAAAGCAAAGGTAAGCGGCTGTTCCGGAAACTCTTTCAGGGAATCTGTCAGGATGCGTGCCGGAATGGCCACACTGCCTTCTTCCAGAACAGTATCGGGTTTCATGGAGGTACGTAAAGTGGTTTCCAGGTCCGATGCCGTTATGGTAAGAGAGTCCCCGGCCAGGTTGAAAAGAAAGTTATCCAGTATAGGCAACGTGTTTTTGGAAGCGATAACCCTGCTGACGGATTGAAGTCTTCCCAACAGTTCTGAGCTTGATACAACAAATTTCATAGTGTTTCTTTTATCTTACAAATATACTAAAAAAGTGAGTTGGTGGATTCGGGCGCATAGGATTTTTCCATGGCCAGAAGTTTTTGTTTTCGTTCCAGTCCGGCGGCGTATCCCACCAGGGAACCGTCGGCCCCTATCACACGGTGACAGGGAATGATCACGGCAAACGGATTGGCGAAATTTGCCTGCCCTACGGCCCGGGTGGCTTTGGGATTGCCTGTCATTTCTGCCAGTTCCGCATAGGACACCGTTGTTCCGTAATTGATTTTCAGCAGGTTGTCCCAGACGTTTTTTTGAAAATCGGTACCTTTTATATGTAAGGGAAGGTCAAAAGTCCGTCGGGTCCCTTTGAAATATTCGTCTATCTGTTCTATGGCCATAAGCAGTACAGGCGGTTTGGGCTCTTCCGGGTCCATGGGTGCTCCGCTTTTGAAAAACCCCTTGAGTTTGTAATTGTCCTCGAAACCGCAGGCAGTCAATTCGTCGAATTCGTTTGCCGAGAAGGAGAAATTGCCCAGCGGCGTGCTCGTGAAGACCTTGTAGCGGGGAACTTCCGGACCGCCGGTAAGCAGGGTGTACATGTGCCGTGCGATGCGCTCCGTGGCACCGTCCATGCCCAGGATCCGATGCAGCCTTTTATAGTCTGCCAGCATGCTTCTGCGCCTCTGGCGTCCTTTGAGCAACAGCCGGAGTTCTTCTTCTATCTTGTCGGGGTGGCAATCCTTCTGAATGAGTTCACGGACCGAGGCTTTCTCCAGGATCAGGTTGGGCAGGGATATGTGCTTTACCCTGATGATCATCCTCGCAATGGCGATCGAGAGGGAGTTGCCGCCGTAACAGACCACCTGCGGGCAGTTGAGCAGTGCCGCCTCCAGGGTAGCCGTGCCGCTGGTGATCAGCGCTGCCTCGGCCTGTTGCAGGATCTCGTGGGTATGTCCGTACATTACCCGGACGGGGAGGTCTTTGAGGATGTCGTCGTAAACGGTTGTGGGGATGGAGGGTGTGGCGGCCACGATCCATTGGTAATCTTTGAATTTTCTTATGATCTGCGCTGCCCTGGGAAGCAGGAAATTGATCTCGTGCAGCCGGCTTCCCGGTAGAATAGCCAAAACGGGCTCGGGGCCGATCTTGTATTTTTTTCTGAACACTTCCGGGGTATCGAGTGTTTCCAGTGCCGAGGTCAGGTTGTCCAGGACGGGATTGCCCAGGTATTCCGCCTTTATGCCCTTCGAGGCAAAATAATCTACCTCGAACGGAAAAATGACATAGAGCCGGGTTACGTACTTTCGTATGATTCTGACCCGCCATGCGCGGGAGGCCCACACTTTGGGAGCAATGTAGTACAGTGTGCGGATCCCTTTCCGGGAAGCGAATCTGGCCATAGGCAG
>LFSY01000104.1:21740-22571 GCA_001512865.1 Rikenellaceae bacterium DTU002 | reverse complement strand
TATGTGGGCTCCGAGACGTGCGGCAACTTCCACAAAACCCATCACCGCGGTACGGGTGTCCGGACCCCTGTACCTGAATTCGGCTAACGGATCTGCTTCCGCAAGTGACAGCATAAGCTGTCTGGCGTAAAGATCACCGGATACTTCTCCGGCGATGATGAAGTATCGCATATTCCTTTAGTTTTTCCTCTCCCGTGTAAGGTCTTTCCACACATCCTTCAGCCGTTCCAGTTCGGGATAGTTTGTGTTGTCAATTTTATGAGGAACTATGGTTACGTAATTGTTCGCAAGCAGGTTGTGGTCGCACTCGGGATCGTCCGGTTCCAGGTTCTCGTATTCCCCTACCATCCAGTAATAAGGATGTCCGTACGGGTCCATACGGGATTCTATCTCCTTGATCCATGCCCCCATGCCGAAACGGCACAGGCGAATGCCCCTGATCTCGTCAATGCTTCCCTGGGGGATGTTGACATTGACATACGTATAGGGATTGGGCGGGGTATCGATGAACTTTTCAATGATTTTTTTTCCATAGTATATACTGGCGCTGAAATCGGCGTTGGCGTGGTGGTCGTTCAGGCTGAAGGCCAGGGAAGGGATTTTGTAGAGCGCTCCCTCACGTGTTGCTGCCAGCGTCCCCGAATACAGAACGGCTGATGAACCGTTAAAACCGTGATTGATCCCTGAAAGGAGGAGGTCCGGTCTGGATTTGTCAAAAATAAGGTTCAGGGCCATTTTTACACAATCGACAGGTGTCCCGGAACAATAATAACGGCTGATACCCTTTTCCGGGGTACCTTCGGGGTTGCCTACGGGGACCATGCGCAAAAG
>LFSY01000104.1:20223-21705 GCA_001512865.1 Rikenellaceae bacterium DTU002 | reverse complement strand
TCGTCGTTTGTGATCAATATATGCATAGTTTGCGAATTTAGTGATTTTTTTTGAGCATTTCATTGGTATATATTAACTTTGCTCCGGATTTAAAAATAAAACACAAATATGAATAAGATTAAAGTAGGAATTAACGGCTTTGGCCGTATCGGCCGCCTGGTTTTCAGGGCCGCCCAACAAAGAGAAAACATAGAGATCGTCGGTATCAATGACCTGATAAGTGTGGATTATATGGCATATATGCTTCGTTACGACACCGTGCACGGACAGTTCAGGGGTTCTGTCGAGGTGAAGGACGATACACTTGTGGTGAACGGCAAGGCCATCCGGGTTACGTCTGAAAAAGATCCGGCCAACCTGAAATGGAACGAGATTAACGCCGAATACGTTGTGGAATCCACCGGTCTTTTCCTGACAAAGGAAAAAGCCCAGGCCCACATTGATGCCGGTGCAAAACGCGTTGTCATGTCGGCTCCTTCAAAAGACGACACCCCTATGTTCGTATATGGAGTGAACCACAAATCCTATAAAGGCGAAGCATTTGTTTCCAACGCTTCCTGCACCACCAACTGTCTGGCTCCCGTTGCCAAGGTGTTGAACGATTCCTTCGGGATCCTGGAAGGTCTTATGACCACTGTTCATGCCACCACGGCTACCCAGAAAACCGTTGACGGTCCCTCTGCAAAGGACTGGAGGGGAGGTCGCGCCGCAGCGGCCAACATCATCCCCTCATCAACAGGAGCCGCCAAGGCAGTAGGCAAAGTGATCCCTCAGCTGAACGGGAAACTTACAGGGATGTCATTCCGCGTTCCCACGGTTAACGTATCTGTGGTAGATTTGACCTGTCGTCTTGAAAAACCGGCTACTTACGAAGAAATCAAAGCCACCATGAAAGCCGCTTCTGAAGGCGAGATGAAAGGTGTTCTCGGATATACCGAGGATTCCGTTGTTTCTTCGGATTTCATAGGAGATTCCCGCACATCCATTTTCGATGCCAACGCCGGTATTTCACTTAATCCCAATTTTGTCAAGATCGTTTCCTGGTATGACAACGAATGGGGTTATTCCTGCAAAATCCTGGATCTGATCCAGCACATGGCTACCGTGAAATAGGCTTTGTACCCTGACACATGACCGGAATTTTCGACCAGGAGAATTCCGGTTTTTTTTTATATTTGCATATGGTATCGGTCATAGTTGCGGCATACAACACACGCGGATTCATTTCAGATGCCCTGGACAGCGTTTTTGCACAAACCTACAGCGATTTTCAGATCGTCGTAGTGGATGATGCTTCGAACGACGGTACCTCGGAAATCCTTACCTCGTATCATGACACCCGCCTGATAGTATTGCGTAATGAAACACGCAGCGGTGCCGCATTCAGCAGGAACAGGGCCATCAGGGAATCCTCGGGAGCATATGTGGCCATCCTGGATGCGGATGATTTCTGGGCCAGCGACAAACTGGAAGAACAGGTGA
>LFSY01000104.1:19669-20192 GCA_001512865.1 Rikenellaceae bacterium DTU002 | reverse complement strand
CCCTGGTTCATTCTTCTGTCATGATGCGGCGTTCTTTTCTCATGGAGAAGGACCTGTCTTATGACGAGTCATTCCCGGGGTCGCATGATTATGAATTGTGGAGCCGGGCTGTCTTTGCAGGAAATTTTCATATTTATCCGCGTTATCTGACGTATTACCGCAGAAGTCCGGGCCAGATATCCGTGGATCCTTCCGGTTTCCAGAGAGACAATGCTGTTCGGGTATACCGGCAACTGTTACAGATGCTGGGATACCGGCCCACGGAGGAGGAAATGGATTGTCACCTGCGCCTGGTGGGTATTGCTGTGGAACCTGAAGCGACGAACGAAAAATGTAAGGGCATTATTGAGTGGTGCGTAGACCTTTACTACAGGAATGCGGAGAAGAACGTCTTCCGGTCGTACTTATTCGGCAACGAGATCCTCTTACGTTTTTTGAAGTACTGTTCCGTAAATTCGATAGGGGTTTTTAAAACGTTGCGCCTGATGCTCTGTCTGCATTGGCGACTGAGGTATCTTTTTTT
>LFSY01000104.1:4209-19581 GCA_001512865.1 Rikenellaceae bacterium DTU002 | reverse complement strand
ACGATGCCGGGGAAGTACTGGAAGCCGGTTGCCGTGACGGTTACATAACGCTGAAACTGGCCGACCGATACAAAAAGATCACCGCTCTGGATCTGCATATGCCCCTGATTGACCATCCGCGCGTAACGTGTGTCCGTGGGGATATAACGTCCTTGCCTTTTACGGATCGTTCCTTTGACCTGGTAGTTTGTACCGAGGTTTTGGAACATATCATGCCCGAAAAACTGCAGGCTGCCTGTTCCGAACTGATGAGGGTATGCCGCCGCTACCTGCTTATAGGAGTGCCTTACCGCCAGGACCTGCGCGTACACGCAACACGTTGCGTACATTGCGGAAAGGAAAACCCGACAACAGGTCATGTGAATTCCTTTGATGAAGAACGTCTGTTTTCGCTTTTTGGCAACATGCCGTTTCATCAGGCGGATTATCCGGGCAGGGGCGTTTACCGTACCAACCGATGGTCCTACGGAATTTACAAACGATATGGTTTTCCTTACGGATCCTATCAACAGGAAGAACCTTGCGTCTTTTGCGGGAACCGTCTTGAAAAACCACGGCCGGGAGTCGCTGCCCGCCTGATCTGTCTTTTCGCCAAAGGGCTTGAGTTCATACAAAATAAAACAGGGCCCTGCAAGAGCCCTGTCTGGATCCACGTTCTGTGGGATATTACCGGGCAGGATTCATTGAAATATCAATGAAATTACCCTGACCGAGAAACGCTGTGATAAATTCCTTTACCGATGCCGGAGTGATCTCCTTGACAATTTTTTCATACTCCGTGACCATGTCTTTGTTGTCAAGATAATAGGACATCAGGGACTGCTGCCAGAAGCTGTTTGTAATAACGTTTTCCTGGCGGTTCTTAAGGAAGTTCTCCCTGGTTTTGTTGACGTATTCTTCCGAAGGTCCATGTTCCTTAAGATTTAGGACATCTTGTTCCACCACATGGCGCATTCTATCCTGTTTTTCGGGATCGGTATCGAATACGATCAGAATGGCAGCGTATTCTTCGGGTTTATCTGTCGTGATAGCCTGTACAGATGCTCCGTAGGTCCCGCCTTCGTCTTCACGTAAGCTTTGGACGTAAGCCATGTCAAGAATGGACTTAACGGCATCCATATAGATATCGTTTTTCAGATTGCCAGCCAGATCTGCTGAGTAAACATTCACAATACTGGTCTTTGCCGTTTCCATTACCACATTGAAATGATTCTCTTTCTTTCCTTTCTGTATGCGGTTATTGTCATTTTTCCATACCGCAGGTTCGGTTGCTGCCGGTAATGATCCCAGGTAGAGTTCAACCAGGGGTTTCAATGTTTCCATATCTACATTGCCCACAATGGTGACAACGGAACCGTTGACATTGCCGAAACATTTTCTGTACGCTTTTTCCAGATTGGTCAGGGACACTTTTTCAAGAAGTGCCGTAGATACCAGCTGGCTGCGGGGATTGTTGTTGAACAGGGTTTTGTAAAGTTCTTCCTGCAGCTTGAAATTGGGCGTTTTTTCCATATTGGGGACAATGGCTTTCAACTGTGCCATGGGCGCCTCAAATTCGCTTTCCACAAAACGGGGTGTTACAATATGGGCATAAACCAGTTCCAGCAGTATCCGGATATCCTGGGGAGAAGCATTTCCCGAAATTCCCTGGCTGTAACCGCTGATGAATGGTCTTGCGGAAGCAATCTTGCCTGTAAGTTTACGCTTAAGCGCCGTGGCGTTGAAATTGCCCACTCCGTTGCTTTGTACCCAAAGTGAAAATACGTTGTTTTCCACTGAAGGCAGCAGGTCCTCGGGAATGATGGAAAGTCCGCCGTCGTTCTGCATGGAGAAGAGCACTTCATCTTTTTTATGGTCTGTAGGCTTCACGACTACCCTGACCCCGTTGGACAGTGTCCATACCGTACTTTCAAAGGCGCCTTTCTGCTGGTCAACGATCTTTCCGGGAACGATGGCAGCCACATCCACAATGGGTTCGTCGGACACCTCTTCCTTGTATGCTTCAATTTCCATCTCCTCCACCTTCTTCATAATGTCAAGAATTTCCTGCTCAGTAGGGATGGAAAGTCCTTCACGTGCCGGACCTGTAAGCAGTATGATGCGGTTTTCTTCTGTGATGACCTGTTGCGCTATCTGGTTGATCTGATCCAGTTGAATAAAGGGCATGTAGCCTTTGGCAACTTCCAGTTCATATACCGGATCCAGGATCGGTTCATTCAATGCAAAATGGGTCATCATGGCGTTTACCAATTCACTGTTCATCCTGTCGGCAGCATTTTCTGCCGCACGTTCCAGACGGCGTTGATAATTGGTCTTTGCACGTTCCAGTTCGGCGTCGGTGAAACCGTAACGCTGCATTTTTTCAACTTCAGTCATCATGGCCTCGAATGCCCTGGCACTTTCCCCATCCCTTGCCTGTACGGAAAAATAAGTGGCATCAGCAGATGTGGTCAAAGAGGTAAAGGACATGTTTGCCCCCAGGAAGGGAGCGTCAGGCTGTTGAGCGATTTCCTGGAAACGGTCGTTCATCATTCTGGAAACAAAGGATTTGAACATATCCACCATGTAGATCATGCCCAGGGGACGCATTTCGGCAGGAATGGGTTCCGATTTGATGATGAATTCCACACCGGTGCTCTGAGCTTCGGGATCGGTAATAACACCTATGATGGGATCATCGTTTTCCGGAATGGGAATCACTTTTTTGGGACTGGGGGTGGAAGGGGCCGGTATGTCACTGAATAAAGCTGTAAGTTTGCTTTCCACCTGGTCAACATCCACATCACCTACAACAATGACAGCCTGGTGGTCGGGACGGTACCATGTTTCATAAAAATCAACCAGTTCCTGTGCCGGGAAGGTAGACAAGCCTTCTACGGTCCCGATAAGATTGCATCCGGCATATTTGGACCCTTTGTAGAGGTAGGGGAGAGAAGCTTCATACATACGCCAGTCTGCAGTTCTGCGTGTACGCAATTCTTCTATGATCACGCCGCGTTCCTTGTCGATCTCGACAGGATCGTTGGTGACAAAAGCGGCATAATCGTGCATGATCAGCAGACAGGTGTCCAGAACGCCTTCGCGCAGCATGGGGATGTTGTTCAGCATATACATGGTGCGTTCCACCCCGGTGCCGGCATTGATGTTCCTCCCGAAACTGCATCCGATACTTTCCAGGTAGCTGATAAGCATTTTACCCGGGAGGTTTTTGGTGCCGTTCAGGCACATATGCTCCAGGAAATGGGCAAGACCCGCCTGGCGTTCATTTTCCTGAATGGCTCCTGCATTCGTGAAGAGGTAAAATTCGGCACGTTTCTCTGGTTTGGCATTGTGCCGGATATAGTAGGTAAGCCCGTTGTCAAGTTTGCCGATCCGTACGGCGGGGTCGTTCTTCAACGGCTCCTGGGGATTGGCCATTTGTGCATAACTTGTAATGCCTGCCACGAGCAGGACAAGCAGTGTGGTCCAAAAATTTTTCATAGTTTCAAAGGTTGTGTAAGAATCTAGATCAACAAAGGTAGCAAAAAAACGTTGTGGTGTCTGTCTTTTTTGTATTTTTACAAACTTGACAAAAAAATTAAATGCCAATGAAACCCAGAAAGTTTGTATTGAGCCTTGCTGCTCTTTTCCTGAGTGCCGGTACCCTATTGCCGTGTACAAATCTGATAGTAACCAAAGGTGCGTCAAAAGACGGATCCGTAATGGTCAGTTATTCCGCCGATTCACACCAGTTATACGGCGAACTTTACTTCTGGCCCGCTGCCAGGTGGGAGGAAGGAAGTATGTTGAAAATCTATGAATGGGATACCGGTAGGTTCATGGGTGAAATACCCCAGGCAAAAGAAACGTATTCGGTTACCGGAAATATGAACGAATACCAGTTGCTCATTGGCGAAACCACCTATGGCGGCAGAAGGGAATTCAGGGACAGAAACGGGATGATGGATTACGGTTCACTGATATACATTGCCTTGCAACGCTGCAAGACTGCACGTGAGGCCATTGCATTGATAGACAATCTTATGCAGACATACGGCTATGCATCCAGCGGGGAGTCGTTTACCATAGCGGACCCGGATGAAGTCTGGATCATGGAGATCATGGCCAAAGCTCCCCGCATGGTGGAAGGCGTGAATGTTAACAAAGGCGCGGTCTGGGTAGCCAAACGCATACCCGACGGGTATATCAGCGCCCATGCCAACCAGGCCCGGATTACTACCATTGATTTCAACGATCCCGACAATTGCCTGTATAGCCCCGACGTGATCTCACATGCCAGGGAAACGGGCATTTTTTCCGGAAACGATAAGGAATTCAGTTTTTCGGACGTATATGCCCCCGTTGATTTTGGGGCCGCCCGTTTTTGCGATGCACGCGTATGGGCTTTCTTCAACCGGTACGCAGACGGAATGGACAAATACCTGGATTATGCCATGGGCTATGACCTGGCCAACCGGATGCCTTTGTACGTGAAACCCAACACCAAATTGTCCGTAAAAGACGTTGCAGATATGATGCGTGACCATTACGAAGGAACACCCATGGACATGACCTGTGATATCGGAGCAGGAGGGAATGCCTTGCCTTATCGCTGGAGGCCCATGTCTTTTGAAGTGGACGGAAAAACCTACCTGAATGAAAGAGCTATTGCCACCCAGCAGACAGGCTGGTGGTATGTGGGACAATGCCGCAGCGACATGCCCCGTGACCTGGGGGGGTTGTACTGGTTTGGGGTGGACGATGCCGGCACCTCTGCCTTAATTCCGGTATACAGTGTGTCGGGGCGTGTTGCCGAATGTATTGAAAAAGGGAACGGCAGTATGCTCGAATATTCGGAAACGGCTCTTTTCTGGATCGTGAACCGGGTTACGCAATTCGCCTACCTGCGTTACAACCAGGTAGGTGCCGAAGTACGGTCTGTTGTGGATAAGTGGGAACATGAAATGATCGAAAAAACACGTCAGACAGATCAGATTGCCGTGGAAATATACCGCCGCGATCCCGAGCTTGCCCGGGAGTTCTTAACGGACTTTTCCGTTAATACGGCACAAAACTTATTCAAAAAATGGGTAGATCTTGACAAATACCTTATGGTTAAATATATTGACGGAAACACCAAACGCCAGGAAGCAGACGGGTCTTTCTCCGACAACGGCCACGATCCGCGTATTCCGGCCTCTCCCAAAACTGATGGTTATACGCAGAAATGGAAAGAAGCCGTGGTGAAGGATCACGGAAAAGTCCTGGAAAGTAAATAAACAATGATGAAACGTTTTTTTCTCCTGTTGCTGTGCCTTGTGCCGTTAACGGCGCATGGCGCCGATACATGCCGGGTGTATGTGTTGACCATTGACAGCGAGATCCATGCCAAATCGGCCAGAACGCTGGAAAAGGCACTGGAAGAAGCCGAAACCCTGAATGCAGACGTATTCCTGATGCGTCTCAATACGTTCGGAGGGGCGTTGGATGCGGCGGACAGGATGCGGACGGCATTGCTGGAAGCTCCGTTTACCACGGTTTCCTTCATTGACCACCAGGCCGCTTCGGCCGGGGCCCTGATCTCGCTGGCGTGCACTATGATCTACATGTCTCCGGGGTCCACCATTGGCTCGGCTACCGTGGTTAACCAGAACGGAGAGCCCATGCCTGAAAAGTATCAGTCCTACATGCGTTCCCTGATGAGGGCGACCGCAGAAGAAACCGGACGGGATCCAAAACTGGCGGAACAGATGGTGGATGGAGAAAAGATCGTTAGTCTCACCACTAAGGAAGCCCTGGAAGCAGGGTTCAGCCAGGGACAGGCTTCCGATGTGCAGGAAGTGCTGTCCCTTATGGGATACGGGGAATGTGAAGTTCATGAATACATGGAAACATTTCTGGATAAGGTTATCGGGTTCTTCCTGCTGCCCCTGGTCCAGGCTTTGTTGCTGATGGGGATCGTGGGCGGGATTTTCTTTGAACTGAAGACGCCGGGAGTGGGGTTCCCCCTGGGACTGGCCATTGTATGTGCCATAGGCTATTTTTCCCCGCTTTTCCTGGAAGGTCTTGTACAGTACTGGGAAGTAATTATCATAGTACTGGGAGTGATCCTGTTATTGCTGGAATTGTTTGTCACTCCGGGATTCGGTGTTTTAGGGATACTGGGTATTTTTGTACTTGCAGCGGGATTAACCCTTTCTATGGTAGATAATTGGGTGTTTGAATTCGAGGGTCCTTTTCCCTGGAACAGGGTGCTCACTCCCATGGCCATAGTTTCAGTAGCCGGACTGGCTTCCGTTGTGACGTTGCTTTTTTCGGTCCACATGCTGTTCCCGACACGTGTGTTCAACCGGATCGCATTGCGCACGGATCTGAAGACCGATGACGGTTTTGTAGGCGTCCCCATATTGAAAGGTATCTCTACAGGCCAGGAAGGTGTTGCCTTTACCGATCTGAGACCTGCCGGGAAGGTCACCATAAACGGCCAATGGGTCGAGGCCAGGGCCGCATTGGGGTATATTCCAAAAAATACCAGGGTAAAAGTGGTAAGGATAGAGGGGGGCGTTATTTTTGTTGAGACGCTATAAGCTCCAGTAAACGCTGTACGGCTTCTTCCTGAGGGATTCCCCGCGAAACCGGGTTTTTCCCTTTGTATAGGGTAACCTTTCCGTTGCCTTCCCCGACGTAACCGTACTGGGCATCTGCCATTTCTCCGGGACCGTTGACTATGCAGCCCATAACGGCTATGGTACAACCTTTCAGGTGAGCGGTTGCTTTTTTCACGGCATGCACGGTTTCTTCCAGGTTGAATTTGGTACGGCCGCAGCCGGGACAGGAAATGTATTCAGGCTTGGTAAAGACACAACGGGTAGCCTGCAACAGGTCCATGCAAAAGTCGGTAAGTGCCTCTTTTGTGGCAAAAGGAGCTTCCACAAAAGGCATGGGCAGGGTTTTCCAATCGATGGTCCCGTCCAGCAGGCCGGGAGCCCAGCGGTAACACGAAGTGACTATCAGATCATCCCATGTGGTAACCGGTCTGTCCCGGTGAAGGGGGAGGAACAATTTGCCAAAACGTATTTCCTCTTCCGGGGCTTCGGTAAGGGAAACACGAAACGTATCCCCGATTCCTTCTTTAAGCAGGGTTATGATCCCTGCTGCGGATTTCAGACGTCCCTGAATCCCGTTCCCCGATTCGGTCACTCCCAGGTGGATGGGATAATGCATGTGATCCTGTTCCATCAGGGCGGCGAGCATCCTGTTGGCCTGTACCATAACGCGGGTGTTGCTTGATTTGAGCGACACCACCACATGAGGGAAGTTCAGGTCCCTGCAAACTGTCAGGTATTCCATGGCCGTCCGGCACATGCCTTCTGCCGAGTTCCCGTAAGATTCCAGAATGCGGGCGGGCAGCGAACCGTGGTTCACACCAATCCGCAACGAGGTGTCGTGTTTTCGGCATATTTCAAACAATTGTGCCAGCAAGTCCCTTACCCTGGAAGGATCTTTTGAAAAGTTACCCGGATTGATGCGGACCTTGTCTGCTACACGGGCTGCTTCCATGGCCGTGGATGATGAGAAATGCACATCGGCAACTACGGGGATGTCTATCCCCCGGGAACGCAGTATCGCTTTAATCCCGGCAAGTGCCTTTACCTGGGCGGGACCCTGGGTGGTAAGGCGGACCATTTGAGCTCCTTCCCGGGCGACTCGTTCACACTGGGCCACGGAAGAGGCAATGTCCAGCGTATCTGTATTGCACATGGTCTGGACAGAAACGGGGTTACCGCCGCCGATGGCCAGTTTTCCTGCGTGTACGGTATGTGTCTTCATGGTTATAAATGTATGAAGATCCCCAGAGAGAACAGCAATTGGCTGGGATATCCGTAGGTGTAGATCTCATTGCTGTACAGTGCCGGGTTCTCAATTAAGGAAAGTGAATACAGGTAATTGGCCTCAATCTGGAATTCAAAGGGACGTAAAACCAGCGACAAACCCAATCCGCCCTGTATCCCATAGTCAGCATAGAGGTGGTTGCAGTCGAATGTGACCTGTTGTCCCTGAGGATTTTCTGCCGTGTAATCCACCGCGCTCATGCGGTAGCTGCCAAAGCATCCCAGGTTGATCAGCAAACGCATTTTCCAGAAATCAATATGGAACTGGGAGGTCAGCGGGATGCGCAGCACTTCGTAAACACGTTTGAGCTCGGGCGTTTTGTATCCCTGTTGCGTGTAAGTGAAACCGGTCTGCAGTCCAAAATAGGGCATCGTTCCCCAGAGGTCGTGATAAAAGGTATAAAGGAGCGAAGCGTTCATGAAGGAAGGGACCATCTGCTGGTTCCTGTCGGGACTGAAACCTACCCCGTTCAAAGCATAGCCTCCGCGAATGCCCACCATATGTTGCTTCTGGGGCAGGGTCTGGGCCCGGGCCAAAGGTCCGGTCAGAAGCATTAAGCAGATTAACAGATATTTACCGTCTTTTAGCCGGGGCAGTGAGCGTAACATTCTGATTCAGTAATTGAGCAACATTTATAGACTGTGTAAGTTCCATTTTTTCTGATAGTTCTATGAGCGGACTGCCTGAAGGGAACCGGAACATACGGACTTTCTCGGCCTGTTTTCCCAGGCTGATATTTCCCGTGTCCCAAAATCCGTTCCCGTTCAGATCCTCGGTGATGCGAAGTCCGTATTTGCCTGCTTTCAGGTATTGGACCGTAAGTGTTGTATCTGAATTGACCCGGTGGGTACGCAGGATCTGGGTACGTCCTTCGTTCATCAGGTCAACGATCAGCGGTGCGTGAACGTCCTGAAGCTGCAGGTGCAAAGCCCCGAATTCTTCTGAAAGCAGCGTTTTGAAAGAAGTCCCCAGGGAATCGTTGGGAAATCCGTTAATGTCCCTGAAGACATCCCGGGGGATCACAAAATGGTATTGGGTGCCTTCCATGTACGTTTCCGGATATATATGGTACTGACACAGGTCCAGAGAATCCCTGAGCACCTTGAAAGGAACCGATACCGTATCGTCCCGGGGGGTAACGCGCGTAAGTATTACAGATGAAAAATCGGGATTGACCGGCAGGCTTTTGAATTTGACAGAAAACCCTTTGTCGTTTACAATTTCGGGCAGAACGGTAATGTTGATTCCCATGGCGTCTCTTTCCGGCTTCACGGAAGGAGGTGCCTGTTGTCTTTCGGAGCGGCCCCTTCCAAGGTTGTTCATATTGTCCTGTTGCTGTGCTGCAGCTTCCTCATCCGCATAAGGGGCAAAACGAAGCGTATCGGTACGCGGCACAAGGGTGTTCAGGGAATCGTCAGTAGCCATGTAGGTGAGGTGCAGCAGGACGGTATCGGGGACGGCAGGGGAGTTCAGCCACCAAACAAGACTGTCGCGGTAATAATTGTGCTGGCGGATGATCTGTGTGGAATCCATTCCGGGGATTTCGGCCTTGATGATCTCTGCCAGGGGAGTCCCGAATTTCAATTCCAGGGCCCTGGGTTGTATTCGTTTGTATTCCTTCAGGAATTGCCGGGAACTTCTTTCCCTGAAAAGAAACACATTGGTTTCCGCGGGGCGGCGCAACAAACCGGCCGTATCAGTAAGGAAGTACGGCTGAATCTCGGGGGCATAGGTGAACATCTGTTTACGCGGCCTGATCAGGCTGTCAGAAAAGCCTACCATCTCTCCGCCTGTCTGTTCATAGCGGTAATTGTTGTTCTGGTCGGTAACGGCAAACAGGGAATATAAGGTATCCTTAAGGTTGCGCAATACGAAATATCCGTAGGCGTCGGTACGTGTGGCGGCAACGGGAAGACTTTTTTGTAGCGAGGTATCGGCAGGATTCACATGAAGCAGGACCGTCGTATTTTCCACGGGGAGCAGGGTGGAGGCGTCCACAACAAGACCCGAGTACATGAGCATGTCCACCGTGTCTCCGGTGGAAAAACTGAGAGCAAACACCGGGAACGGGTTGCCTTCGTTGTTGTCCTGTATGGCGTTCCCGAAATACATACTGTATGTGGTGTTTGGCAAAAGTTCACTTTGCAGGTCCACCACGATCCCCCTGCCCTTGGTCCTTACAGTGGGATTCTTAAGCGGAGGAGGGGACAGCATGATGTTCTTGGCGGCATCGACGATCTTCACGTATTCGTTGAATTGTAATTCTATCCTTTTCAGGGAAGTGCTCACGTTGGTCTGGTTTACATCGGGAATGGTGGCAACCAGCAGGGGAGGGATGGTGTCCTGTGGTCCTCCGGCCGGGGATGCCGTCGTGTTGGCACAGCTCTGGGGAAGGATCAGCGAAGTCACAAAAAGGACACCCGCACAGGAAATGATCACGTATTTATGAATGCTTTTCATGGCTATACCGTTTTTACAGTTTCAATGCCTTTGATCTTGCGCAGGTGTTCTGAAAGATTTTCAAGATCTCCCGGATCCTGAACGTACACTTCCAGTTCGGCATCGAAAATATTATCGTGTGAGACAAGATGCAGGCTCCGGATATTGACACAAAGCCCTAACGAAACGGTATGGGTGATCTCGTGGATGATCCCGATGCGGTCTTTCCCGCGCAATATGAGTTTTGCCAGGGAGGTTGACAGGTGCTGCTTCTTCCAGACCACCTGCACCGTTGCGTTATCGTTCCTGTGGAGTCTTTTCAGGGCTTCGATCCGGCTGCAGTCAGCAGCGTGTATATAAAGATCCGAGGTTTTTCTGTCAATAAAACCTATGAGCTTGTCATCAGTCCCGGGATGGCAGCAGGGAGCAAAATGAAAGGTTTTGAAATCCTTGCGTCGCCTCCAGTCAGGAGAGGGAACCCATGTTACGAATTTTCGCGACGGCATTCCCTTAAGCAGGACATCCCGCAATGCGTCCAGATGGAGCATGCCGGCGCCGATTCTGCCCAAAAGTTCTTCCCTGGAGCCGATATCGTAGGCGGTGAGCAGCTTGTTCATCAGCCGGGCATGCGGCTTGATTCCAAACTCGGACAAGCGTGAGTTCAACAGCTGCTTTCCTTCGTTAATGTGGTCTTTGCCGCTTTTCTTCAGGGTTTCAAGGATCATGTTCCTGGCTTTGGAAGTGGTCACGTATCCCAGCCACTCGATCCTGACCTGCAGGCTTTCGGTGGTTATGATCTCGACCTGATCCCCGCCCCTGAGGGGGGTGGACAGCAACACCAGCTTTTCGTTGATCTTGGCAGCCAGGGCATGATTCCCCACGTGTGAATGGATGTAGTAGGCGAAATCAAGTGCCGTGGCCCCTTTGGGCAGCATGCGCATCTCTCCCCTGGGGGTAAAGACGTACAGGACCGAGATGAGGTCTCCGGGCTGGAAGTTGTCAAAGAATTCGAGCGATTCTCCGTTTTTATTCTCCAGCGTTTTGCGCACCTGCGCCAGCCATCGCTCCATACCGCTGATCTCGGGGATAATACCTTTGTATTTCCAGTGGGCTGCCACGCCCTGCTCGGCAATGTCATCCATGCGCTTGCTGCGGATCTGCACTTCCAGCCAGTTCCCCGAAGGGGTCTGGTAGGTGGAGTGGAGGGCTTCGTACCCGGTTCCCTTGGGGTTCTTGAGCCAGTCACGCCTGCGCTCCCGGTAAGGTTGCCAGCGTTGGTTGAGCCATTCTTCAATGTGATAACAGGTCAGGTGCTCCTGTTCAATGTCGGGTTCCTGCGGGCGAAAAATGATACGCAAAGCGAACAGGTCGTATACTTCTTCAAAGGGAACGTTCCTTTTTCGCATCTTGGACCATATGGAGTAAGGCGTTTTGATGCGGGTGGTTATGGAAAAATCAAGTCCTTCGCGCTCGAGAATTTCACGGATGGGTTCCAGGAATGTTCTGGTGATCTCGGTTCCCTGGCGTCCCATTTCGGCTTTTACCTGTTCCTCTATCTCGGTATATTCTGCCGGCATGGCATGTTTCATCCAGATGTTCTCGATCTCGGATTTGATCGAATACAGACCCATCTGGTGGGCAAGTGGCGCGAATACATACATGGACTCACCCAGGTTGCGGGCGCGTTTTTCCACGGGCAGCTCTTCCAGGTTCCTGAGGTTGTGCAACCGGTCCGCGAGTTTGATGAGCAGGGCCCGGATATCTTCGTTCACCGTCAGGAGCATCTGTTTAAACGTCTCTTCCTGGGTTTTGTTCTGGGCCGCAAAAACGCGTTCCATCTTTCCCAGTCCGTCCACCAGTTCGGAGATCTTGTTCCCGAACATTCCCGCGATCTCTTCCTTGGAGTAATCTGTATCGGTAAGGATGTGATGCAGCAATGCCGTTACAATGGATTTGTAACCAAGCCCGATCTCTTCGACAACGATACGGGCAACGGCAATGTTGTGCAGGATGATGGGGTCTCCCGATATGCGTTTCTGGTTCTTGTGGGCTTCCCTGGCAAAATGATATGCCCTGAGCACCAGGTCGTATTCTTTATCGCTGGCACAACGCTTCCGGCTCAGTAGCCGGAGCGGTTCGAAATGCTGATCTATGAGGTCCGGTGTATCCAAATATTATAATGCTTGTTTGATTTAAAGCGTTGCTGCATACGAAGCTATAAGGGGATCCAGACCGGCCAGGTCATGGGCGGCAGGATAGCCCGCCAGTTCAGTTCCCGGATTCAGGAGTTCCCATTGATGACGTTCCTGCATATTCTGTGCAAAGAGTTGCAGGTGCTTCAGTCCGCCGCCGCTCCAGGAATAGCCTCCAAAGAGAAAAACTTTTTTCTTGCCCGGCTGCATGATCTCAATCTCATGGCAGAGGTGGTGCATGTTGGGATGCATGCCCGTGTTGTAGGAGCAGGAACCCAGCACCAGTCCGTTGTATTTCCATATTTCCCTGAGAATGAAAGAGGGGTGGGTATTGGAAACATTGAACACGCGGATGTCGCGGATGCCGTTCTCTGACAGTTTGCGGGCAATGTAGTCCGTCGTTCTCTGGGTATGACTGTACATGGTGGCATAAGCCAGCACAACCCCTTTTTCGCCTTTGCTGGCCGCCCAGTTGCTGTACCAGTCAAATACCACTTTGGGATCGGTGCGCCATACCGGTCCGTGTACCGGACAGATGATGCGGATGGGCAGGGTGGAGGCTTTTTGCAGCGCTTTTGCCACCTGTGCCGAAAAGCGTCCGATAATATTGGTATAGTAACGGAGCATTTCGTCTTTGTAATACTCCAGGTTGATCTCATCGTCAAAAATGCCTCCGTCCAGCGTACCGAACGTTCCAAAGGCGTCCTGAGAAAACAGGATCTGTTCGGTGGTACAGTAGGCCATCATGGATTCGGGCCAGTGTACCATGGGGGTCATGACAAACTGCAGTTTGTGGTGTCCAAGGTCAAGGGAATCCCCTTCTTTGACTTCCCTGGTGCGGCTTTTGTCAACGCACGGGAAATAAATGTCCAGCAGTTTCAGGGCCCTGGCGTTCGTCACGACCGTAGTGGACGGATAGCGCTGTAACAGTTCCCCTATCATCCCGGCGTGGTCGGGTTCCATATGCAAGATTACCAGATAATCCAGGTCACGGCCGTTGAGCATGGCAGCCACATCTTCAAAATAGGAACGGTCGCTGCCGTATTCGATGGTGTCCAGCAGGGCAGTTTTTTTGTCGGTGATCAGGTAGGAATTGTAGGATATCCCGAAGGGCAGGGGCCAATTGCTTTCGAACAAGGTTTTGTTTCTGTCGTTCGTACCGATAAAATGCAGGGTGTCTAAAATCTTGGCTGTCATAATTCAAATAAACTATCTGGTTTTTTTGTTTCAAAAAGTGTGCCTGTGGCAGGCATTTCCCCGATCATCTTCAGAAAGTCAGTCTCGCTTATGACCGGAATGCCCGTTTTGGAGGCCTTCTGCATTTTTGCCGGCCCCGTTTTTTCTCCTGCAAGCAGGAAATCCAGGTTTGCCGAGACAGTGGAGAGGACTTTCCCCCCGTGCGTCTCGATCAGCTTCTTGATCTCTTCCCGGGAGCGGGTGAACTGACCTGAAACAACAAACTTTTTTCCTTCCAGGCTGTCCGAGATACGGTTGGCTTCGCCGGCACTTTGCTCGAAGGGGAGCCCTGAGGCACGAAGCTTCTCCAGCATAAGGGCTATGCGGGGATGTTGAAAGTATTCGCGAATGGATTCCGCTATTTTTTCCCCGATTTCGGGGGCTTCGGTCAATTCTTCCGCGGAGGCTTTGGAGAGTTCCTGTACGGACCTGAAATGGGAAGCAAGGTATTTGGCGGTGGTTTCACCTACAAACGGGATCCCGAGTGCATACAGGAACCGGTGGAACGGGACCTGTTTGGAAGCTTCAATGCTCCTGAGCAGGTTCCCTGTAGATTTGTCGCCCCAGTTTTCCAGGCTGGACAACACTTCGGGCGTAAGGTAGTAGAGGCCGGATGGATCGGTGACCAGGTTTTTGCTGAACAATTGTTCCACAAGGGCTTCACCTCCCAGGATGTTCATAGCCTTACGGCTCATAAAATGTGCTATACGGCCTTTGATCTGCGGAGGACATTCCCAGCGGTTGGGACAAAAGTGTTTGGCTTCCTGCGGATCCCTTTCAAGGAGCGTCCCGCATTCGGGACAGTGGGTTATGTATTCGAACGGGAAGGTGCCTGTTGGTCTGGAAGACAGGTCTACTCCCACGACCTTGGGTATGATCTCTCCTCCCTTTTCCACATATACGGTGTCTCCTGTACGGATGTCATGCAGGGCTATCTGGTCTGCATTGTGCAAGGAGGCCCTTTTTACGGTAGTTCCCGAAAGCAGTACCGGTTCCAGGTTGGCTACCGGAGTGACGGCTCCCGTACGACCTACCTGGAAATCTACCGACAACAGCCTGGTGGCTGCCTGTTCGGCTTTGAATTTATAGGCGGTAGCCCAGCGGGGACTTTTGGCGGTCATGCCAAGTGTTCTTTGCAGGGCAAAATCGTTTACTTTCACTACCACACCGTCTGTGGCTACGGGCAGTGATGTCCGTGCCGTTTCCCAATGGTCCAGGAATGCCATGACCTCATGCGTGTCCCTGCACAATTTCCTGTGAGCGGACACCTGGAATCCCCAGGCCGAGGCGGTTTCCAGTGCCTGCCAGTGCGTCTCCAGTCCGGGAATGGAAGTGACCACGTGGTAGAGGAAACAGTCCAGTCCGCGCTTTTCCACTTCGTCAGCCGAAAGAAGCTTGAGCGTGCCGGCAGCTGCGTTGCGGGGGTTGGCAAAGAGCGGTTCGCCGTTTTCTTCCCTCAGGGCATTGAGTTCCCTGAAACTGCTGAAAGGCATAAGTATTTCTCCGCGGATCTCGAACTCGGAAGGATAGGGTATGCCGGAAGCGCCTGCGGGCTTCAGCTCCAACGGAACTGACTTGATGCGCAGTACATTGCGTGTGACATCGTCCCCGACGGTCCCGTCTCCCCGGGTCA
>LFSY01000104.1:3138-4025 GCA_001512865.1 Rikenellaceae bacterium DTU002 | reverse complement strand
GAATCGCCTGTAAGCAGGTCGGGAAACTTTTTTTCCAGTGTCGCCAGTTCCTGCAGCAGAATGTCGAATTCGAAATCCGAAATGTCGGGGGAATTCAGCACATAATACTTTGTATTGTGCTCATTGATAGCATTTTTTAATTCTCTGACCCGGATGGCGGCCTGATTGCGATTCATGCGGTAAAGATACGAAGTATATTGGATTTACGTATGAGGACCGTTCCATTGGACGGTATCATCGTTTATCAGGATCTCACCGTTGCCCGCCATGGCCCTCAGCACATCCATAACCTGTTCTTTTGATTCGGAGAAAAGCAGGTCCAGTTCCTGTATGCGGACGGGCCCGGAACGGAGGGTCTCGGTAATGCTGCCTGCGATGCGCTCAAAGGTTTCCCCGGGATTTTCCCTGCCCTGTTTTGCCAGGCATACGTCGCATATGCCGCAGTCCCTTGTCACTCCCTGCCCGAAATAGGCCAGCAACTGTTTGCTGCGGCAGGGTGCATCGGAACGTGCATATTGCAATATGGCTTCCATGCGGCGGGCGTACGCGTCCTTGCGTTGCAGGAAACGAGCCGGATTCAGGGATACGTTTCCGGGTTCCAGACGCTGGGCGTGCAGAAATACCTGGGGGGCTTTTTTATGCGGGATGTAGGTGACGACTCCCAGACGTGAAAGATGCATCAGGTATTCCGTGATAACGGTCAGGGCATTGCGGCTGATGCCGGCCAGGTACTTTTCGTCTATGGATACAAAACCGTTGAAAACACCTGTATAGGTACGCAGCAGTAATTTAATAAAGGTGTCGAGCCCCGGATGGGCGATCTGTATGCGGTAGAGTTCGTCGCGGCTGACCGTGAACTGGATGCGGGACGGATTCTCCACTTCTTC
>LFSY01000104.1:2480-3121 GCA_001512865.1 Rikenellaceae bacterium DTU002 | reverse complement strand
TCCAGGCATTGCAGGGCGTACCACAGGGCGGAGGGATGTTTTTTACAACGGCGGGCAAAATCTTCCAGTTGCAGGTCAAACTGTTGTTCGGCGCCTTCACCGTAAGCCAGACCCAGGTATGCATACAGGTTCTGGTAGGTTTCCTTTATCAGTTCGGGGCTGGGAAAAGACACGGAAAAGATCTGCTGCATGCGTTTTGAATCGGAGGGATTGAAGAGCAGCACGGCATATGACTTTTTGCCGTCCCTGCCGGCACGGCCCGCCTCCTGAAAATAGGCTTCAGGTGAATCGGGAACGTCGAAATGACAGACAAAACGCACATCGGCTTTGTCAATACCCATCCCAAAAGCGTTGGTGGCCACCATGATACGTACATTACCGCTTTTCCACTCCTGTTGCTTGACAGACCTCTGACGGGGATCCATACCGGCATGGTAGGCATCGGCTTTGATCCCGTTAAAGATCAGGAACTCGGCCACATCTTCGGCTTTTTTCCTTTCCCTGACGTACACCAGGCCGCTGCCTTCAACTCCCCGGGCGATCCGAAGCAGCTGTCCCGTTTTATCCTCGGCTTTGCGAACCACGTAAGCCAGGTTGGGGCGCTCGAAAGAACTTTGGTAGATGCGCCTGTCTTTCCGAAA
>LFSY01000104.1:0-2442 GCA_001512865.1 Rikenellaceae bacterium DTU002 | reverse complement strand
ACTTCGGGGAACATTTCCCTGAACTCGGCAATGCGAAGGTACGAGGGACGGAAATCGTACCCCCATTGTGAAATGCAGTGTGCCTCGTCCACCACAAGCATGGATGGGTCCATTTTGCGTACGCGCACGCGAAAGAGCTCCGTACCCAGACGTTCCGGTGACAGGTAAAGAAATTTGTAGGATCCGTAGGCGGCATTGTCCAGGGCAACGTCAATTTCGTAGGAACTCATGCCCGAATGTACTGACAACGCCTTAATGCCCAGTGATTTCAGCTTTTCCACCTGGTCTTTCATCAGGGCAATAAGCGGCGTGACCACAATGCAGATGCCGTCTTTGAGAAGGGCAGGGAGCTGGAAACAGATGGATTTGCCCCCCCCTGTGGGCAAAAGGGCCAGTGTGTCGGTCCCGTCGTATACGGAAGAGATGATATCTTCCTGGGTATCACGGAACGTACTGTAACCCCAATAACGCAGCAGGGTCTGGCGGAATATTTCGGAACGATTTTTGTTCATAATTATCCTTATTGCAAAGATAAATATAATGAGTATCTTCGCAACTTGGTTAAAAAGATGTTTTTTCAATAATATTTACCCTTAATTTATTAATTATGAGCAAAATAGATTTATCCAAGTATGGAATTACGAACGTGGGGGAGATTGTTTATAACCCTTCTTATGAAGAACTGTTTCAGGCAGAAATGGAACCTGCCAACGAAGGGTTTGAAAAAGGTATACTTACCAATATGGGAGCCGTTAACGTAAGAACAGGCGTTTTTACCGGACGTTCTCCCAAAGATAAGTACATAGTCAAAGATGCAACCACAGAAAATACCATATGGTGGGACGGAGTGATCAACAAACCCGTATCGACTGAAGTTTGGGATTCTCTGAAGTCAATTGCACAAAACCAATTGACCGGTAAGGATAAACTATACGTGGTAGATGCTTTCTGCGGAACGAATGCAGATACCCGCCTGAAAGTGCGTTTCATCATGGAAGTAGCCTGGCAGGCGCACTTTGTGACCAATATGTTCATCCGTCCTTCCGGCTATGAACTGGAACATTACGGGGAACCCGATTTTGTGATGATCAACGCTTCCAAGGCTACCAATCCCAACTGGAAAGAACAGGGCCTGCATTCAGATGTATTCGTGGTCTTCAACCTGACCGAGCGTATGTCCGTAGTGGGAGGCAGCTGGTACGGCGGAGAAATGAAGAAAGGGATCTTCTCTATGATGAATTATTACCTGCCCCTGAAAGGGATCGCTTCCATGCACTGCTCTGCCAATGTGGGCGAAGACGGTGACGTGGCTGTTTTCTTTGGTCTTTCCGGAACAGGCAAAACCACCTTGTCGGCCGATCCCAAGCGTTACCTGATAGGGGACGACGAGCACGGCTGGGACGATCACGGAGTATTCAATTACGAAGGCGGCTGTTATGCCAAATGCATTGACCTGAGCCAGGAAAAAGAACCCGATATCTGGAATGCCATACGCCGCGATGCCCTGCTCGAGAATGTCACCGTATTACCCGACGGCACCCCCGATTTCACCGACGGTTCAGTGACCGAAAACACACGTGTATCCTACCCCATATACTATATCAACAAGATCGTTCTGCCCTCCAAGGCAGGTCATGCCAAGAAAGTCATTTATCTTTCCGCCGATGCTTACGGCGTGTTGCCTCCGGTTTCCATTCTGGATGACAAACAGGCACAGTATCACTTCCTGTGCGGCTACACTTCCAAACTGGCCGGGACCGAGCGCGGCATCACCGAACCCGTACCTTCCTTCTCGGCGGCTTTCGGAGAAGCTTTTCTGACGGTGCATCCGACCATCTATGCCAAAAACCTGGTAAAGAAAATGCAAGAACACAATGCCAAGGCGTATCTGGTGAACACCGGCTGGAACGGGACCGGCAAACGGATCTCCCTGAAAGACACACGTGCCATCATTGACGCTATCCTGAACGGAAGCATAGACCAGGCGCCCACCAAACACATTCCCATCATGAATCTGACCGTACCGGTGAAATTGCCTCATGTTTCCGAAGGCATTCTGGATCCGCGCGATACGTATGCAGAAGCCAAAGAATGGGAAACGAAGGCCATTTCCCTGGCAGGCAAGTACATCAAGAACTTTGAACTGTATTGTGATGATCCGGCGGCGCGCGATCTGATCCCCTCAGGACCGCAGTTGCCGTAGTATGGCACAGTACTGAAAATGAAGGTGACTAGAAAGTCAATTTGACTGCCAGTCACCTTTTTTATTGTATCCACATACGGAGAGGCAGCCAGCCTCATCCGTACTGGAATTTCAATATTTTGTCAGAACTTCAGGATCTTGTGAAAATCGAATTCTTCAGGGTTGGGCACGATGGCTTTGGCCGCTTCGTAATCTTCCTCGGTAATGTAATCCATAATGTGACGCATGTAGAACTGCAC
>LFSY01000120.1:11248-12033 GCA_001512865.1 Rikenellaceae bacterium DTU002 | reverse complement strand
GAGCTTCCTTTCTGGGGCGGATTGGATAATGACAGTACAGCTCTTGCCTTACGCGAAGAAGGACTGGCTATGTTGGTCGAATACGGGAACCATCCTTCTTTTGTGATGTTTTCTCACGGCAACGAGATCTGGAGCGGCCACGACCGGGTGGAAGACAATCTCAATGCTTTCCGTAGTTCTGATCCCCGGTTGCTTTATGCCATGGGGTCCAACAACAACATAGGATATGCCGGGCCGCGGGAATGCGCCGATTTCTTCATAGCTGCCAGAACACCTGCTGCAGGAGACACCACCCTGACCCATACCCGCCTGACCCATGCTTTCGCGGATTCACGTGACGGCGGCATACTCAACACCCGGGAACCCTCCACGGACTTTGATCTGAGCTATCCCGCAAGCCAGGTTGCCATGCCCCTGGTAACTCATGAGATCGGGCAATACCAGATCTATCCGGATTACAGCGAAATTGAAAAATACACCGGGGTGCTGCGGGCAAGGAATCTGGAAATTTTTCGCGCACGTCTGGAACAGGCAGGTATGGGACACATGGACAGTTTGTTCCAAAAAGCCTCGGGTGCCTGGTCTGCATTGTGTTACAAAGCCGAGATGGAGGCAGCGCTCCGAACCCCCGGCCTGGCGGGATTCCAGCTGCTGGACCTGCAGGATTTTCCGGGACAGGGAACCGCCCTGGTGGGAATCCTGGACGCCTTTATGGATAGTAAAGATGTCATTACCGCCGAAGACTGGCGGCGATCCTGTGACCGGGTGGCAGTAATGGCCCGGCT
>LFSY01000120.1:10254-11074 GCA_001512865.1 Rikenellaceae bacterium DTU002 | reverse complement strand
CAGGCCTGCAAATACAGCCTGGAACTGAAAATTGAAAATACGCCTTATACAAATATATATCCCATATGGGTGTATCCTGCATATGAAGAACCGGCCGATCCCGGAGAGGTTCTGGTAACAGAATCATTGGACATAGCGACGGTTTCTTTTCTTGAAAAGGGAGGAAGTGTCTTGTATTTCCCCCGTGAAGCAGATGTGGCATCCAGTAGCTTGCCGGGACTTTTCCCTCCCGATTTCTGGAATTACGGCATGTTCCGTGGCATAAGCCTGGGCGCAGGAAAGCCGGTATCGCCCGGTACACTGGGATTGCTTATGGACCCTGACCACCTGTTGTTTGGATCGTTCCCCACTGATTTCCATTCTAACTGGCAATGGTTCCATATAGTGAAAGCGGGCCGTGCGATGATCCTGGATGATTATGCAGGACTGGAACCTTTAGTGTGGGTGATTGACAATTTGGAGCGTAATCACAAACTGGGGCTTATCTATGAAATGAGATACGGGCAAGGGAAACTGCTGGTATGCATGTCCCCCCTGCAGAAAATGAAAAACCGGCCCGAAGCCGGTTGTCTTTACCGTTCCATTCTTGAATATATGAATTCGGCAGCGTTTGATCCGCAGTACAGGTGTCACACCCTGCCTCTGCCCTGACCCTGACCCTGACCCTGACCGCGGCCCTTACCGCAACCGAAGCCGTATCCCCGGCCAAAACCGCGTCCGCGGACCGGGATGCGATCCATTCCGCTACAGTAACCTAAACCTCTTCCGGTAACAGGACCTTGTCCCATTGGTCCGGTACGATCTCCTCTTGGCATAATTT
>LFSY01000120.1:6722-10077 GCA_001512865.1 Rikenellaceae bacterium DTU002 | reverse complement strand
CTGGTATGCGAAGAGCAACGGGAACGTCTCTCTCTGCATACGGTAAATATTGGCGAAAAAAACACGGTGGACAATTTACCTGAACAGATCATTGAAATTCACGGTGGCGTTGATGCCATAATCAACAATGCCGGGATAGTTCAGCCCTTCGTTAAAGTGAACGACCTGGATCTGGCGGCTATTGAACGCCTGTGTCATGTCAATTTCTTTGGAGCGTTATACATGATAAAAGCCTTCCTCCCGCATTTGCTCAAACGCCCCGCGGCACACATAGTGAACGTAGCCAGTATGGGAGGCTTTATCCCCATACCCGGTCAGAGCATTTACGGAGCAACTAAAGCCGCTATAAAACTGCTTACTGAAGGTTTGAATTCTGAGCTGGCAGATACGAATGTAGATGTGTCTATTGTCTTTCCCGGTGCCATCAGAACGAATATAATGTCGAATTCAGGCCTGGAAATGCCTAAGGCTGATGCAGAACAGGAAAAGAAATTCAACCCGATGGATCCCGGCAAAGCAGCCGACATGATCATTGACGGGATGGAAAAAAAGGAAGAAAGGATATTTGTAGGAAAAGACTCCAGGATGTTGAATCTACTGTATCGTCTGAGCCCCGGATTCGCCAGCCATCTTGTTGCGAAAAAAATGAAATCCCTCCTGCCTTGATGACAACAGGGATCTTTTTATCCATTCAGTTCATCCAGTAGTTTCTGGATGTCGGGCTGGCATTGTCCGCATACCTGTCCGGCGCCTGTTTCATGGCCTACTTCTTCTACGGTTTTAAGGCCTTTTTCCTTAATTACATTTACAATAGTACTCTTGAATACTTCGTTGCAATAACAGATCAGGTAGTCTTCTTCCATATAGCTTGTATTTTTGTCAAAATTAATAAAAAAGCGCGCATTGCAAACCAATGCGCGCGGTGTACGCTCTTTTGCCTTGAATCAGGAAATTAATAAATCTAAACTATTTTTTCTTCCATAAGGCCTTCTCCACTTTCTCTTTCTCAAGTTTTTTGGTGCAAAAGAACCAATCGTAACAGGTGACGCCCTCTTCAGGAACTTCGAGCCTGCTTTTTGCCTGACCGCAGGAACCTGCAGTAGGTACGATCACATCGTCTCCCGGCCGCCAGTCGGCAGGAAGGGCTACTTTGAATTCATCGGCCGTCTGCAGTCCTATAAGGACACGCTTGATCTCGTCAAAGTTACGGCCTAATGATAACGGATAATAAATGATGGTTCGTATGATCCCCTTGGGATCAATAAAGAAAACGGCGCGGACAGCTTTTGTATTGCTCTCTCCGGGTTGAAGCATTCCGTAAAGATTGGCCACTTCCATGGTTATATCCTCAATGAGCGGAAAATTGACTTCCACGTTTTTCATTCCTTTGTATTCGATCTTCTCCTTGATGGTCCTGAGCCAGGCTATGTGGCTGTAAAGACCGTCAACAGACAATCCCACCAGTTCTGTGTTCAACTCTTTAAAATCCTTCTCCATAGATGCGAAGGTCATGAACTCGGACGTACATACAGGTGTGAAATCGGCCGGGTGGCTGAAAAGAATGACCCATTTTCCCTTATAATCTGATGGGAAATTTATTTCCCCCTGCGTCGTAATGGCTTTGAACTGAGGTGCCGGTTCTCCGATCCTGGGAATCGGACGTGATTGGGTTACGTTATTTATGTGTTCCATGATATTCGGTTTAAAAATGTTTATATTTTTTAATCATCAAGCGTTGCCACCAGCATCCATACGGTCTTTTCCTGTGCTTTCAGGTAATCGCTCATAACGGCTACGGTGACTTCATCATTAACCTCCCCTGCCAGTGTGAGCACTTTTCTTTCTCTGATCATCAATTTTCTGAAAGAATCCAGAATCATGCCCAGAATTGCTTTCCCTTCAGTAACTCCGCTTACCTCCTTAATTTCTGATATTTTTAAATATTCACTATAGTTGTTGGCCGGGGTATGACCCAGCATCAGAATTCTTTCGGCCACCTCATCGGCTTTTTCATTCATGTCGTCATAAATTTCCTCGAACTTCTCATGCAGCATGAAAAATTGTTTTCCCTTGACATTCCAGTGAAAGCCTCTCAGGTTCGTATAAAATACCTGAATGTCGGCCAGCAGTTTTTGAAGTTCCTCTACAACCGGGACTATTCCCTTCTTGTTTAGTGTGATGTAATCTAAAGTTTCCATTTTATATAGTTTAGAATTATTTGTTTCTCTTTACGGGTACAAAGGTAAGGGAGCCCCCTATATTTATCAAACAGATTTTATCTATCTAATTATAGATATTTTTCTATATATTTGCCTGATGACATTGCAGCAGCTTGAATACATAGTGGCACTGGACCGCCACAGGCATTTTGTAAAGGCGGCGGAAGCATGCCATGTTTCGCAACCAACCCTGAGTGCCATGATCGCCAGGCTGGAAGAGGAACTGGATGTCCGGATCTTTGACCGCTCCAGGCATCCGGTACAACCGACACCGGCCGGCGAGAACATCCTGCACCAGGCTCGGATGGTGTTGCAGCACACACTGCAACTGAAAGAAATCGTAAGTACGGCCAGGAACCTGTTAACAACCCGTTTCAACCTGGGCATCATTCCCACGGTCGCACCCTACATTATTCCTTCGTTCATAGGGATATTCGGGGAAAATTTTCCGCAGACGGAAGTCAGCATACTTGAAATGCGTACAGACGAGATCATCCGTGATCTGAAGTCGGCCAGGCTGGATATGGGCGTTCTGGCCACCCCGCTCATGGATCCCGATATCCTGGAGATCCCGTTGTATTACGAAACATTTCTTGCGTATGTCTCCCCTTCCGACCCCAATTATTCAAAACAAAAACTTTCTGCCGGCGAACTCCCTCTTCAACATTTATGGGTGCTTCAGGAAGGCCATTGTCTGAGAAACCAGGTATTCAATTTCTGCACTGAAAATTCCCCTGTAGAAAAACAGGTATACGAGGCCGGCAGCATAGACAACCTGATACGGATCATTGACATCAACGGCGGGTACACGCTGATACCCCAGCTGCATGTGCCCATGCTTACAAAAGATCAGCGGCAACATGTCCGTCCGGTGCTCTCCCCTCCTCCTGTCAGGGAAATATCCCTGGTAGTTTATCGGGACTTTATCAGGGAAAGGCTGTTGAATGCCGTAGCCGACACAATAAAAAAGATCATTCCCGGGGATTTGCTCGATCAGCGGCTGAAGAAATTCGCCATAAGACTCTGAGGCATCAGGCCAGTAAAACGGCTGCCCTGTCAAAAACAGAGCGGAAGGAGACTGAAAGTTCTTCAGGGGGGATTTTCCCGTTCTCCGGAAAAGGAGTCTGGTGTGTATA
>LFSY01000120.1:0-6646 GCA_001512865.1 Rikenellaceae bacterium DTU002 | reverse complement strand
GGATCCTTTTCGTCCCTGCATCAAAAAAAGATCCGCGTTTTCCCGTTTGTTCAACAGACGGGATCAGCAAACGGAAAGCTTCTTCAAATCCATAACCGGATGACCCGGATGGGTCCTTCACGGCAGGATCTTCGGCAAGAAAATCCTGCAGATAGAAATTCCTGATCTTCTGATAGGCTTCCTGGTCAATGATATCCCGGGCATTCCCGTTCATCCTTTCAAATACGGACCCTCCGCAAAAAGCAAAAAGCTTTGAGGTTCCCAGGCATTTTCGGGGATCTGCCATCAGCAGTACCTGCGCCAGAAGCGCTCCGATGGAATAGGCAAAAAAATCTACCTGTACGTTCTCTTTGAAAAGAGGGTGTGCTCCGTTTTTCATGTCCATAATAAGTTGGGTAAGGTTGAAGGCCGACTCCAGACCGGAACTGTAAAATCGCAAGGGACTTACCGACAAACGGGAACTCAGGGCCAGGTTCAGGAAAGAAGCGTTACAAAGGTTGCGTATCTCCTGTTTCCTGCGGCTGAGCCAGGGTTGTAACCATCTGGGAGCATACCATGTTGCCGGGGTCCTGTTCATGTGAAAAGCGATGGGGAATAAGACAACCGGCACCCCGCAGGTCCTCACCAGATCTTCTGCCCATGAAAGATATTTGTCCCAGGAACGTTCATTCAAACCGTGCAGAAGTATGATGGCCCTGTTAAAACGTGTTGCGCCGGACGGAACAAAAACCACGTACTTGAATTGTCTGTTTTCATTGATGTCCGGATCCGGGGAGGGACAAAAAGGGGCCACCGCCATATGTTCCTGGATGCGGAAAATCTCTTTTGTTCCCAATTGCCGGGTAAACATAAAAGGCAGACTCATCAGGGTCCCGGAAGGATACGTAACAATCCGGTCATAAGAAAACAGGGTACTCAGTTCTTTCGTATGTTCCATGATCCAAAGCAAGTGCATTGTTCGATGGTATTCAAAAAAAAGGGATGACCGCAGAAGTCTTGGGATAAAAATGTCCCCTAAGGGACGGACCGTACATATTTGGGGTAAAATTATACCTTTGCATTATGAGCATCATGCGAAGAAAAATTCCTCCTTTTATTTACAAAAGATCCAACCTGACCCTCCTGGTGGTATTTACCGCTATTTTCGCGCTCCTGTTCATTAACATTTACAAACCCTTCGAATCTTCCAGGTG
Organism: Rikenellaceae bacterium DTU002; assembly: GCA_001512865.1. Classification (GTDB taxonomy): domain Bacteria; phylum Bacteroidota; class Bacteroidia; order Bacteroidales; family UBA932; genus DMER64. The sequence continues at coordinate 5,453 of LFSY01000120.1, read as the reverse complement.
GTATCCGATCACGCAATTTGAATATTTTCTTTACTCAAGCCTTATCATCCTTACCGGGGTCCTTGTCGTGGTTATCAGCAGGATCATCATGTTCTACTACACAAAAAAAAGGACCCTGACCTACTGGGAATATATAATATGGGTGAGCGGCGAAATTTTCTACATGTCGCTTTTCTATACTTTGTATTCCTATACACTGGATGAGACCCGGGATTTCTGGGAGGTGTACCGGTCCTCTGTAACCAATACAAGTCTCATATTGCTCCTCCCGTATATCATTTCACTCTTATTCTTTTCCTGGCAGGAAAAGTCCCGCCGCGTAAGGGAACTGGAAGAGGAACGGAATCGGGAAGAAGGAGGTACTGCCGGTGAGATCCTAAGCTTTCGGGATGAAAAAGGAGAACTGCAGTTGTCCATAAAAAAAGATTCTCTCCTGTTTATGGAGTCTGCTGACAATTATGTGTCAATATGGTACATTTCAAAAACGGGAGTGAGCAAATACCTGATACGCAACACACTTAAAGAAATGGAAGATCGTTTTTCCCAAACAAGGATTGTCAGGTGCCACCGTTCTTTCATGGTAAACCTGGACCAGGTGAAAATTGCCAAACGCACCCGGAACGGCATCGTACTTGACCTGGGAACCGACAAAATCCCCGATATACCCGTTTCCCGTACCTATGCAGACCGTATCGCTCAATGGTTTATAAGCTTGTGAGAACATGAAGAGTTCCACCGGAAAGGAAAAACGTGAAAAGACCATCGCCCGTGTAACCTGGGTGGGATTCTTTACAAACCTCCTGTTGTCTGCCGGGAAAATGGCAGCCGGGATTCTGGGTCGCAGCGGGGCCATGATCGCTGACGCCATACATTCAATCTCTGATTTCCTCACAGACGTGATTGTCCTGATCTTTGTGAAAGTTTCAGTCAGACCGGCCAACGAAAAATACCGTTACGGACACGGCAAATTTGAAACCCTTGCCACGTTCCTGGTAGGTATCATTCTGGTGTTTGTCGCTCTGGAGCTGATGTGGGGCAACGTCAAAACCATACTGGCCATACTTACAAGAGAGCTTATTCCCGAACGTCCCGGCCAGATTGCCCTGTGGGCTGCGGCACTGTCTATTGTAACAAAAGAAATATTGTATTGGTACACGTACTTACAAGGCAGGCGGGTGNNTGAATTCTCCCGCCGTGATCGCCAATGCCTGGCATCACCGGTCAGATGCGTTATCCTCTGTGGCTACCCTGACCGGTATCGGTCTGGCCTACTTTCTGGGTGAAAAATGGCGAATACTGGATCCGGTGGCCGCCATCTTCGTGGGGATACTTATCCTGAGGGTCGCCTTTAAATTGCTGAAACCCGCTCTTGAGGAACTGATGGAACGATCCCTGCCACGGGAAGAGGAAAAAAGAATCCTGGAAATCATCACAAACGAGTTTCCTGTTGTCAGAGATCCTCACAAACTCAAAACAAGACACATAGGCAACGCAAGAGCCATCCAGCTGGATATCCGCCTGGACGGCTTCCTGACAGTGAATGAATCCCATGACATTGCCGAAGCCATCGAACAGAGGCTTCTCCGGGAATTCGGCCCTGAAACGTACGTGATCGTACACGTGGACCCTTTCCGGGAGGGATCTACTTCTTGAGCAGGTCGCGGATCTCGGTTAAAAGAACTTCCTCACGCGAAGGTTCGGGTTCCGGAGCAGGAGCAGGGGCTTCCTGTACTGCTTCTTTCTTCTTAAGGTTAGAAAGCTTGTTGATGCCCTTGATCAGCAGGAACACGCAGAAAGCAATGATGATAAAATCAATGAGTACCTGCAGGAAATTCCCGTAATTCACAGTAACGGCGGGCAACAGGATGTCGGGATCCAACATGCTTGGCCTTTCCGCGGCTATAATCCATTTCCAGTCCGTAAAATTGACACCACCGGCAAGTGCCCCTACCAAAGGCATAAGCAAATCAGCTACAAGAGATGATACGATCTTCCCGAAAGCCGCCCCGATGATAATACCAACGGCCATGTCGACCACATTGCCCTTAAGCGCGAACTGTTTGAACTCCTGAATAAATTTTGACATAATGGTTTTGTTAAATGTACAGTAAATATACAAAGAATTATGCCTCTTGGAACATCTTTTTTAACTTTACGGGCAGACAACCCAAATGATCTTGATTATGAAATTCAAATTACTATTGACCGCTTTATTCCTTGGATCCCTCTCTACCTTGCTGGGAGCGCAAAATGAGGCTCGCCTCCTCCGTTTTCCCTCTGTGGGTAAAGGCATAATCGCTTTCTCCTATTCCGGAGATATTTACACTGTCCCACTGGAAGGAGGATCCGCTTCCCGAATTACATCTCATGTGGGATACGAAGTGTTCCCGAAAATTTCACCCGACGGAAAAACGATTGCCTTTACAGGACAATACGACGGCAATACGGAAGTATACACCGTCCCCGTAACCGGTGGCGAGCCCAGGCGGTTGACATATACAGCCACTTTGGACAGAGACAACATAGGCGACCGCATGGGTCCGAACAACATTGTAATGGGATGGACTCCTGACGGGAAAAAAGTGGTGTTCCGTTCCCGCTGGTACAGTTTCTCGGGCATGCGGGCACACCTGTTTACCGTTCCGGCCGAGGGAGGAGAACTGTACCAGATCCCTACCTCCGAAGGCGGTTTCTGCTCTTTCTCCCCTGACGGGGAATACCTTGCCCTGAACCGGATGTTTCGCGAATTCCGCACCTGGAAATACTACAAAGGAGGTCAGGCTGACGATATCTGGGTGAATAAACTGGGAACAACGCAACTGGAGAACATTACGGCCGGCGGGGGAGATAACGCACAGGATATTTTTCCCATGTGGATTGGCTCCGATATTTATTTCATTTCGGACCGGGATTCCATTATGAACCTGTTCCGTTATGACACGGAAACCGGAAGCACAGAAAAAGTGACTCGTTTCGATACTTACGACATTAAATTCCCATCTGCTTCTCAGGAACATATCGTTTTTGAGAACGGGGGATATATCTATGTCTTTGATGTGAGATCAGGCAGCCTGGGCAAAGCCGACATTGCGATAAACGACGAAAACCTCTATGCCAGAACACGTCTGCTGGACGTGGCAGCTCAGGCATCCGGATATTCTCTCTCCCCTAACGGAGAAAGGGTCCTTGTGACTGCCAGGGGAGAAGTATTCTCCGTTCCCGGCACAGAAGGCGTCACGTACAATCTGACACGCACTCCCGGTGCACATGAACGGAATGCGGCATGGTCTCCCGACGGCAGACATTTAGCCTGGTTCTCGGACGTCTCGGGAGAGTACCAGCTCTATGTGATGCCGTATGACGATCCCTCCGCTGCAAGGCAACTGACCCAATTTATTGACGGTTATCCTGAGAATCTTTCCTGGGCTCCTGATTCCGAAGGTTTATATTTTACTACGGAAAAACGTGAGCTCTGGTTTGCCCATACGGCCAACGGCACTTCCCGGAAGGTGTTGCAGACTCCTTACAACGCCCTCCGGAATTACGACATTTCTCCCGACGGGAAGTGGATCACTTACGCTACGCAGGCAGAGAACCGGATGAGTGTGGTGTATCTGTACAATGTGGATGATAATATTTCCTACCCTGTCACCAGTCCCTGGTACGATTCCGGTTCAGGGATCTTCTCCTCTGACGGCAAATACCTTTTCTTTACTTCTTACAGAGACTTCAGGGCCTCCTACAATCAGGTGGAATGGAATGCCTCTTACAATTTGTCGAGTTATGTCTTTGTCATCCCCCTGTCGGCTGACACCCCCGATCCCACCGCCCTGAAGGCCGTTGAATTTAAGGCTGCCGTACCTGGCGACGAGACTCCGGCCAGGACGGAAACAAAAAAACGCAAGGACGAAAAGGAAGAAAAGACAACCCCGGAAAAGATGACTCTACGCGTTGATCTGGACGGGATTGTAGAAAGAGCCTCGGCCCTGCCCCTGGAGCCCGGGACCTACCATCTCTTAGCCGTTGTGGACGGAGATCTTTATTTCTGGAACAGGAGGGAGATCAAAAAGATAGGACTCAGCGACATGAAAGAATCCTCTGTGGTGAAAGGAATGCCGCTGGCATACGCTCCTTCAGGCAAGAAAATACTTGTTCAGGACGGAAGGGATCTCTTTGTCGTGGGAGCACCCGCCTGGAAAGCGGACAAAAAAGTAAGCCTGGAGGATGTGCAGGTTTTTGCAGATTATCCGGCCGAGTGGGAACAGATCTTCCGGGAGACCTGGCGCGTCTACAGGGATCATTTTTACCTGCCCACCATGCACGGACGGGATTGGGAAGGGATACGCGCAAAATATGAGGTTCTGCTGCCATATGTTAAACACCGGCACGATCTGACTTATGTAATCGGAGAAATGATCTCGGAGCTCAACGTCGGTCACTGTTACGTTACCTCGCCTTCCGACACTCCCGGTCCGGAAAGGGTCAAAATGGGTTTGCTGGGCGCGAAGTTCGAAAAGGATCCCTCCGGGGCTTTCCGCGTCACCACAATATTCGAAGGAGAGAACTGGGACAAATCCCTGCGTTCCCCGTTCCGCGACGGAGGAGTGAACATCTCGGAAGGAGATTACATCCTGGAGGTTGACGGGGTGGATTGTGCTCCCCTGAAGGTGATCTACGAAGCTCTGGTGGGGAAAGCAGAAAAGACTGTGGCTTTGAAAGTGAACGGGACCCCGTCAAAAACCGGTGCCCGTACAGTATATGTAAAACCTGTTGCCGACGAATCGGCCCTGATCTACTACCAATGGGTTCAGGAAAACATCCGCAAGGTCAACAAGGCAGGCAACGGGCAGATTGGGTACATCCATATTCCGGATATGGGTATGGCCGGCCTGGATATGTTCACCAAGCTCTTTTACTCCCAGCTGGATAAAAAGGCCCTGATCATAGATGACCGCATGAACGGGGGCGGGAATGTCTCCCCCCTGATCCTGGAAAGGCTCGCCCGTGAAGCATACCGGATGAACATGTACCGCAACGGTACCAACGTCCCTGTTCCGAATGAGACCCACACGGGCCCCAAAGTGTGTCTTATAGACAAGTATTCCATGTCTGACGGAGACCTGTTCCCCTACGGATTCCGAAAGCTGGGACTGGGGAAACTGATAGGTATGCGCACCTGGGGCGGCATAGTGGGCATCTCGGGTTCCAGGAGATACCTGGACGGACAGGATGTCCGCACTCCCTTCTTCACCTCCTATTCCACGGAAGGGGAATGGATCATAGAAGGATACGGGGTTGACCCCGATATTGAAGTGGATATCAATCCTTTTGAAGATTTTCTGGGGAACGATGCACAGCTGAACAAGGCCATAGAAGTCCTCCTTGAAGAACTCAAGTCTTTTGAGCCGCTGCCCGGCACCCCTCCTGACAGAAAAATGTAAACGGACTGAAAA
>LFSY01000027.1 GCA_001512865.1 Rikenellaceae bacterium DTU002 | reverse complement strand
TGGGCGGGGCAAAAGAAAAGGCAAATGAGGGCTGAGGTCCTGCCGGTGCCGGAGGGGCCGGCATATTGGCCCACTGGGCATAGGGATTGGGTCTTTCGTTGCCGGGAAGCCCCCTCCCGTTTTCTTGTTTTATCAGGTCCCAGGATTCTCCATCGGCCGAGCCGTAACAGGATACCTGGTAACGTGTTGTCTTTGCGGGATCATAGGTCACTTGTCCGGTCAGCTCCATGGAGGTAACGACAGGGACCCTTCCTGTAAGTTCCAACTGCATAAAGACCTCTTCTCCTCTCATTCTGTATTTGGAATCGACCTTGCCGTCAAAAAGCCATTCCTTTTCTCTTTTTTTCAGCACGCCGTTCTGATCGGATACCTGAATCCTCGCGGGAGTTGAATCTGTAATGATCCCGTCGGTTGCCAGCTGTCCCGTAAGGTTGTAATCGTAACTGGAAGAATGGTATGTAATACGGTTCTTTGCAATATTCCGGTAAGTGCCGTCATCTTCTTTCAGGATGGGAGCGAAATCTTCCGAGGGGTCTCCGGGATACATACCGGTTCCTTTCGTATAGGGTACGTCGGGGTTGCAACCGGTAAGCAAAAAAACAATACATGCTGCAATCGAAATAAGAATATGTCTTTTCATGATGAAACGGATTATTTTGTAAAGGTATCTTAAAATTAAAAAACGTCAAAATTCCTATATTTCGGAAAATTACCAGATTATGAAATTTCCCGGTTTTTCTTTAGGAATGCTTCTGGTCTCCGGTCTTATGACGGCAGGGGGCTGTACTGTACCGTATACTCAATATGTTAATCCTCTGATTGGCAGTGGCGGACACGGTCATGTATTTGTCGGGGCCAATGTGCCTTTTGGTCTTGTACAGGCCGGTCCGGTCCAGTACAGTCAGGGGTGGGACTGGTGTTCGGGATACCATTATTCAGACTCCACGATCATAGGCTTTGCCCAGATGCATCTGAGCGGAACGGGGATCGGCGATCTTGGCGATATAATGCTGATGCCTTTTGCCGGCGATGTAGTGACCGATCGCGAAGGGCTTTGTGCCCGTTTTTCCCATGACAGGGAAGAGGTGCGTCCGGGGTATTACGCAGTGGAGCTGGAAGAAAGCGGAATCAAAGCCTGCATGACAGCAACGCACAGGGTGGCTTTTCACCGGTATACATTTCCGGAGAACAATCAGCCTGCGGGTGTTGTGATAGACCTGGAACACGGCATAGGCTGGGACAGTCCCGTGGAGGGGCACCTGGAATGGGACGGGGACAGGTCAGTCAGGGGGTACAGGATATCTTCAGGCTGGGCACGTCACCAGGAAATATACTTTATGGCCGTTTTTTCTGTGCCTGTCCTTGACGTGGAACTGTTTGAAGGAACCACCCCGGTTGCCGGGAGCAGCCTGACGACGCGAAAAACGTACGCCAGGGTATGGCTTGATGTTCCCGTAAACGGAGAGGTGTTGGTCAAAGTGGCCTTGTCTCCCGAATCCATGGAAAAAGCCCGGGCCAACCTGGAACACGAATTGCCCGGATGGAATTTCAAAGCATCGGTAAAGGCAGCCGACAAGGCCTGGAACAGGGAGCTTTCCAGAATAGATTATCAGACCACCGATCCGGCAGCCAGGGAAATATTTTATACAGCCCTGTACCACACCATGATAGCACCCTCGCTTTTTTGTGATCATGACCTGCCCGGCGGATTTACAAAATACACCACCTTTTCATTGTGGGACACCTATCGTGCTGCCCATCCTCTTGCCACGATCATCCATCCTGAAAAGATGGCAGATTTTTTTCTTACCATGCTCGACATTTACGATTCACAGGGCAAGTTGCCTGTCTGGCATCTGATGGGAAACGAAACAGACTGTATGGTGGGGAATCCCGGCATTCCGGTGTTGGCAGATCTGGTTCTGAAGGGGTACGCCGGCGATCCGGCCCGGGCCTATGAGGCTATGAAGCTGTCGGCTATGAGGGATGAGCGCGGGCTGGAGTGGTATAAACAATACGGGTACATTCCCTTCGATAAGGATCCGGGGCACGAGACCGTGGCCAAAACCCTGGAATATGCCCTGGCGGACTGGTGTGTGGCACAGGTGGCGGCCGTGACTGGCGATGCTGAGGGTGAAGAACTGTTCACCCGGCGCAGTAAAGCATACGTTCATTTATTCGACCCCGCCACCGGTTTTATGCGGGGCCGTTCTTCCACCGGGCAGTTCAGGGAACCTTTTTCACCTTTCCGCTCTTCCCACAGGGACGACGACTATACCGAGGGGAATGCCTGGCAGTATACCTGGCTTGTACCGCACGATATTCCGGGCCTGATGGAACTTTTTGGGGGCAGGGAACCTTTTCTTGAAAAACTCGATTCCCTTTTTCTGGCTGAGGGAGACCTGGGAGAAGATGCGTCGCCTGATATTTCAGGACTGATAGGGCAGTACGCCCACGGCAACGAGCCCAGCCACCATATCGCTTATATGTACGCCTTTGCGGGGCAGCCGGAAAAATCCGCTGCCCTTGTCCGCCGGATCCTCACCTCGATGTACGGCAATACGCCCGACGGACTGAGCGGTAATGAAGACGTCGGACAGATGTCGGCCTGGTACATCCTCTCGGCCCTGGGATTTTACCAGGTAGAACCGGCCGGGGGCCGCTATGTGTTTGGCTCACCCCTTATGGATAAAGCGGTTATTCACGTAGGAAAGGGCAAAACCTTTACCATAGTGGCACATAACAACGGCCCGGAAAACTGGCGCGTAAAAAGTGTTCGACTGAACGGAAAGCCCTATGACAAGTTTTATATAGATTTTAAAGACATTATGGCGGGGGGCATCTTGGAATTCCAGATGTAAAAACACATACAGTCCGGCTGCAGAAAATTATATTACCTGTTTCCGGCCTTACTACCTGCTTCCTTTATGCGGAGTTTATTCATTGCCATGCAGGCTTCATTACCTGTTCCCGGTTCGCAGGTTTACCCCAAAAAAACAGCCTTGAGGATGAATG
>LFSY01000061.1 GCA_001512865.1 Rikenellaceae bacterium DTU002 | reverse complement strand
CGCAAGCGGCAAACTCCTCCCAGAGAGGATCTGATGGTTGCCGAGTTCAGGATCCCGTCCTCCCATGAAATGTCGATTTCAAATCCACCGCGGGCCATCAGGCCCCTGACCGAGCCGCTTTTCCAGACCGCGGGCAGTGCGGGTAACAAATGTACGGCTCCGTCATGGCTTTGGAGCAGCATCTCGGCAATACCCGCCGTACAGCCGAAGTTGCCGTCTATCTGGAACGGAGGATGGGCATCAAAAAGGTTTGGATAGGTGCCTCCGCGGGGTCTTCCATCGGATGATAAGGCAGGCGTCAGCTGATCCGTTATAAGTTTGTAGGCATGATCTCCGTCCAGTAACCTGGCCCACAAATTCACCTTCCAGCCCATGGACCAGCCCGTGGATTCGTCGCCCCTGGCCATCAAAGATGTTTTGGCTGCACGAGCCAGTTCAGGCGTTCTGAAAGGAGATATCTGGCCGGAAGGATATAACCCGTATAAATGAGACACGTGACGGTGTTTATCATCGGGATTGTCCCAATCTTCCATCCATTCCTGCAATTGTCCCCATGAACCGATCTGCATGGGTGGCAACCGGTCCAGGGCCGTAAAAATGCTGTCAGACAGACCTTTGTCGATTTTCAGGATCCGGGCGGCTTCCATGGTTTTTACAAAAAGATCTGCTACCAGCTGGTTGTCCATGGTGGCTCCCGCCGTAACGGAATACTCAGGATGTACGGCGGGAGCATTCTCCGGGGAAACCGACGGGGCTACCACCAGCCAGTTGTGTTGCGGTTCTTCGGTCAGAAAATCCAGAAAAAAACGGGAGGCCTCTTGTATCACAGGATAGATCTTTTCCAGGTATTCCTCATCCCCGTTATACAGGTATTTATCGAACAAATGCTGGGAAAGCCACGCCCCTCCCATGGGCCACATGCCCCAGAAGGCGCCGTCAACCGGACCGTTGATCCTCCAGATGTCGGTATTGTGGTGAAGCACCCAGCCCCGGGCCCCGTACATATCCCGGGCCGTTTGCTTTCCGGTATGTGAGAGTTCATCAGTCATACGGATCAGCGGCTCGTCCAAATGGGCAAGGTTGGTGATCTGCGCCGGCCAGTAATTCATTTCCGTGTTGATGTTCACCGTATACTTGCTGTCCCACGGGGGAAAAAGCCGGTCGTTCCAGATTCCCTGCAAATTGGCCGGCTGACCTCCGGGCCGGGAAGAAGAGATCAATAAATATCGCCCGAACTGGAAATACAAGGCGACCAGCTGCGGATCGTCTTCCGTCGCAAATTTTTCCAGACGTTCATCCGTCGGCCTGTTGGCAGCCCGGGTAGTGCCCAGATCCAGGTGTACCCGGTCGAAATATTTCCGGTAGTCTTCACGATGATCTTTTAGGATACCATCGTAGCTTTTCTGCAAAGCCCGATCCAGGTATGCGGCCGATTTTTCATGTGCATTTCCTCCCAGGTCATTGTACTTGACAAAATTCGTGGCCATTGATACATATACGGTTGCCGTATCGGCACCCTTTACTGTCAAAACGGAGTCACTCGCGGTCACTGAACCTCCTTTTGTCACGATCCTGATCCTTGCACAATACTTCACAGCTCCTTTAACTCCTTCAAAATCACTTGTTGTTCCGCATAAGACAAGCTGGTCTGCTCCCTCTGCGGACAGCTCAGTCCCGGGAAATGACTCCATGGTAACGGAAAAATGCAAAGCAGCGGCCTTGTCTGCGGTGATCCGGCCCACGATCACCTGATCCGGGAAAGAAGCGAACACCCGGGTTTGACAGGTTACCTCATTGACCTTATAACTGGAGGAAACCGTGGCATCTTCCAGATCAAGTTCGCGGTAATAATCAGAGAAATTTTCGTGGCCCGGGAAAAAGAGACGCAGGTTGCCCACTGCCTGGTAAGGCATCCCGTGAGACGTTTTGGTGATGAATTTTTGATCTATTAAAGCCTGTGCTTCGCTGAATTGCTGACTGAAGATCAACCTTCTGACCTCAGGCAAAGCTTCTCTGGCGTCGGGATTGTCATTGCGGTTCGGTTGCCCGGCCCAGACCGTATTTTCATTCAGCTGCCATGTTTCGCAGCAAGGATCGCCATACACCATAGCCCCCAGACGACCGTTCCCGACAGGCAATGCTTCCACCCATCGCGTTGCCGGTTTGTCATACCACAGTTTCAGATCAGATCCCTGTTGAGCGTCTGCCCGGGTATGGGTGATGAAAACAAGAAAGGCGGCTAATATTACTCCACGTACCATAGTAAATTGCTGGCATAAAGTTGTTAATCCATGGTAAACCAGTCAAAATCCGCATAACCGCCCGGTTCCCCGGTAGCATAATTAAACAACCCGAATTTGTTCCCAGTAAAGACGGTCAGGCTAAATTTCATTTTCAGGTCATTCCCGATCGGATGAAACACCTTGTTGTCGTAACTGTACTGAAAGCATGCACTTTCCGTAGCGTTTGACAAAATGGCTTTCAGGTATACAGTTGTTGATCTTAACGGAACAGAAGCGATCACTTCCCCGTTATTGACCATAATCAGTTGCCTGATACCATTTTCCTGCTTAACGGCAATATAGGCATACGGGTCCTGAAATACCGTCATACCGGCTATATCTCCATCATTCATACCTGCCGCTTCCATTTTTGTCGTTCCAATGGTCGGAATGGCTTTGTCGTAGTGTGCGAAAGGTCTTTGGGTAAGTGTATTGGGAGCTTCCCTCAGATCCTGAACCACCTTCACGGTATGCAAACGAAGGTAACCGGGACGATGGGTCAGGGACCATTTATCGGGATGGGGGTTGTGGTTCCATCCCCATTGCATACCTAAGGCAGCCTGATTAAAGTCATCTGATGTGGGAAATTGTGTTACCGGGAAAACGTTACCTACATCGGGCTTCTTAGAAGTGATCACGCCTTTGCCGTCAATACCGGCCACCGGCCATCCATCCACCCAGCTGACCGGTTGTAAAGAGGGGAATCGCCCCAACGGACCGCTGTCCACAAAAAGCATAGTCCACCATGCTCCGGTCTGCGTCTGGATGAGCGCTCCCTGGTGAACTCCAAAAGTAACTCCGGGGACAGTGTCGCGTAATACAATTCTCTCTTCGTATGGTCCGTAAATGTTCCGGGAGCGTAATGCCACCTGGATCCCGTCCCGGCCCCCGTATGTACAATACAGGTAATAATAACCGTCTATCTTATATACGTGTGTGCCTTCAAGCCCGTGGCGTATGGTGCCGGTGTAAACCAGGGAATCGGGGCCTGCAGGGGAAAAGTGCTCATCCAGCGGGGTAATGCTTATATCCCCATAGCCGTGAGCCACATAGATCTGTCCGTCATCATCGAAAAAAAGGCCCGGATCGTAAAACCCCTGAGGCAATTTCCTGATTTCCCAGGGGCCTTCGGCCTTTGTTGCCGAACAAAGAAATCCTCCTTCATCCAGCGTAATAAACAGTAAATAAAAGGTCCCGTCATGATACCTGAAACTGGTCGCCCATTGTCCGTGCCTGTAGCGGTTACAGCCGTCCAGATTGTAACAGGGACCGTAATCAAACCGCGGTACGGCATTACTGCAATATTCCCAGTTTACAAGGTCGTGAGATTTGAGCACGGTAACCCCCGGGAACACGAACATGGTGGTCGAAACCATGTAGTACGTGTCACCTACCAGTATGACATCGGGATCGGGAAAATCGGCGGGAATCACAGGATTGGTAAATGTACCGTCCCCATTGTCACTACAGGGACTCTGGGCCTGCATAACAGGTACTGAACACAGGAATATTAAAAAAGTAAACAAAGCGGGAACACCCTTTCTCATGTTTGTCAGAAAGTTATTTTTGCCCATAATAAGCTCCCGGTCCGTGTTTACGTTCAAAATGCTTTTCAATAAGCAACGGATCCATCTCCAAAGACGGATTGATGGCATATGCCACGGCCGCCATTTTGGCTACCTGTTCCAGAACAACGGCGTTCTCCACCGCTTTGAACGGATCTGGTCCCCAGGTAAACGGACCGTGATTCTTTACAAGCACCGCGGGCGTATGCACTGGATCCATATCCCTGAAACATTCAACGATCACATTCCCGGTTTCCCACTCATAATTGCCTTTGATCTGCTCTTCCCTCATACCGGCGGTACAGGGTATGGCCTTGTGAAAATAATCCGAGTGGGTCGTACCGATATTGGGAAGGTCAACACCGGCCTGCGCCCAGGAAGTAGCATACACCGAATGGGTATGGACTATGCCTCCGATTCCTTTGAAAGCGCGGTACAGGGCAAGGTGCGTGGGGGTATCCGAGGATGGCCTCAGATCCCCCTCCACGACCTCTCCCTCCAGGTTGACAACTACCATTTGGGCGGCGGTCATGGCCCGGTAACTTACTCCTGAAGGTTTGATGACTACCAGACCGCTTTCACGGTCTATGGCTGAAACGTTTCCCCAGGTAAAGATCACCAGACCATGTTCCACCAACATGAGATTGGCTTTGAATACTTGTTCTTTTAATGATGCTAACATGGTGCTAAATTACCAAAAATACCAATAGAAAGCAGCAGTTATTCCCAGAATAATCAACGTGTTAATAATATCCCAGGTATTCCAGCTGGCTCTTGTTTCGGCTTTTTCCTTATCTGTGGCAGTTCCGAAGACCAACCCCTGGATCAGGGCCGGCTGGGGTGCTCTGGTAAAAAGACTCACAAGCACGATCACCAGAATACAGAAAAGGAACATCCAGCCGCAGAAGAACAGCCAGTTGGTCTCGTAGAAAACACTGTAGAAAAGACCTGATTGATTGGCCGTATCGACACTGGTATAAAACACTTTAGCTCCCAGGCGCGTTAGTCCTATCACAAAACCCGTGATCAATCCCCACATACCGCCTTTGGCACTGGTACGTTTCCATATGATCCCCATCAGGAATGCGGCGGCAATACCGGGAGCCAGAACCGATTGAACGTCCTGCAGGTAAGAATAGAGGACATCGCCGATGCTGCGCATGACCGGTATCCATAAAATCCCCAGGACCACAATCACTACAGTTGCTATCTGTCCAATGCGGACCAGTTTTTTCTCCGGGGTTTCGGGTTTGAAACGTTTATAAAAATCTATGGTAAACAGCATTGCCGACGAATTGAACAGCGATGCCAGTGAACTCATGAGTGCTGCCAAAATCCCGCATACAACCATACCTTTTATTCCGGCAGGTAACAAAGTGGCCACCAGTTGCGGGAAAGCGGTATCTGCCGTGTTGAGGACAAATAGTTGTCCGTTTATGGTTACGCCTTTCTGAGACATGGCATAAGCGATCATCCCGGGAATAAGGAACAGGAACACGGGCAACAATTTAAGGTATGCCCCGAAAATGGCTCCCCTGCGGGATTCCTTCTGGTTACGCCCGGACAGGACACGCTGTACAATGTACTGATCGGTACACCAATACCAGAACCCGATGATGGCCGACCCCAGCAGGGCTCCCAGCCAGGGAAAATCGGGGTCGTTGTTGTTCCGTATAAGATTTACCATCGTATCTCCGTATTCGTTAACGGGAGTCGCTCCGCAGATCGCGAGCACCTCTTCCCAGCCACCGACAGCCCTTAACCCGAGGACCACAATGACAAGTGATCCAATTAGCAGGATCGGGGTCTGAAGCACGGATGTGTACAACACGGATTTCATACCGCCCAGCACCGTATACAGGGCCGTGATCAGGACCAGCCCTATGGCTGAGATCCAGAAGAAATCAATACCCCACAACTGATCAATGCCGAACACCTGCTGGAAAACAAGCCCTCCTGCATATACCGTCACGGCCACTTTAGTAAGTACGTAACTGACCAGGGAAATAACCGATAATATGGTGCGGGATTCCTTGTTATAACGGCGTTCCAAAAACTCCGGCATGGTCAGGACCATGCTCCGGGAATAAAACGGGACGAAAACCCATCCCAGCAACAGGATGATCCAGCCCTGTATCTCCCAGTGTGCCATGGCCATACCACTCGATGCGCCGGCACCGGCCAGTCCTATAAGATGTTCAGATCCAATATTGGATGCAAAAATGGAGGCCCCTATGGCAAGCCAGGTAACATCACGGCCACCCAGAAAATAATCTTTGGAATCATTCGCTTTCTTTTTCACCACCCACAAGACAATTCCTACCAAAGCAACGGCAAAAATGCCAATCACGATCCAGTCAAGTTGTTGCATATGAATTATCGTAAAAAGGTTACTGTTCTGAATTTGTATGTGCAATGGCTCTTATAGGTTTCCCCGGGACGCAGGATAACTGATGGCCATTCAGGCCGATTGGGAGAATCGGGATAATGCTGTGTTTCAAGACATATGGCAGACCGTCTCTGGTAGGTAATGCCGTTTTTACCCTGAACGGTACCGTTCAGGAAATTGCCTGAATAGACCTGGATACCGGGTTCGTCTGTGTATACATCCATGACGATCCCGCTTTGGGGCGAGAACAGGGTCGCAGCCACGGTGGACATATCTCCCTTTGTTTCGAGCACCCAGTTATGATCGAAACCGTTCCCGAAAAGGATCTGTTCGTAACCGGTGTCGTCAATATCTTTCCCAATAGCCTTGGGGTTGGTAAAATCCATAGGGGTTCCGGCAACAGGAACCATTTCGCCGGTAGGGATAAGAGTCCTTCCTACGGGAGTGAAGTATGTGGCATTCACATACAGAACGTGGTCAAGGATACTGCTGGCGGGGTCTCCGCTCAGATTGAAGTAGGAATGGTTTGTCATGTTAATAACCGTAGGCTTGTCGGTCGTTGCCTCATAGGCTATTTCCAGGGCATTGTCCGTGGTGACGCTGTATGTAACTTTGGCTGTTACGTTTCCCGGGAAGGATTCGTCTCCGTCCGGTGAATGCCGCACAAGGGTAATGGAATTGTCCGTAACTTTTTCGACTTCGTATATTTTGTATTGCCATCCGTTGGGACCGCCGTGCAGGCAGTGTCCGAAATTGTTTTTTGGAAGTTCATAAACCGTCCCGTCCAGCGTAAAACGTCCCTGGGCTATCCTGTTGGCAAACCTTCCGATGGAAGCCCCGAAATCCGAGGGAATCTGCATATAATCGGATACATTGTCAAAACCCAGCACTACGTCACGAAGCGAGTCTGCCTTATCGGGAACCATAACGGAAACAACACGCCCCCCGAAATTGGTCACACATACTTCCATGCCCTGACCGTTCTTTAAAATGAACAACCCGGTCTCCTGTCCGTCTTTTTCTGCTTTGAAGTTATCGGGATCCAATCCCGAAACCGATGATGATGGTACCTGTGCACATGCGCAGAAAAGGAACATGCACACCAGCGAAACGCATCCGGTCATAAGTTTTTTGTTCATAGGATATATATAGTTAAATGATCGTTCAGTTCTTACTCATCAGGGGGAGCCATACCATCATGGATCCTGTTCCCCTGTGTGCCCATGCATAATAGGGGATCAGGGTAAGGGCAACATCTTTGGAGACCGTATGGCCTTCCTCTTCACAAGGTTGTAACCGGGCCCGGGTTTCCAGCTGGATAATGCCGTACAGTTTTCCCGGAACAGAAACCGTTTTGAATTCCGGAGTGGTGCTCATCATGACATGTTGCAATTCAAAATCATTATCGGGCCATTCGGCACAGTAGACCAACGGACCTCTTTCAACGGCCACACGGTCTCTGTCGGCTAATACGTTTTCGTTGGCAGTCACGGTCCTGGGCTCCATCTGGAAATGCACCTCAACACGATCTCCTTTCTTCCATTTCCTTTCAATGCAATAGTACCCGTCACTAAGCGTGCGCGGTACGTCTTTTCCGTTCACCTGAATACTGTATGAGGGTGTCTTGCCGTCACGGTAGGCATACAGATCTCCAGGAACGGGACGGTTCTGCACCCAGCCGGGTACACGTATCTTCAAGGTTACCTTTTTGCCGGTAGCTTTATCAACCGTTATCGTTACGTCTCCGTTCCAGGGATAATCCGTTTCCTGACTGAGGATCATTTCGTTGCCGCCAACCCTGACAGTAACCGTGTTGGACATAAAAAGATTCACAAACAGACTGTTGTCCTTTACAGCATAAACATACCCGGGGAGGGAGGGAATGAACCGGCTGATATTGGACGGGCAGCAGGCACATCCGAACCAGGGCTGGCGTTGGTGCTGACCTGAAGATTCCAGCGGGTTGGGATAGAAAAAACTGCCGCCATCCAGGGAAACACCTGAAATAAGTCCGTTATAAAGAGTTCGTTCCAGCACATCAAAATACTTGGACTGGCCGTGCATCAGAAACAGCCGGTAATTCAGATATACATTGCCAATGGCCGCACAGGTTTCGCAATAGGCCGACATATTAGGCAATTCATAATTTGCGCCAAATGCTTCCCCCTGCCTTGTCGCCCCAATTCCACCGGTGATGTAGTATTTTTTCGTGACTATATTTTCCCAGATCCGTTCAATGGCCTCCATATAGGAACGGTCTTCGGTAAGGGCGGCCACATCGGCCATGCCGGAATACATATAAGTGGCGCGTACCGCATGTCCCACGGCCTCGTCCTGCTCAATGACAGGCAGGTGTGCCTGGCTGTAGGCATCTTTGCGGGAAGTGTGTCCGCGTTTATCCAGAAAAAACTTAGCCTGCTCAAGGTATTTCTCATCACCTGTAACCAGGTACAGTTTAGCCAGGGCCATCTCGGCAATCTGATGACCTGGTACGGCAACCACCTGTCCGGGGCCTTCCCCTATCTCGCGGCAGACACAGTCTGCATAGCGGATGGCGATGTCCAGAAACGATCTTTTTCCGGTGGCCTGGTAATGGGCAATGGCTCCTTCCACCATGTGTCCCAGGTTGTAAAACTCATGGCTAAGCTCTTCCACCTTTTCCCATCTGGCATTCCCGGCCCACTCGTGCGGATGTCCCGGATTCATGGTACGGGCCGTGTACAGGTACCCGTCGGGTTCCTGGGCGGCAGCCACAAGCACCAGTACACTGTCTATGTATGCTTCCAGCTTTTGGTCCGGATAAGTTTGCAGTAAATAACTGGCCCCTTCAATGGTTTTGTACACATCGGTGTCGTCAAAGGAGAATCCTTTTATATCATATTCATCACTGGGATGTGCGGCTTTTACGAAATTATCATAACGACCCGTTTCTTCACATTTACTGAAAGCGAGAGGTACGGTGACCTCCCGGCTGGCCTTGAGGCGCTGACCCCAGAAAGCGTCGGTTACCTTGACTGACGTAAAAGGCACCGGGTCAATGGGATATGCGTGTATCAACAAAGAAAGCAAAGGAATCGTTAATAGTTTGAACATTTTTTTATTAATTTAGATATTCAATTGTTGTTCAAATATGATCAAAATATTTTTTTTCGGTTTATTTGTGGTCTATTTTTGTATGAAATTGACTTTAATGACACATTCCTAACATCGCCGTTTTTCTTCCTTTGTAATTACTAAATCTAATATATTAATTATGGCATTCGAAAATTTTGAAGTATGGTTTGTAACAGGAGCACAGCTTCTGTACGGAGGAGATGCGGTCGTAGCCGTGGATGCTCATTCCAACCAAATGGTACAGGGTCTGAACGATTCAGGAAACCTTCCCGTAAAAGTCGTTTATAAAGGAACCGTGAACTCTGAAAAAGAGGTGACGGCAACCTTCAGGGAGGCAAACAATAACGAAAAATGCATTGGGGTGATCACCTGGATGCATACTTTCTCCCCGGCCAAGATGTGGATCCACGGGTTGCAGGCACTTAACAAGCCGTTGCTGCATTTCCATACACAGTTCAACAAAGAGATCCCCTGGGATAAAATTGATATGGACTTTATGAACCTGAACCAAAGTGCTCACGGAGACCGGGAATTCGGACATATGGTAACCCGAATGCGTAAAAACCGGAAAGTGGTAGCAGGCCACTGGCAGGATGAGAAGGCACAGGCACAGATCGCTGTCTGGATGCGTGTTGCCGCAGCCTGGGCCGATGCACATGACATGAGGATCATTCGCTTTGGGGACCAGATGAACAATGTAGCCGTTACGGACGGAGATAAAGTGGAAGCTGAAATGCGACTGGGCTATCATGTGGATTACTGTCCCATAGCCGAACTGGTAGCCGTACAATCAAAGGTTACAGACAAAGAAGTGGCTGCACTTGTGGCCGAATACGAATCCCAATACCTGGTTGCGGAAAATTGTAAAGAAGGCGGAAAAGACCGTCCCCAGGTACTCAGGGCAGCCCGTGAGGAGATTGCCCTGCGCCGGTTCCTGGAAGAAAAAGGGGCCAAGGCTTTTACTACCAATTTTGATGACCTGGCCGGTCTGGATCAGCTTCCGGGTCTGGCCTGTCAGCGTCTGATGGCTGAAGGATACGGTTTTGGGGCCGAAGGCGACTGGAAAACGGCCGCCCTCACACGGACGGTGTGGTTCATGAGCCAGGGAATGCCTAAGGGCTGTTCCTTTATGGAAGACTATACCATTCATTTTGACGGTAAAAAGAGTGCGATCCTCCAGGCTCACATGCTGGAGGTCTCTCCACTGCTGGCAGAGAAAAAGCCGCGCCTGGAAGTGCATCCCCTGGGAATCGGGGGCAAGAACGACCCTGCACGTCTTGTATTCACTTCCAAAGACGGGGAAGGCCTCGCATCTACCATCATCGACATGGGGAACCGTTTCCGCCTGATTGTAAACAAAGTAGACTGCATCAGATCCAAATCACTTCCCAAACTGCCTGTAGCCTCCTCTCTTTGGATACCCCGTCCCGATTTTGAAGTGGGAACCAGCTGCTGGATCCTTGCCGG
>LFSY01000056.1:14933-15219 GCA_001512865.1 Rikenellaceae bacterium DTU002 | reverse complement strand
CCAGATAATGTGAAAGCAGCCGGTGTACCATCAGATCCGAATACCTCCTTATGGGAGAGGTAAAATGCGTATAATGCTCAAAAGACAAACCGTAATGTCCGACGTTGTTTGTTGTATAATGGGCGCGCGCCATGGAACGCAGTGCCATGATGACGATACCTCCGGCTTCGGGTTTTTCGCGTGCCGTTTCCAGCAGTTTATTCAGCTCCCTGGCATAATCCCGTACCGTTTTGGTTTTTTTCATTTCATATCCGAAATGATGCACGAAATTCCTGAAAGCGGCTAT
>LFSY01000056.1:14557-14874 GCA_001512865.1 Rikenellaceae bacterium DTU002 | reverse complement strand
TCTTTTTTCCTGTTTATGAATTCGGCAACTTCCCGGTTGGCCAGCAACATGAATTCTTCGATCAGCCAATGGGCGTCCAGCTGCTTTTTCACATGAATATTTACCGGTTTCCCCTTTTCATCAGTTTCTACTTTTACTTCAGGTCTTTCAAAAGCTATCGCCCCCCTGCTGAAACGTTCTTTTCTGAGCCTGTGGGCCAATGCATGGAGAAAAAACAGTCCGTCCCGGATAGGTTCGGGGACAGGGCCGGAACTTGTCTGCACTCCGGGGACCTTATCCAGTACCGCCTGGGCCTCTTCGTAAGACATCCGGCAGGA
>LFSY01000056.1:9655-14395 GCA_001512865.1 Rikenellaceae bacterium DTU002 | reverse complement strand
CCTTCTGCCACATAATGGCTTACGTCGGCTATGTGAACTCCTACCTCCATGCATTCTTTTCTTTCCCCGGTCCTTCGAAAGGACAATGCATCGTCGTAATCCTTGGCATCTGCCGGATCTATGGTCAATGTAGGGACGTTCCTGAAATCCAGCCTGTCCTTGATTTCTCCCTCCGTTATCCTGTCATTTAGCTTTTCAGCCTCTTCAAGAATCTGTTTTTCAAATCTGTACGGAAGTCCGAATTCGGCAAGAATGGCATGCATCTCTGTATTATTCTCACCGGGTACCCCCAGTATGTCTGCAATTTCTCCCGTAGGCAGATTGGCCCTGTCGTCCCATGAAGAAACGAGTATGGCTACCTTTTGTCCGTTTTTTGCCCCGTGCAGACCCCCGCGGGCCACCTGTATGTCAAATGGCATGTTTCTGGAATCCGTGATCACATAAGCCTGCCCGTCTACGATCTGTACGATCCCTATGTATGGTCTGGCAGAGCGTTCAAGGATATGGATCACTTCACCTTCGACCCTGCGACCGTTCACGGCTTTTCTGGGGACTACGGCAACCCTGACAAGATCTCCGTGCAAAGCGCCTCCCAACTTTCTTGCCGGGATGAAAACATCTTCCACCGGAGCGCCTCCTTCCACTGTCGAGACCAGGAGAAAAGCAAATCCCTCCCTGGTCATGCTGAGTGTTCCCGTATATTCAACCGTTCGGGAAGGTTTTCGGTTCTGTTTCTTTCTGCGGTCATTACCTGACCCGTCTTTTTTATAGTTTCTTCTGCTCATAATATTCGGCAAATGTACACAAAATCTTTTCGTACCTTTGCAGGGTAATATATGCATCTATGAAAAATGTTCTTTTAATGATCCTGGATGGCTGGGGAGAAGGAAAACACGACCGTACAAACGCCATTTACACTGCGGGTCAGCCACATATTGACAAGCTCCGCAAAACATATCCCGGCAGCACCCTGAGCGCTTCGGGTGAAGACGTAGGCCTGCCTTCCGGACAAATGGGAAATTCCGAGGTCGGGCACCTGAATATTGGCGCCGGCCGTATTGTATACCAGGACCTGGTAAAAATAAACAGGGCCTGCAGGGACGGGTCTATCCGGGAAAACAAAGAGGTAAAGGATGTTTACCAATACGTGAAACATACGGGCAAGGCTTTGCATCTGATGGGTCTTGTTTCTGAAGGCGGGGTCCATTCTTCCATGGAACACCTGTTTGCCTTTCTTGATATTGCAAAAGAATACGGATTGACAGAGGTATTCGTGCATTGCCTCATGGACGGTCGTGACACGGACCCTTTCAGCGGTAAGGGTTACGTGGAAAAACTGGAAGCCCACATGGCCCGCAGTACGGGAAGGATCGCCACCGTCATTGGCCGTTATTACACCATGGACAGGGACAAAAGATGGGACCGGGTCAAAATCGGGTATGATCTGGCCGTCCACGGCATAGGAACGCCTTTCAGGAATGCGACAGACGGCATAGCGCAGAGTTACAGTCAAAAGGTTACTGACGAATTTATCAAACCCATCGTTTGTGTGAACGAATCCGGGTTGCCCGTAGGGACCATTTCCAGGGACGATGCCATGATCTTTTTCAATTTCAGGAATGACCGTGCCCGGGAGATCACACGTGTCCTGACACAGGAGAATATGCCTGAATTCGAAATGTACACCATTCCCCTCTACTACTGCTGCCTGACACCTTATGACGACACCTTCAGGGGGCTTCATATTCTCTTTGACAAAGAAAACGTGAAGGAAACAATAGGTGAAGTGGTAAGCAAAAGAGGCCTGAAACAATTACGTATTGCCGAAACCGAAAAATACGCGCACGTCACGTTCTTCTTCTCGGGAGGCCGGGAAGAGGTGTTCCCCGGCGAGGACAGGATC
Source organism: Rikenellaceae bacterium DTU002 (assembly GCA_001512865.1). Lineage (GTDB taxonomy): Bacteria > Bacteroidota > Bacteroidia > Bacteroidales > UBA932 > DMER64. Next base: position 12,492 of record LFSY01000056.1, on the reverse strand, counting down.
CTGGTCCCGTCCCCTAAAGTCGCCACCTATGACCTGAAACCGGAAATGAGCGCTCCCGAAGTGGCAGACAAGATTATCCATGCGCTGGAAACCAGGAAATATCATTTTATTGTACTCAACTTTGCCAACGGGGACATGGTGGGACACACCGGCGTGTATGATGCCATATGCAAAGCAGTCAAAACCATTGATGAGCTTGCTTTCAGGGTAACCGAAAAAGCAAGGGAAAACGGATACGCTGTGATCATCACGGCCGACCACGGCAATGCCGACAACGCCGTGAATCCGGACGGATCTCCCAACACGGCACACTCCCTGAACCGTGTACCGTTCATAGTGGCAGATGATGATGTAAAGGAAGTGGAAGAAGGCATTTTGGCCGACATAGCCCCTACCGTACTGGACCTGATGGGAATTCCGGCCCCTGAGACCATGAACGGCAAATCTCTGATCCACAAAAAGTAACACCTCATGTCCTCCTTTGTCCATCTGCATGTCCACACACAGTATTCCATTCTCGACGGAGCGGCTTTCATTCCGCAGCTTTTTCTTAAAGCCCAGGCCGACAAACAACCGGCACTGGCAATAACCGATCACGGGAACATGTTTGGCGTGAAGGAATTTCTCGATACCGCAAAAAATTTTCCTTCCGTAAAGCCTATCGTAGGCTGTGAAGTCTATGTAGCCCCGGAAGGACGTCTGCTGAGAAAGAACAAAGAAGAAGCCACCACCTGTCACCTGGTATTACTGGCAAAAAACCAGCGGGGATATCAAAATTTGATCAAGCTGGTATCGCAGGCCTGGCTGGAGGGTTTTTACTACAAACCGCGTATTGATCATACCCTCCTGGAACAATACCATGAAGGCCTGATCGCCATGAGTGCGTGCCTGGCCGGAGAATTGCCCCGTCTGGTCCTGGCCGGTAAAATGGATGAGGCATCACAACTGGTGCTGTGGTATAAAAAACTTTTTGGGGACGATTATTACATAGAACTGCAGCGACACCAAACGCTGCTCCGGACTCCCAATGCCCAAACCTGCTACCAGCTGCAGAAGAAAATCGAACCCCATCTGACAGACCTGGCGAACCGGCACGGCGTGCAGCTGGTGGCCACCAACGACGTGCATTTTGTGAATTACGAAGATGCTCCGGCCCATGACCGGCTGATCTGTGTTGCCACCAATGACGATGTTGCCGACGAAAACAGGAAGATACGTTACACCGAACAGGAATACCTGAAATCCGGCCAGGAAATGGCCGAACTTTTTGCCGATATCCCCCAGGCCCTGGCCACAACCCTGCAAATCGCAGATAAGGTGGAACCCTTTGAGCTGGACAGGAAACCACTCCTTCCTCATTTCCCCATATCTGAAGAATTCCCCGACAGCAATGCGTACCTCCGGCACCTGACCTACCTGGGAGCCGAACGTCTTTACGGAGAGATCACCCCGGAATTGAAGGAACGGATGGAATTTGAACTGGAAACCATTGCGTCTATGGGTTTCGCGGATTATTTCCTCATCGTGGGCGACTTCATTCAGGCAGCACGCGATATGGATGTGTGGGTCGGCCCGGGAAGGGGATCATCTGCCGGCTCTGTAGTGGCATACTGCCTGAAAATCACCCTGGTGGATCCCATACGTTACGGATTGCTGTTCGAGCGGTTCCTGAATGCAGACAGGGTCTCCCTTCCCGACATTGATATTGATTTTGAAGATGAGGGACGCAACAAAGTGTTGCAGTATGTGGAAGAAAAATACGGGAAGGACCATGTCTCGCATGTGATCACGTTCGGGACCATGGCAGCCCGCAGCGCCATAAAAGATGTGGCCCGGGTACAAAGACTTCCCCTTTCGGAAGCCGAACGGCTGGCCAAACTGATTCCGGACCGGCTTCCCGAGAAGGACGGACGGCCCCAGAAGATCAACATTGACAATGCGATCAAATACGTACCTGAATTGCAGGCGGCCCTCAAATCTCCGGACCCCCTGGTCAGCTCTACGCTGGAATATGCCCGGAAGCTGGAAGGGTCCGTAAGAAATACCGGTGTCCACGCCTGTGCCATCATCATCGGTCCCGATATCCTGACCAATCACATCCCCCTGTCAACGGCCAAGGACAAAGACACCGGGGAAGATATGCTCGTTTCACAGTACGAAGGGTCCCTGATAGAAAAGGTGGGCATGCTCAAGATGGACTTCCTGGGACTTACCACGCTCAGCATCCTGAAGATCGCGCTGGAAAACATCCGCAAAAACCACCACGAGGACATTGATATCAACGAGATCCCCCTTACCGACCTTCCGACTTATGACCTGTTCAGCCGCGGAGAGACCGTTGGGGTTTTCCAGTTTGAAAGTGACGGGATGCGCAAATGGCTGAAGGAACTCAAACCCACATGCATAGAAGACCTGATCGCGATGACGGCCCTTTACCGTCCCGGCCCTATGGAATACATCCCCGATTTCATTGACCGCAAGCACGGCAGGAAGACCATTTCCTACGACCTTCCCCAAATGGAAAAATACCTGAAGGAGACCTACGGGATCACCGTTTACCAGGAACAGGTTATGCTCTTATCCCAGGAACTGGCCGGATTCTCCAGATTTGAAGCCGATTCGCTCAGAAAGGCAATGGGAAAGAAAAAGCCCGACGAGATGGAGGAAAAAAAGCAGAAGTTCCTTACCGGCGGGCAGGCACGCGGATTTGATGAATCCATCCTGAAAAAGATCTGGGTTGACTGGACGGCGTTTGCACAATACGCCTTCAACAAATCGCACGCCACCAGCTATTCCATACTCAGTTACCAGGCAGGCTACCTGAAAGCCCATTATCC
>LFSY01000056.1:1402-9616 GCA_001512865.1 Rikenellaceae bacterium DTU002 | reverse complement strand
AAGCGCATGGACATCAGTGTTCTGGGGCCGGACGTCAACGAATCCATGCACGATTTCACTGTAAACTCAAACGGGAATATCCGTTTTGGGATGGGAGGCATCAAAGGCGTGGGCTACGGGGCCGTTGACAACATCATCCAGGCCCGCCTGGAAGGAGGACCTTTTAAGGATGTCTACGATTTCATAGAACGCATAAATCTGAATACTTGTAACAGAAAAACGCTCGAAAGCCTGATCTATGCCGGAGCCTTGGATTCTTTTACGGAATTCAGCCGACACCATTATTTTTTGCCTTGCAATAAAGACGGGGTGTTCCTGGACAGTCTGATACTTTACGGTTCCAGGATACAGGAAGAAAAGAACAAGGACATGTCGAGTCTTTTCGGAGAGGGGTCCCAGTCTCTTGCCCCACCGGAAAGACCATCTCCCCCGAACATGCACCTGGAAGAAACGGAAGACTTTCTGAAGAAGGAAAAAGAGATGGTGGGCATATACCTGTCCGCTCATCCGCTGGACCGTTTCAGTTTTGAAATGAAACACTTTACTTCGCATAGTCTCAAGCAGATCCGGGAAATCCTGGAAGACGCGCAAAAAGAAGTAAATTTTACCGCAAGGGAATTCCTTACAGGCGGAATCGTTTCCGGTGTAACTTCTGCCTTATCCAAGAATTCGGGCCGTCCCTGGGGTACATTTACCCTCGAAGATTACACTTCTTCTTGGAAATTCACTCTTTTCGGTAAAGAATACGAACAATTCCTCCCTTATATGCGGCAGGGAGAAGCCCTGCTGGTCAGGTGCTCTCTTCAGGAACGCATACAATACAAACGAAAAGGACAGGAACGAGAAGTGTCGGGACCAAAAGAAAAAGAAGTCCGGATTCTAAGCATATCATTGCTGGCCAATGCAAAAGAATCTTTAAATGCCATCTCCATTCAGCTGAACGTGGAAGATATCACCGCGTCCTTCCGAAAAGAACTGGTCAGGGTGCTGTCGGCCAATCCGGGGAAGATCACCGTACACTTTGTCTTGAAAGACAAAACGAACAAAATGGCGGTCAAGCTTTTTTCGCGCTCACACCGGATAGACCTTACCACGGATTTTCTAAGCTGGCTGGATAAAAAAGGCCTCGAGTTTTCCGTTGAATAACACTTAGTTCTCTACCCGGCGACAAAGCCATTCCAGGTCTCCGGGATACGTAATCTTGATATTTATATCATCTCCCTCCACTACCCGGATCTTTTCCCTGTGAAGATACCGTCTTACCACACCGCAATCATCCGTGGCAGAAAAAGATGGATCTGCCAATGCCTTCTCATACGCTTTTAGCAGAATTGAAATGCGGAAGCCCTGGGGTGTCTGCGCCCTGAGGAACAAGTTCCTGTCCGGGACCCTGATCACCTGATCATGTTCCGGTCCGGTAAAGAACAGGGTGTCGCTAACGGGAACACCCACTCCAACGGCCCTGTATTGACGTAAGGACTCAATTACCCGGGAAATGATCCGTTCAGTGACCAGGGGTCTTGCCGCATCATGCAGGATCAGGTTGTCTTCCGACATGTGGCAGAAAGCCCTGACAGCGGCAAGGGAAGAGTGAAACCGGTCCTCCCCTCCTTCCAGGATGTGGGTTACTTTTTTCCAGTCATTACGTGTCACAATTTTTTCTACGCGCGGGATCTCCCGTGGATGCACCACGATCGCTACGCAATCAATCTCGCCGTGCTTTTCAAAAGCATCTACGGCCCTTTCCAGGACCATCCTCCCTTTCAGATCCATATACTGCTTGGGCGATTCAAATCCTGCCCTGACCCCGGTCCCCGCGGCCATAATAACTGCAATATTGGCCCGTTCTTTCATTGAAAATCTCTTACAAAGGGACCCAGGTCGTCTCCAAAATCAATGGAAAAGCTTTCTGCCCGCCCTGTAACACCATTTACCTGGAAGGTGATGTCAAATGCCTCATCCCTCGCGCGAAAACGGTAGGTGTGACCTGTTCTGTGTTCAAGCAATGCATCTATATCGTTGATCGTCAGGCGCATGGATCCATTCTCCTCATAGACGGCCGCCCGTCCAAACTCATTCTTGAAATATGTGCCCGTATAGACCTTGTTTTCAAATGGTTGAATATACTCTTCCGGAACCTTTGGTCTGCTTCCGGCGGAAGGCCTCATGTACTCTTCGTGGATCTTTGAAATCCAGTCAGACTTCACCCCCCTGAACATGTCTATGATCTGCCTGATCATGGCTGTTTGGGGGGAAGTGGTGCTCCCCTGATTCATCAACACGCTCACACCAAGGTTCAACTCGGGAACAAGAACAACCCATGCGGTATATCCGCCGGCAAGTCCCGTATGATTGATGAGTTTCCCCTGTACACCCTGCTCTACCCGCCATCCCTGGGCATAAAGTACCACACGTTCCTTATCCCAGGAACATATTGTCTGGGGACTGAACAGGTAATCGACCGTTTCTTTGGAAAGGATCTGCGTTCCATTATAGACGCCCCCGGCAAGCCACATTTTCATCCACTGTCCCATGTCGTTTGCATTGGACATCACGAAGGCGGCAGGTGATACGGCCTGAAGCCAGGAGTAGGCGTCTTCCCTGTCATCCCTCGGCGTCAGTTTCAGCCCCTGCCCGGTCTTGCTCAGGCGATACCCCCAGGCAAAATTGTCTGCCGTGAAATAATGGTCTTTACCTGTGGTTGAGTGATTCATTTCCAGGGGTTTAAATATGAATTCCTGCAGGGCTTCCTCCCACGTCATTCCCGTGTACTTTTCTACAATACGCGCTGCGATCGTGTACAACGCATTGCAATAAGCATACGTGGTCCTGAAACTGTAAGAGGGTTTGACCAGGCGGAACATCCTGTACAGGTCGTCCCTGCCGTACCCCAGGGCCGGAATGACATCCATTGCCTGTGGCTGGAATCCCGATTTATGGTTCATGATATCCTGGACCAGGTAATTGTCGGTTACCCAGGGATCATAAAGCTGAAAATCGGGCAAATGATCCACTACCCGATCCGTCCATTTTACGTGTCCCTGATCCACAACTATTCCCAGTAATGCAGCGGTAAACGCCTTGCTGGTGGAAGCATTTACGAACAAAGTATAGGCATCGGCACGGGGAGCGTCTTTCTCTGCCTTCAGGACTCCGAGCCCCCGGGCATAGACCGTTTCTCCGTCCTTAACCACCGTCACGGCCATGGCAGGGACCTGCCACAGCTTCTGAACCCGGGTTGCAATATCCGTGATCTCCCTGACGTAAGGAGACGAAGCCTGTTGCGCCTGCATGGAAAAGACGCTCCATAAAAGAATAGTTACCAGTGCTGACAATCGGTTAGTTCTCATTATTTTTGGATTTTCTTCGTAAAAATACAAAGAAATAGTAATTTTACCCTGTATGCACGTTACTTTCCCCAACATTGAGACAACGCCGCAGATAGTGGTTATGTGCAGGATGGCCTCCACCATCTGGAATGAAGCTTACAAAGACCTCCTTCCGCGGGAACAGATCGATTACATGCTCGATATGTTTTTTACTCCCGAGATTATTAAAAATCAAATTGCCCGGGAGCGTTACACGTACCGGTTCATTAACGCAGACGGCGTTTTGGAAGGTTTTTTCGGCACTTGTCCCCGGCTGGAAGGCGATTCACTGTTCCTGAGCAAGATCTACCTCCTGGAAAAGGCGCGGGGAAAAGGTCTTTTCCGTGCAGCCATGCATGATATTGTCCGACAGGCAGGATCCCACGGCCTTGCTTCCATACGGCTGCATGTGAACAAAAATAACCTGAGGGCCATAAATGCATACATCCGGTTCGGTTTCAGGATTACCGAATCGGATGTATTTGATATAGGCCGGGGATATGTCATGGACGATCACATCATGGAATATGAGATCGGTCCGGGAATGGATTCCTAGGCTTTCTTTTTCAATTCTTTCTTGTCTTCTTTACCGCGTCCGCGTTTCCACATATCATATACAACAGGGGTGGATATCGCTACCGAAGTAAAGGGACAAATGGCAACCCCGATGGCCAGGGCAACGGCAAATCCGCGAATCACCTCTCCTCCGAAAATAGCGATGGCCAACAACACGACCAGCGTTGTGGCCGAGGTGTTCACCGTACGTGAAAGCGTGGAATTAAGTGCTTCGTTTATGTTTTCTTTAATGTCACGTTTGGGGTACAATGTCCTGTACTCGCGAATCCTGTCAAAGATCACCACCGTATCATTGAGTGAATATCCAATGATGGTCAGGATGGCCGCAATGAATTGCTGGTCAATGTCGAGGGTGAAAGGAAGTATTCCGGAAAAGATAGAAAAGAAGGACATCACAAACAGGGTGTTGAACACCAGGGACACCAGGCCGCCTGTTCCCCATACCCAATTGCGGAAGCGGGCTGCAATATACAGGAAGATGGCAAGAAAGGAAAGTAGAACAGCAATCACCGCGTCACGCTGGATGTCGCTGGCTACCGTCGGTCCCACTTTTTCCGAACTGATCACACCGTTGGGATTGTCCATGGTGGAAAGGAAGTCGTCCAGTGTAACCGGTGTAAGGTAAAAGTCCTTGACGGCATTGTACAGCATCTGGTCCACTTTGTCATCGGCTTCTGTGCTCTCGTCTTCAATCAAATATTTGGTGGTCACACGCATCTGGCTGCTTCCCCCGAATTCCTTGACTTCCACTCCGCCTTCGAATGCTTCCGCTACCTTACCGCGCACCTCTTCTGCAGCAACCTCCTGGTCAAAGCGCAACACATAAGTCCTGCCCCCCGAGAAATCAACTCCGTAGGTGAATCCCTTGGTGAAAATGAAGGCGATCCCAATAACCACTGCCGAAACAGCAATGATATAAAACAGTTTGCGTTTTTCCAGGAATTTTATCTTCGTGCTCTGAAGAAAGCCCTCGGTATATTTATTGCTGAAAGAAATGGGTTTGTTGCGCGACAGGCGTCCTTCGATCAACAGTCTGGTAATGAAGATCGATGTAAGCAACGATGTGATGATACCGATGACCAGCGTGGTGGCAAATCCCTGCACGGGACCCGATCCGAACAACATCAGGATAACACCGGTGATCAGCGTGGTGATGTTCCCGTCCAATATGGCCGAATAAGCGTTTTTATAACCGTCTGCAACGGCAAGCCTGGGGGCTTTTCCCGAACGCAATTCTTCCTTGATGCGTTCGTAAATGATCACGTTCGCATCTACCGCCATACCCAGGGTCAGCACGATACCGGCAATACCGGGCAATGTAAGAACGGCTCCAAATGAAACGAGTGCTCCAAAAAGGAATAAAACGTTGCATAACAGGGCTATGGCAGAAAACATACCAGCCTTGTTATAGAAGAATATCATATAGGCCAGAACCAACAGGAAGGCGATGGCAAAAGATGAAAGCCCGGAGCTGATGGAACGGGAACCGAGCGAGGGGCCAACCACGCTTTCCTGAACGATGCTTGTAGGTGCAGGAAGTTTCCCCGATTTTAAAACGTTGGCGAGGTCGTCTGCTTCTTCAGAAGAAAAATCACCTGTTATGGTCGAGCGCCCGCCGGTGATCTCAACGTTCACCCTGGGATAGGAATACACCATGTCATCCAGGACAACGGCAATGGCCTTGCCAATGTTGTCGGCAGTCATCCTGGCCCATATACGGGCACCTTCTGCGTTCATCCCCATATCAACGGAAGGAAATCCGCCACCGGTCTGATCAAACTGCTTGCGGGCGTCGGTTACCACTCCGCCGTCCAGGGGAGCCCGTCCGTCACGTGTGTTTGCCTTGATGGCTATCAGTTCGTAATATACTTCGTTGACCTTGTCCGGCTTAACGGACCACAATGTGCGTATGTCTGCCGGCAGAACGGCCTGAACCTGAGGCAGGGCAAGCCAGTTGTTGATCGTGGCCGTATCGCGGTAATGGGCCCGCCCTATACAGGGTCCGGGGGCCAGCTGACCGTTAAATACACTCGGATTTAAAATGTTGAAAAGGGGGTTTTCCTTAGCCCAGGCAGTAATGTCTTCAGAAAGAGAATCCGCTTTGGCCAGTTGTGCGAGCAAATCTTCTTCCACGTCAGCTTCTTCGGCGGCTTCCTCCGCTGCTGCGATTTCTTCTGCCTCAACTCCTTCAAGATCGCTCATATATTCCCGAAGCACCCTGTTCGCCTCTTCGAGCGCGGGGTACACCTCGGCATTTTCATAAGTTTCCCAGAATTCCAGGGAAGCCGTTCCCTGCAGCAGCTTACGCACACGCTCCGGTTCCTTGATCCCGGGCAATTCCACCAAAATGCGGCCGGTCGTTCCCAGGCGCTGGATATTGGGCTGGGTGACGCCAAAACGGTCAATTCGGTTGCGCAAAACATTAAAGGAATTGGCCATGGCCGACTCGGCTTCCTCCCGGACGATCCGGATCACTTCTTCGTTTGTGGTTTCGGGCTTGATCCGCTCCCTCATGTCGTAAGTGCCGAAAACCCTTGAAAGCCTTTCCCCCGGGGCCACTTCATTCCATGCCTGGGCAAAAAGAGTGATGTAGTCTGTACGGGAACCTCCCTGAACATTGCTGTTGGCCAATGCAATGGCCTGGTTGAAAACGGGATCCTGACTGTAATCCGCCAAAGCGCGGATAAGGCTCTCCAGTTTCACTTCCATCATCACGTTCATACCGCCCTTCAGGTCAAGACCCAGGCTGATCTCTTTTTCCTTTACTTCCTTGAAGGTGAAACCCACGTATACTTTTTCGGGGGTGATGGAATCAATATAATAGCTTTCCCTTGCGTTTCTCAGTGAATCCAGGTAAAAAGCCTGGTCAAGCTCGCTGATATTCTGAAATTCAGCTGTTTTCTGAACTGCTGTTACCGCCTTTTCGGCATAATCAGCCGCTTTCTTTTCCTGGATACGGGTTACAACCGTAAAAGACAACTGGTAAATGCAAGCGACTGCGATGAGTAACGCCACCAGACGGATGGCACCTTTACTTTGCATAATCTAATTATTAATAATTTGTATAAGTCAGGTAAAATAGGGTGCAAATGTAATATTTTTTCCCTAATTAATTAACTTTGTAGTTCGCATTTGCCCCTTATGGTTAATAAACTTCTCATAAAAACATATCTGGCTGCAGGTCTTCTTATTCCTTCGACGTATCTGTATGCCCAAAGCTCCCGGGCCGATACGTTGTTCCGGGAGGGGGAAAGGCTGCGTACAGAATATGAATTTGCACGTGCGCGGGAAGCTTATATCCGGGCCCAGAGCATGACAAGTGATTCCGTATTTTCCGCCCGGGCCGAACAGCGCCGGGTTTTATGTGATAATGGACTTATTCTGAGCAATTACGTGGTCACGCCACACGTGCTGGGCCGGAAGGTGGTCCCTTCCCGGGATTTCGCCCTTTTTTACGACCTGACCCCGTCCGGCTCGTGGGCCCATACTCCTGACACACTCCTTTCCCTTGTCAATCATGACGGGCCCGTTTCACAACCCTTGTTTTTCAGACCTTCGCAGGAACGTCTGGTTTTTGCCGCCCGGGACAGCCATTCCGATACCGGCTGGGATATATACATGGTCCAAAAGAAAGACACCGTTGCCGGGAACGGGGTTTTCTGGGGGCCTCCCATTCGTCTGGGTCCGCAGATTAACACTCCGGGAAACGAAGTATATCCGGTACTCAGTGCAGATGGGAACACGTTGTATTTCAGTTCGGACGGACTTCCCGGCATGGGCGGCCTGAACCTTTTTTCCAGTCGCTGGAACAAGGACATACCCGACTGGGAAACGGCTGAGAACATGGGGATTCCGTTATCATCCACATCCAACGACATGCTTTATATGCTATCGGACGATTCAAGGTATTTTTATTTTGTGTCGGACCGGGCTGCACCAAAAGATTCTGTGGTATTGTACAAGGTCGAATTTGAGAGCTCTCCGGTCAAGATACGTCCCGGTTCGGTAGAGGAATTGCGGCAGATCGCATCGCTTTCCCTGCCTGCCGGTCCCACAGGTAACAACGGCCGGCAAACGGCAAACGGACCGGATCCGGAACCTCCCGATGCGGTTCTGGAGGAAACGCGCCAGGCAACAGCGCATTATGCCGAACTTGTCAATACGGTCCGTAACCTCGCGGAACAGGTACGTTCCCACGAAACGAAGCTGGACAGTTTGCGGAAATTGTACGGGACCCTGTCCCGGGAAGAAGACCGGCTGGCTATTGCCA
>LFSY01000056.1:0-1301 GCA_001512865.1 Rikenellaceae bacterium DTU002 | reverse complement strand
AAGAATCCGTGATCGTCCCCTGGGAAAACGAACCCATGGGACTTTATTACCGGATCCAGTTGTTTACGGTAACCAGGAAGGCCTCTCTGAACCAGCTGAAAGGAATAAGTCCTGTATTTGAAGTCAGGGTGGCAAACAGGTATGTATATTATGCAGGTCAGTTTTACAATTATGCCGAGGCTTCAGCAGCCCTGGCCGCTGTCAGAAGACAAGGGATTACCGGAGCGCTCGTTGTGGCGTATTATCAGGGAAAATCCGTCTCCGTACAGGAGGGACGCCGCAGGGAGGCCCGAAACCAGACAGCCCCTGAAGGGATCACGGCATTCCAGGTGTACCTGGGGAGCAACGACATACCGTCCGGACTTGTATCCCTGGTCAATGAGCTGACAGACAAAGATATCATTCGTGTAATAACAGACACCGGGGCAGATTATTTCATTGGCCCCTTCAGCACCATGGCCCAGGCACAGGCCCTCGTCTCGGCTCTTCAGGAAAAAGGGTATCCGAATGTGTCGGTTCGCTCTGTAACCAATTAAAAAACAATTATATGGGATTAATAATTACGCTCATTGTTTTAGGTCTTCTCCTGCTAATTGCCGAGATGACCGTCATACCGGGTTTCGGCATCGCCGGGATCCTTGGGCTTGGCAGTTTTATAGGTGCCATTGTGATGGCTTTTATACAATTCGGAAACTCCATCGGCTTTATTGTACTGTTCAGTTCCCTGATAGTGTGCGGCATTTTGGTGTTCTTCGTTCTTCGCTCCAAAACCTGGCGCAAGATCACGCTTAAAAAGAGCATTGACGAGAAAGCCACAAAAAGCCCTTCTGAACAAGGCATCACCGTGGGCATGGAAGGTGTCAGCCTTACACGTCTGAGTCCCACCGGGAACGGACGGTTTGGCGATGTCACCGTGGAAGTCCGCTCGGCCCAGGAGCTTATCCCTCCAAAAACCCCCATAAAAGTGGCATATATCGAGGGATTAAGTATATTTGTAGTTCCCCTCTAAACATCAATTAAAATTATATGATTATGTCAACTGTAGGTGTAACGTTAATGTGGATAGCCATCGGGATCGTTGGTTTTTTCATACTATTATGGTTCTTCCCCATCACCCTCTGGTTCCAGGCATTGATCTCGGGTGTCCGGATCAACCTCATCCAGCTGGTACTCATGCGGTGGAGAAAAGTTCCCCCCAGCACCATTGTCATGGCAATGGTAACCGGCACGAAAGCCGGCCTGACCCTCGATGCGAACGCCCTGGAAGCCCACTACCTTGCCAAAGGCAATGTGGGAAAAGT
>LFSY01000109.1:3512-3733 GCA_001512865.1 Rikenellaceae bacterium DTU002 | reverse complement strand
CAGGATGCATTGGATCTGATGGCCAATGCCGATTATCTGGGTGCCCGGAAGATCATGATCCGGGAAGAACACCTGGATCATGCCTTTTTTGACCTGAAAACAGGGATGGCCGGGGAAATTCTGCAAAAATTCACCAATTACCGGGTACAATTGGCCATTATTGGTGATTTCTCAAAATACCCGGGGAAAAGCATCCGGGACTTTATCTTTGAAAGCAACCG
>LFSY01000109.1:3075-3408 GCA_001512865.1 Rikenellaceae bacterium DTU002 | reverse complement strand
GGAACAGCTTTTTTTTGAAAACAGGGAAGCTTTCAGGAACTGGCTGGAGCAGCACCATGAAAGCAGTCCCGGCATTTGGATGGTTTATTACAAGAAGCACACAGATCAGCCGTGCATAGCATACCGTGAAGCCCTGGAAGAAGCCCTCTGTTTCGGGTGGATTGACAGCACACTGAAAAAGGTGGACGAGGAGCGATACCTCAGAAAATTTACCCCCCGCAGAAAAGGTTCCAAATGGTCGCAGGTCAACATCAGAATCGCACAGGCCCTGATCCGGGAGGGAAAAATGACGCGCGCGGGACTCGGCAAGTGGGAAAACCATGAACCGCTCAA
>LFSY01000109.1:2095-2930 GCA_001512865.1 Rikenellaceae bacterium DTU002 | reverse complement strand
TAAAAATCTTTTCTTATCTTTGTATCGTTAAAGATAAAATCACAAACGATATAAATATAAAGATTATGGAAGCAACATTTTACCAATTTAAAGCAAAAAATATTCAGGGACAGGAGGTTAGTATGGAAACATATAAAGGAAAAACAGTCCTGGTTGTAAACACAGCCAGCAAATGCGGCCTGACTCCGCAGTTTGAAGGGCTGGAAACACTCTACAAAAAATACAAGGACAAGGACTTTGTCATACTCGGCTTTCCCTGTAATCAGTTTGCCAACCAGGAGCCCGGTGACGAAAAGTCCATTCAGGAAGGATGTTTGTTGAATTACGGCGTAACATTCCCTATGTTTTCAAAGATCGACGTAAACGGTGAGAATGCTCATGAGATCTTCAAATACCTGAAAAAGGAACTCAGTGGTCTTTTTGGCGGTAAGATCAAATGGAATTTTACAAAATTTCTGGTCGATAAGAACGGAAAACCGGTCAAACGATTTGCTCCTGTGACAAAACCCGAAGAAATCGACAAATACCTGAGTAAAATTCTGAAATAAATTGCCATGGAATTCGAACAGCTGAAACTGAGTAATCAACTATGTTTTCCTATCTATGCCGCATCCAGATTGATCACCAGGGAGTACCAGCCACATCTGGATAAACTGGGGATCACGTATCCCCAATACCTGGTACTTATGGTATTATGGGAAAACGACGGCCTTACCGTAAACGAAATAGCCGGGAAACTGATACTGAACACCAATACCGTTACACCTCTGTTGAAACGGATGGAAACCATGAAGATAATCACCAGGACACGCTCCGGGGATGACGAGCGGAAGGT
>LFSY01000109.1:1577-1873 GCA_001512865.1 Rikenellaceae bacterium DTU002 | reverse complement strand
GCGGTGTTTCCGCCAATGGTGCCCTCGTTTTGTCCCCAAAGGAAGGGCCAGTCGTCGTAGTTTTCAAAGTGGTCCGGCTGTCTGAACAATATGCCGGGAGCCACATTACCCGGAATGAAGGAGAAATCGGCCCTGTTGTTTCCGTAAAAGACCTCTTTGGGACGGGTGGCTCCCACGGTGGCTACCAGCGAATAGTTGTGATAGGGATGGCAGCCGAACAGCCAGTTGGTGGCCTTGAAAGCATGACTTTCGTCAATGATGTCGGGGTAATACCGGTTGGCAAAACAAATGGTGGT
>LFSY01000109.1:1181-1429 GCA_001512865.1 Rikenellaceae bacterium DTU002 | reverse complement strand
ACATACGGACGGAGTTTTTCTTTGTAGGAGGCGTCCATGTGGGGTATGGCGTGAAGCGCAGTCAGGATGGTGTAGCTCACGTTCCGGTCAAGAGCCGGCCATAGTTGTTGCTCAAATTGATCCAGATAAGATGGTTCTCCGGTGGAGATGTAAAGTTGCAGGTTGGTGGCAAAATTGCCGGATCCGAATCCACGCCCTGGGCGACCCTGAGGCATGGCGGCCATCAGCTCCGTGGCCTCTTTCAGCAA
>LFSY01000109.1:885-1052 GCA_001512865.1 Rikenellaceae bacterium DTU002 | reverse complement strand
GGGCCGAGTTCGGGGTTGTAGGGAAGGCCGTCCGTGATGGAGGCGGCATCGCCCAGGTGGTGGTAATTGTCCAGTACCGAGTTGGAAAGCGTTTGGGCCATGTGGCCGATGATCTCGGCCTGGGCTACCAGTTGCATGGTCCCATGCTCAATAAACTGCAAGATGTC
>LFSY01000109.1:0-825 GCA_001512865.1 Rikenellaceae bacterium DTU002 | reverse complement strand
CGCAACGGTTTGAAGTATTCCCACGTCTGGACAAAGTTTTGTACCACGCTGATGTTCGACCCCGTTTCAATGTCAAAGTCTCCTGCGTCAAAGAATCCGCCAACGTTCAGTCCGGGGATCGTTTCCAGTGCTTTGTACGGGGTGTCGGTTGTGGGGCCCTGCCCGTGAAGGTCAAAGTGATCCGTGTTTGGAGGGGCCTGCAGGTACCCATCCTTGAAAGGTTCCCCGTGCCATACCCTGTATGCCTCGTTGACGTACATATGGTTCATATGTATGGGGATCCAGATGTCGCTGGTGGCATCGGTGATCTTGTCGTATACGTTCTCTTCTATGATGAAATTGTTTGTTTTACAGTCCCCGTACCGGATGTAGTATATGCCGGGTGTGTTGACCGGGGTGAAATCGAATTTCACGTAATGGTATTTGTAATAATCGCCCCAGGGTTTGATCTTCCCGCTGAACACTTCGGTTTCGTTCCCATTGTTTTCAATTTTGTAAATGGAGGCTGTTTCCAGCGGTTTATCTTTTTTGTCCAGTTCAATGACGGCTGTTTTTTGTTGTCGGGGCAGGTAGCCTACCTGTGAAAACCCGATATTCGGTTCCCGTATCCATCCTTCAACGGCATTCGGTTCCACGGTCCAGGTCAGCACCTTGCCGGTTTTCCCCGCGGGGAGCAGGCTGCGAACCACAAACCAACCGTTCTGTGCCAGCACCCGGCCGTCAAAAAGCATCAGCTCGGCATCCTGCGAAGTGATTGTCACCGTCCGCTCGGGCGCATCGGGTGCCAAAAGTATGGTATGCCCGGTCTCCAGCGGAAGCGGGTCT
>LFSY01000087.1:4119-4355 GCA_001512865.1 Rikenellaceae bacterium DTU002 | reverse complement strand
TCGTAAACGCAAGGCTCATTGAGGTTTAAGATCAGTCTGCTTGCCAGCATTGATTCCGCCGACGGAGTTACCTGGACCGTGCGCCAGGGAGTATTGCAGGGGGTTTGCATATATCCCTTCCACCCTTGCGCATCGGGGGTAAGGTGTGATACCAGGGTCTTTTTGCGGGGATCAACAATCAGGTGCATACAGGGATAATCAACAAGAGCCGCCTCGTGTATATTGACATACAATCC
>LFSY01000087.1:0-4075 GCA_001512865.1 Rikenellaceae bacterium DTU002 | reverse complement strand
ACATATTCATATTCCTGTGTATCGTAATCACCCGGTAACCACCATGCAAAATAGTCTTGAGCCAGTGCGAATTCTGTGAGCTCTTCTTTTATAACAAAATAATTCAAATGTTGATTGCCCGGAAATTCATAACGGAATCCCAGACCGTCATTGTACAACCTGAATCTGATGGACATCCTCTCGGAAGTCTCGCTGTGTACCAAATCAATCAGCAGTTCATTATAGTGATTTCGAATCTCTGATTCTTCACCCCATACAGGGCTCCATATTTCATCAAAGGCATCTCTGTAAATATTGACTATTTTAAAACGGTCATCAAAGTGGCGACTTGGCCTTGAGTCAGTCTTGCTAATGGTTTTTCCAAAGTTCAATTCAGTTGCCTTGATGTTTCCACGAAGCTCAAAGCCAAGCGCACTTGGAAGTATGATATAGTCATCAGAATACTTCAGGGCATACATCGGGTTGCCTTCATTTGACAACATAAATTCTGCGGTCAGCATCTCATCAGGAGACTGCAACTGAATCACATTTTGGGAATTGATGTGAGACTGGCAGCTAACCACCAATAAAAAAGCCGTTATAAAAAAAGTCAATCGTATCATAATTATTCGTCTTGACGACCAGAACATCCAAAGCAGGGAGCATTACGCTGACCCTGATCAGGGCTGATTCTTATTACTTTGCAATGGTGCGGTTCCAACATGATTTCATATTTGTTTTTCATACTGCCCAATTCCTCATGGGTCCAAAGATCGCGTACACTTTCCGCTTTGCCTGAGGTAATGCCCAGTTCAGTTACGAAGTCAATCCCGTACATCAAGGCTTGATCTTCACGGTTGAAAAGACCAACAATATAATCTCCGTCCGGAAGCACTCCTAACCAACGTGAACTGTTCTCATAATCATGAATGTCCGTACTAAGCGGTTTGGCATAAAAGCCCATATTGTGCAATTCAAGCAGTTCCTCATTTTTGTAAATTGCCTCCACTTCTTCGGTTGCGGTATCATACTGATCTGCTATGGCAAGTGCAGACCCACCCATGATCATAAGAGAGAAAAGAAACTTGCGTTCTTCATTATCAGCCAGCTTATTCAATCGCATAAAATCCCCATCCATCATTATCTTTCCGGGGCCGGACACTTCTGAAAAAGCGATAAAGCCATCAAAGACATTGGCATACATGGGCCAGTTCTTTTTTACCTGGCCCCGTCTGCGGGCACTTACAAAGTCCCAATCTCCGGCAAAACAGTCATCACTGATGCGGAACATGTCTCCGTATGGAATTTCTGTGGCAGCCTGATTGAATGAATTGGGCATCACCAGTGATATGAACAGCTCATCCCCGGCCTCTTCAGCTATCCAGCGAAGGGCTTTCTCATACCTTTCAGTACCATAATGGTTTTCGTAGTTTTCTAAAAAATCCACCCGCAGAAACGACATCCCCAGGTTAATAAAATACCTTACATAGCCTTTCACCCATTCTTCTGCTCCGGGTTTATCCACGTCCACCCAGTGCAGATGTCCGTTAAATGAGTATTGTCCGGCTATATGGCGAGCTGTTGTTGAAGTTCCCGAAACAGGGCAATCTTTATCGTAAGCAGCAGCAGTCATCCAAAGTGGGTTGTAATAGACACCCGCTTTCATCCCTTTGCTTTTTATATACTCGTTCCAATACGCAAACCCATGTTCCCAACCACTGTTGTATTTTGTGATATATCCATATTCGTTAATGGTCTGAGCCGCTTCAATCCATCCGTCATTCGATATCATATCATACCCCCAATCCAGGAATGTCTCCGCCATCCAGTCAATATTATACTGCCAACGCAACTCAGTAATAGGACGATTCAGATCATAACAATATTCGTAAGCAATCCAATATTGAGGAGCTACGTTTCTACGTGTGAATTTGCTATCCCGAGCATCAGCATTGACAAAAAGCAATGCTGACGCAAGAGATACCAAAATTAACCTAACTATTCTACTAACCATTCCACTTTAAGAGTAAGTGTTTCTGTATCAAGAATCAGGCGGTATTTACCTGCTTCTGTAACTTTCCATTTGTGATCAGCATGTCCCGCTTCTGCATCTTCCTTCCAGCAAACCACTGTGCCGTCAGCTATGCCCGAACTGCTAATCTCGGTCTTGTCGACAGCCGGACGGTAAAAATCTCCGCCCCAGTCAAATATCGTGGCAATCTTGAATTCACCGGCATTCAAGGCTCCTTCATAGGTGTGGACATTTTCGTTGCGGACCATGGGTGTGGGATTTGCAATTTCCCATCCCGAGGGAGCGGCATCACCGACAAGATAAAGATTCCCTTCTACCCATTCAATGATTTCCGGGTCATCCAAAGATGAAAGTTTGGTGGCAGTCAACGTTAATTTGATTGGGTTAAGTTCCAGTTTGTAACGTCCGCTGGTACCCTCGGCCATACCAAAAAAATGGTCACGCAAATTGCCAACACCGTCCTTTTCTTCTGATGTTTCAGCCAATTGGTTTACACCCTCTTTTAGGAAGGCATAAGACTGACCTTCCACCATACTTTCCAGGGCCGGGACAAGAAAATGCGCTTTATCCCAGGTGTTTACATCAACAGAAAATTTAAGAAGCTTGTTTTCGGCACTGCGTACAAGATCCAATTCGTGGACAAAAACATCTTTATCAGACGTGGCTGTCATAGGCAGCGGATCTGCTGAATCCCAATGACCGTCAGCGGCTGCACCCAGCATATAAACCATATCATAATGGCGTTCTACATCAATTACTTCAGGCTCTTTGTCCTTGTCGCAGGAACTAAACAAGACGAGAGTCCCTGCCAGGAACATCATCATCAATTTTTTTGTGTTTCTCATTTAACTAATATTTATAAGTGTTGTTCTAATACCCGGTATTTTGTTGTAAGGCAGGATTGCTGCTGAGCACGTCCCGGTGAAGCGGGAATAGCTCTGTATGATTATCCTTGTCGGGAGTTTTATCCCACCATATACCCTCACAGAATTTATCAAAACGGATGAGGTCCGTGCGCCGGCGGCCTTCGTGCAAAAACTCCCTTCCCAATTCGTCCAGCAATTCAGCCTTTGTAAGCGCCACGGGTCCCTCAGGCGCATAGAGGTAGTCCGAGACGGCATCTGCAGGATAATTTCTCCTTCGCACAGTATTAAGAAGTTTTGCCGAGTCATCCGTTTGGCCTGCACGGAATTTACACTCCGCCAAAGCATAAATCACTTCGGCCAGCCTGATCTCCACATAATCGGATTCCATTTGGCCTTCATCTGTATCCTGATAAAGGGGATATTTCACGAAACGCCAGCCGGAACTATGATCTCCGTGAAACATATCGGAAGTGACATCTTTGGGTATCTCATCCGGACCACATCCTTTGAAATTGCCAACGGCATCTCTGAGGTATAAATCGTAATCACCCGTAGGTGATACCACGCGCTTAGAGACCCCATTTTCCACATAATCAAGATAACCAAACAGCATCATTCCTTCCCGCGTACTCTCTCCAAGATTCCTGTAAAGCTTTAGACGAAAGTCCCCGGGATACTTTTTAAACTTGGCCACCGGCCTGCCCAATTCAGTGGTATAAGGCTTGCCGTCCGGAGAGAAACTCGGCGCCAATCCATATTTGCAATTGTGATCGCCATTCCCGGCCTTTGTGTCGCCCAGGTAATTCGCGATGGTGCGGGCAGGGACCGTCCACCAGAACAGATCCCCGGAATAAACGTAGTGACTGTATCCCTTTGCCGAGGGGAAGGCAAAAAGAACCTCCGGACAATTTTCATTATCCCAATCGTAGACCGCATCCCAGGTTTTTCCCAGCGAATAAGAGCCATATTCACCGTCAAGAATTCGTTGCGCAAGGGCTTCACACTCGGCATACATTTCTGTCCCGATCCATTTCCCGGCATTTAAATACAAGCGCACCAGAAGCGCCGCGGCACTTGCTTTGTTCCATTGTCCCTGTGCTGTTCCGTTTCCCGCTGCACCTTCTTTTGCATCCAGCAGTTCAACACATTCCGTGAGTTCTTTTTCAATAAAATCAAACAATTCCCGGGGTGGCACCTG
>LFSY01000124.1 GCA_001512865.1 Rikenellaceae bacterium DTU002 | reverse complement strand
TAAACGACCGGGCACAAAAAAAGCAGGCTTCCCTGCCTGCTTTTTCTTGTACCCGGAGCCGGGGTCGAACCGGCACAGCCTTGCGGCCACTGGTGTTTGAGACCAGCGCGTCTACCGATTCCGCCATCCGGGCAATTTTTTGGTAAACGGGGGCAGCAAATGTAGTTATTTTTTTTTAGTAATGAAACCGCAGGGTTTTTTTCAGGTCCGGATGGAGTGAGTTGGCGACTGGACAGGCTTTTGCCGCTGCCTCAATGAGCTTTCTTTCGCGTTCACCGTAAGATTTGCCGTCGGGGAAATGCAGATCCACGATGATCTCGGCCACCCTGCGGGGAGAAGAGGCCATGACCTTCTCCACCTCGGCATAGGCTCCTTCAAGTGCAAAGCCGTAGTTGCGGGCCGAGATGCCCATGATGGTAATCATGCAGGCGGCCAGTGAGGTGGCAAAAAGATCGGTGGGTGAAAAAAGTTCTCCTTTTCCCTGGTTGTCAACGGGAGCATCTGTTTCAATGAGCGATCCGGAATCGAGATGAATGGCTTGAACATGGAGGTCTCCAATGTACGTAGTTCTGATTTTTGTCATGATCTATTGTTTTCTGTGATGATCTCTGCTTTGAGAGTAGCTGCGGTACAGGATTTCACTTTTACCCGGACATAATTCCCAACGGTACTGTTCCCGTGGGGAAATACACAGACCTTGTTGGTCCCGGTACGTCCAAAATAATCTTCCCGGGAACGTTTGGAAACACCTTCCACAAGCACTTCAAATTCCTTATCCACATCGGCACGGTTGCTTTCCAGCGATAAAAGGTTCTGCAAGGCAATGATCTCATTCAATCGGCCGATCTTCACATCTTCGGGCACATTGTCCTGATAGTGACGGGCGGCCAGTGTGTTGGGACGTTGTGAATAATGGAACATGAATGCCTGATCAAAACGGGCTTCTTTCATAAGGGAAAGCGTCTGCGCATGATCTTCCGGGGTTTCATCGCAAAACCCGGCAATAATGTCCGAGGAAATGCTGCATCCCGGCAGAATGCGGCGAATGGAGGCTATCCTTTCCAGGTAATCTTCCCGTGTATACCCGCGGTTCATTTTTTTTAGCATCTGATTGCTTCCGCTTTGTACCGGCAGATGAATATGCTTGCATATGTTAGGATAACGGGCCATGGCCCGCAACACGTCATCCTGCATGTCCTTGGGATGCGAAGTGGTATACCGCACCCTTAACAAAGAGGATATCCCTGCCACCCTTTCCAGTAATTGTGCAAAGGTCACCGGAGCCGTACTGTCCCCGGGCTTCCAGTGGTAAGAATTCACATTTTGCCCCAATAATGTCACTTCGCGGAACCCACCGGCAAAAAGGTCTCTGACCTCCTCTTCAACGGAAAGGGGATCACGGCTTCTTTCCCTGCCGCGAACGTATGGAACGATGCAGTAAGCACACATGTTGTTGCATCCGCGCATGATGGTAACAAAAGAAGTAACTCCGCGGCTCAGTTCCCTGTAAGGCTTAATATCAGCATAGGTTTCTGTGGCAGAAAGCTTTACCTGTACCGGAGCCGTTGGTGACGGGCCGAGCATCCCGGGCAGGTGCCTGTAACTGTCCGGACCTGCAACAAAATCGACTGCAGGGTGTTCCAACAATGCTTCTTTGAGCCGTGTGGCCATGCATCCCAGGATTCCCACCTTTAACTGCGGGTCCTGCCGTTTCATCAGACCAAAATAGTCCAGCCGTGCCATCACTCGTTTTTCGGCATTTTCCCTGATCGAACAGGTATTGACCAGTATGACCCGGGCATCTTCCGGAAGGTCACAGGGCCTGTATCCGTGATCTGAAAGGAGTCTGGCTACCACCTCGGAATCACTTACATTCATTTGGCAGCCATATGTTTCGACGTAAAAAGGAATCATGGCACAAATATAGCATATTCACCCTAAATGTATACCTTTGCAACATGAACAGAAAAAGTGCTGTCCTATACATACTGGCCGTTCTGACAATCACCGGCTGCAACCATTACAGGGAGATTTCCATTGAGAACTTTGCCATCAGGCAATTCAACATGACCAGCCTGTCTACTGCACGCATGAAAATCAGTGCTACCCTGAACAACCCCACGGGGGGGCGGGTACAACTTACCGGGATGGAAGGCGTTCTGAAACTCAAAGACAAACCTGTTGCCCAGTTTTATCTGGATTCGGCGATGGTCTTTACCCCCCGGGAAGTATCCACGAGCGAAGGAGTTTTATCATTAAAGATCAGCGACTTATCTGTACTTCTTTCGGGGACAGTTGACCTGGACGAGACCCTGCTGGATCATGTCGTGCTCGATATTGATGCCACGTTCAGGAGCGGAGGCATCAGAAAAAAAATGCATTTCAATAACATAGCCGCAAAAAAATTCCTTAACCTATGAAAAGAATAGCCGTTTATCTCTTCCTGGCCATTCTGATGAACGCCGTGTTTTCGCTCCGCGTGAATGCCCGGCAACCGGACTCTTTGTACACGCAGTACAATGTTTTTGACCATTTCAGAAAACCGGGGCCATACGGGAACCGCGTAGAGATCATCCAGTCCGACTCTGTGGCGATCAGGTTAAACAGGCTGGTGGAAACCAACCGTCTCACTTCCGGAAAAATGCAGGGATTCAGGGTCAGAATTTTTTTTGACAACAAACAAACAGCACGGTCAGAATCGGAAGAAATTGTTATGCAATTCTCTGAAATTCACCCCGGCATACCTGTTTACAGAGTCTACGAAAATCCGTATTTTAAAGTGACTGTGGGAGATTTTCGGACAAAAAGTGACGCCATTCGTTTTATGAACGGAATCAGGAGAACATATCCCCAGGCTTTCATTACCCGTGAAACGATCGCTTATCCGACACTCTGATCGCAGTTTTTATCGGTAACAGGGTCCCTGTGCCACCACTTAAGCCTCACCTTTTCCGCAAAATTCCTGAGCGAATTCATGTGACGTCCCACCCTGTCGGGATACATGTCCTTGATCGTAATGAGAATACCTGTCTCTTCAACATCTCCGAAATGGGCATTCAATGTGGTCCCGAATACACGCATGTTGGGTGATATTCTCATATAGGAATTGATCAGCGGCGGGATCCTTTCACCGCAAGCACGGATCTCCCGGACAAGCGCCCTGTAATCTTCTTCGTACTGGCCGTTTTTAAAAATTTCCCCGTAATAAGGATTTCCCGCATTGTAGTCCAGAGGACTTTTTGCGGTAACCAGAAGTTCGGGATCCGGGAAATATTTGTTCAGAAAATACAACAGACAATTCCTGGCCTGTTTGTTATAAGAACGGTACATGGTTACTTTCCCGAAGAAATATTTCATGCACGGATAACGTACAATCAGGGCACCCAGGCCATCCCACAGGTTGTCAAGAGCGTAAAGTCCCGAACGGTTTTCATTGGAATTCTGATAGTTGGGCTGTACAAAGGAACGCCCCAACTCAATGGTAAAAGGGAGGTACTCCCGGATAAAGGTTTCCGAAAAATTAAAAATCGGATGTGTGGCCAGGTTTTCCGGCAGTATCCCTGCCCCGATGATGTACCGGTATCCGCCCAGGATCTCTTTCCGCTTGGGATCCCAGACGACAAGCTGACGGTAGGGAGCCTCGGGATGAACGTCATAATGATCGATGTCCGAGGCAAGGCCGGTTCCCCCTCCGGCCACACGGAAAGCGATCTCGCGCAGCCTGCCGATCTCTCTCATGGTGTTGGGAGCTTCATGAGCGTTGATATCGTACAATCTGTTTTCGCCACGGGAAGAATACCTGACCAGCCGTTCCTTGGTCAATTCTTGTTCCAGTAAATGTTTGGGGACCGGAGGGATAATGGGTTCCATAGGACTGCGTACAAGTTTTATTGGGGCAAAGTTATCTAAAAGAATGCAATTGTGTATCTTTGCACCAAGCAACTGAATTTTGAATGTTATCCCAGTCACTACAACAGAAGCTGCAGCTGAAACAAAAATTGTCCCCCCTGCAGATACAGACCATCAAGCTGCTGGAGCTTCCTGCCCTCGAACTTGACCAAAGGGTCAGGAAAGAGCTGGAGGAGAATCCTGTGCTGGAAACAAAAGAAAGCGAAGAAGAATCCGAAAGCGGAAGTGAACTTTCCCTGAGTGATTACTATGGCCACGACGATTCCATCCCTTCATACAAATTATACGCGAACAACCAGTCAAGAGACATCAAGAAGGATTTTCCCACTTTTTCCGTTAAGGAAAGTTTTCACCAACACCTGGAAGCACAACTTGGTTTTCGTACTCTTTCCGAGCAGGAACGCAACATCGCCCTGTTTGTCATAGGGAGTCTTGATGATGACGGATACCTGAGAAGAGACATCGAAACCCTGAGTGACGACATGGCCTTCCGACTTGGAGTGGAGGCAAAAAAGGAAGAAATTGAACAAGCCCTTGCCATTATTCAGGAATTTGATCCCCCGGGTGTAGGCGCGCGGGACTTAAGGGAATGCCTTCTCCTGCAGATTCGTGCCAAAGAGTCCAAACCCGCCGTTGAAATAGCCGGTATCATCCTGGATAAACATTTCAATGAGTTTACCAAAAAGCATTACGACAAGATCATTACGCGACTCGGTATTACGGAAGAAGATCTGAAAGAAGCCATAGAAGAAATCCTTAAGCTGAATCCCCGGCCCGGAGGGAATGTAGACGACTCCTATACGGACAGGGCCCAGCAGGTGGTTCCCGATTTTCTTCTGGAAATGAAAGACGGGGAACCCGTGTTGTCTCTGCCCAGGTTTTCCGTACCTGAACTCAGGATCAACAAGCGTTATGCTGATATGCTTCTGAAGGCAGCAGACAAAAGTTCCCGTGAAAGTAAGGAGGCTGCCACATTTGTCAAGCAGAAACTCGATTCTGCCAAATGGTTTATTGAAGCCCTGAAACAACGTCAGAACACATTGCTGAACACCATGAAGGCGATCCTGGAATTTCAAAGTGAGTACTTTGCAGAAGGAGACGAGACAAAACTCAGACCCATGGTACTCAAAAATATTGCCGAAAAAACCGGACTCGATATTTCTACCATATCCAGGGTGGTAAATTCCAAATACATTCAAACCCATTTCGGGATCTATTCACTGAAATACTTTTTCTCTGAAGGACTTATGACAGAATCCGGAGAAGAAGTCTCAACCAGGGAGATCAAGAACATCCTGGCAGCAAGTATTGACACGGAAGACAAGCGGAAACCCCTGACAGACGAAGAACTTGTGGCCAGACTGAATGAAATTGGCTACAAAGTAGCCCGCAGAACCGTTGCCAAATACCGTGAACAGCTCAATATACCTATTGCCCGCCTGAGAAAACAGATCTGAAATGAAGCATCATATTACTCTTTTATTCGTTATGGGAATGACACTCCTTGTTCCCGGGTCATGTACGCTTAAAACCGTGGACCTTGTGGTATTCAACGCCAAAGTCTACACAGTAGACGACTCTTTCTCCGTATGTGAAGCATTTGCGGTCGACCGGGGCATTTTCATAGCAACAGGAACAACGGAAGAAATCGGGGCACGCTTCAGGGGACGCACACAACTGGACCTTCAGGGAGCACCTGTATATCCTGCTTTCAACGATGCACACAGCCATTTATTTCAGGTTGCGCAGGGATTGCGTTACGTGGACCTGCGTGGCGCAGCTTCTGTCAGTGAGGTCGTTGAACGACTAAAGAAACATTACGACCTGTTCCAACCGGATTTTCTTGTGGGTGACGGATGGGATCAGACTATATGGAAAAACAAGTCCCTCCCGGACAACGAGGCCTTGAACAACGCCTTCCCAGACATTCCGGTGTATCTGCGCCGGGTAGATTTTCATGCCCTGTGGGTAAACGATCGCGCCATAGACATGTCGGGACTGCAACCCGGAGATCCCTCCATACCTGCCGGAGAAGCACTGATTGGTGAAAATGGCAGGTTTTCAGGCATTTTTCTGGAGAACACATACGAAAGGATCAACGCCCAAATTCCTCCCATGAAGGACCAGGTGCTGGCAGACTGCATCCTCGAAGCCCAGGAGCTTTGTTTTTCCATGGGCCTGGGATCGGTCTCAGACGCCGGGCTTCCCCTGAGACAGATCCTGCTGCTGGATTCACTGATCAAGTCGGGAAGTCTGAAAATAAGGACAGATGTATGGATGAATCCCTCAGAAGAAAATTTCACTCGTTTTACGAAACCTTACCGCTCTGACAGACTGGATGTGAGTGCAGTTAAACTCTATATTGACGGAGCGCTGGGTTCGAGCGGGGCCCTGCTGTATGCCCCCTACGCTGACGATCCGGCCAATAGCGGTATCCAGGTAACATCCGACAGTCTTTTTCTGAGCGTCTGTAAAAAAGCATATGAAAGGGGATTCCAGGTGGCCACCCATGCCATTGGGGACAAAGGGGTCGGAAAAGTACTCGATTTCTACCAACAGTTCCTGGAACCGGGAAATGACCTGCGCTGGCGCATTGAACATGCCCAGGTAGTGGCTCCGGGTGATTTCAAACGTTTTGGAGATTTGAACATAGTACCATCCATACAGCCCTCGCACGCCACAGCCGATATGGGATGGGCTGCCGATCGCCTGGGCCCGGAACGTGTAAAAGGAGCTTATGCCTTTCAGGATCTGATTCATGCAGCGGGTTGGGCTCCCTTTGGCACCGATGCTCCGGTGGAAAGCATCAATCCGCTGTACACCTTCTTTGCGGCTGTTACCCGGATGAACCTGAATTTCAAGCCTGCGGGAGGCTGGCAACCTGAAAATGCGATCTCAAGGGAAAACACCCTCAGGGGAATGACCATCTGGGCTGCCGCCGGGTCTTTCCGCCAGGAGAGCAAAGGGTCCATTGAACCGGGTAAATGGGCTGATTTTGTTGTGTGGAGCGATGATCTCATGACCTTGCCGGTTGAAGAAATCCCCGGAACAAGGTGTAAAATGACTTTTGTGGCAGGAGAGCCGGTCTACCGCTGACCTTATTTTTCTCCGTACGCCAGATCGCCGGCATCGCCAAGGCCGGGGACGATGTACGATTTGGTGGTCAATTCTTCATCAATAGCCCCCAACCAAATGGAAACCCCCTTCTGAGGCAGCTTCCGGCACAGGTATTCGTATCCCTCGCGGGAGGCTATGGGAGACACAATATGACAATGTTTTGGAGTTCCTTTCTGCTGTATCATTTCCTGATAGGTCAGATAAATGGTGGAGCCGGTTGCCAGCATGGGGTCCGAGAGGATCAGCACTTTGTCCTCGAGCGAAGGACTGGCCATATATTCCAGCTGAATCGTAAATTTGTAATTCCTGCCGTATTTCCTGAAAGCTGCCACGAACGCATTCTGGGCCTTGTCAAAGATCTTGAGCATTCCCTCATGAAGCGGCAATCCGGCACGCAAGACGGTGGCCAGCACTACCTGGTCATTGAGCACCCTGCAGTTTGATATCCCAAGAGGCGTCTGCACCTCTTCTTCCCTGTAAGTTAATGTTTTGCTTATTTCGTAGGCAAACATGTATCCCAGGCGCTCCAGATTGTATCTGAACCGCATTGAATCCTTTTGAATGTTCACATCGCGCATTTCCGCAAGAACGGCGTTGAAAAGAGAATCCTTTTCAGCAAAAACATACGTTATCATAGAGGGATATTTTCATCAAAGGTACAAAAGTCCCCGGAATTACAAGATTCCTTCTTCCGCAAAACTGAAATACCCGTTCCCCCCAATCACAATATGATCTATCAGATGCAGATCAACCATTCTGGCTGCTTCTTTCAGCGTCCTGGTAAGGATCCTGTCCTGACGTCCCGGTTTGTTATTTCCTGAAGGATGGTTATGTACCAGGATAAGTTCACATGAAAGCTTGTCAAGTGCCTTTTTCAGCACCATTCTGACATCCACTATCGTGGCATTCAACCCCCCGCTGCTGATCTGT
Organism: Rikenellaceae bacterium DTU002; assembly: GCA_001512865.1. GTDB lineage: Bacteria > Bacteroidota > Bacteroidia > Bacteroidales > UBA932 > DMER64. The sequence goes on along the minus strand of LFSY01000124.1, from coordinate 12,145 downwards.
TCTTTACCCAGGTATTTCCTGCCCCCGTCAAAAAAAAGTACCCAGCAGGTCTCGTAGGTCAGGTCCCTGAGCATGGGAATCATCATGCGCGCCACCTGGTCTGCCGAGGTTATGGCATCACGACTTTCCGCGGGTATCTGTGCCCTTCTGCCCAGCTCAAAAGCAGCACACAGGGTCACGGCCTTGGCCGTGCCGATACCTTTTATTCGGGTAAGCTTTTCTACCGGAGACCTGACCAGCTCCTGCAAGCGGTTATCGTGTTCAGACAAGAGGGTCCTGGCTATTTCCATAACATTTTTCTTTCCTGTCCCCGTTCGCAGAAGGATGGCAAGTAATTCCGCATTTGTCAGAGAAGCAGGCCCTTTTTCCATGAATCTTTCACGGGGTCTTTCCTCGAGAGCCCACTCCCGGATCTTCAGATTGCGTTCCATATGATACAAACAAAAATGCTTCCCAAAATTTGGAAAGCATTCCGTAAAAAACAGGACAAAAAGGATAAACTATGCCAGTCTGCTTACATAGGAGTTCAGACCGCTCTTTAGGTTACCCGCTTTGTTATCGTGTATAACATTGATCTTCGCCAGTTTGTCTATCATCGAGAAGACTTTGGGCAACATAGCAGCTGCTGCTGTCTTGTCTGTTGTGTTCCGTACTGCCTTGATGGCATTACGTGTAGTTCTGGCATAATACCTGTTGTGAAGACGTCTTTTGAGATTTTGACGATTGCGTTTTTCTGCTGATGCGTGATGAGCCATTATTCTTTCAGTTATTTTGTAGCCAGTAGGGGAATCGAACCCCTATTGCAAGAATGAAAATCTTGAGTCCTAACCGTTAGACGAACTGGCCGATTTGGGAGCGCAAAGGTATAACGAATTTTCTTTCCTACAAATTTTTTTACTCTTTTTGCCACTCGAACGAGTAGATCACAGATTCAACCTGACGTAAATAATTTCGCTTTTCATACCTTGGTGCATAGACGAATGCCTCCAGTACGACTATGTTTTTATTTTCCCTGTCAAAGAAGCAGTGACATACGAACGGCCCTCCCATGAAATCGTTTTTCACGTCCCACAGACCCCTGATCTCAACGAATTCACGGTTGTTGTAGTCGACCCACCTGAAGGAAGGTTCAATGAGGGAATTGGTAGTCATGTATGTATTGTCAAGCGGACCGGGGACTTCTTTTTCCAGTTTCAGATTGCGTTCGGCTATGATGCGTGACAAGGTCAGGTCTTCCTGATTTCTGTAAGGATAGGTATAAATAAAGATCCCCTGGGTGGTATACGTCGTTTCATAGGCAACCCAGATGAAATCCTCTGTCTGTTTTTTGATCCGGTAGCCTGTCGGAAAAAACGGAGAACCGCCCAGCACCTTGACCACATGCTGACGAATGGATTTTTCCTCGAATTTTTTGGAATTCTGGATCACCCTGTTCCTTTCCGCCTGCTCCATGGCATTCCTCAACAGATCACTGTTGGAATCAATACACCCGGCTATGCTTTCCTGATCGGGACCCGATAAGGTGACAACGATCTGGGGTGATGCCCATATGTCTTTTTGAATTACCATTTTGGCTTCAGGCAGATCGGGGTTGGTGTTGCATATGATGATGTTGCGATGGATCTGAAATATGGAAGAAAACGCATTTTCCTGAATGTTGAACATCGTAAACAGGGGTTCCCGCTGAGGCAGAAAAGGAAAATCTACTGCCAGAATGGAGCGCAGCGACTGTCCGGGGCCTGATTCCCAGTCTCCTTTGTCCATAACAACAATTACTTCTCCCGCTTTTCCGCTCACATTCTGTTTCAGCTGCGTCCCTTCTGAACAGGCCGGAAGAAGCAGGACAGCCAGTAGTCCTGAAAAAATAAAAGATCTTTTCCTCATATCGGTTTTATTAATGAATTATGTAAAAAGTCTGTACAGGTCATTCCCGAAGGCAAGGAACATGAGTCCTATCAGAAGGACCATCCCTACGATCTGGGAATACTCCAGAAATTTTTCGGAGGGTTTACGCTTGGTGACCATCTCGTAAAGCACAAGCACAATATGACCTCCGTCCAGAGCGGGTATGGGTAGCAGGTTCAATATGGCCAGCATAATGGACAACCACGCTGTAATGTTCCAGAAGATCTCCCAGTTCCAGGTGCCCGGGAAAATGCTCCCTATTGCAATAAAGCTCCCTACCGATTTGTATGCCTGTGTCTTGGGCGTAAAGATCAGCCCCAGTTCACGGATATAATTGGCCCCGGTCTCGTATGCCTTCTTAATCCCTGCGGGGAACGCCTTAAGAAATGAATACTGTTTCACCGTAACAGGAACGAGCTCCACCGGATTGACTATGCCCACCATGACCAGGCCTTCTTCGTTAACCCGGAGAGGTATCGTAAGCACTGTCTGATCTCTTATGATGCCGGCATACACGGTCTCCCCCTTATTGCCGGCCAGTACTTCCTGGACATCCTGAAGCGCCGGGGTGGGAAGGTCGTTCACGGAGACAATCCGGTCACCCGGGACCAATCCTGCCAGGGCGTTGAGGGATGTGTCCGGAACAGAAGACACTACAAAAGGATATCGCAGGGTAAAAAGGCCCTTGGCATTGAGCATTTCCCTGATATAACCCTGGTCGAAATTGAAACGTACGGTGTCCGCCCCCCGGAGCACGGTAACCACTGCCGGACGGGTACGTATCAGGTCCACATGAAGTGTATGTAAAGGATCTTCCGTCACTACCCGGTCATCAAAAGCCAGGATCTTGTCCCCGTTGCGGAATCCAATTTCCATGGCAAGCGGACTGCAATGAATTCCGTACGATGCGTCCCGGGTACGTATATACTCTTCACCCCAGGTAAAAAGGATCATTCCGTAGAGTATGACAGCCAGTATCATGTTGAACAGCACGCCTCCGACCATTACACAAAAACGCTGCCATGCCGGTTTGCTGCGGAATTCCCAGGGTTTTGGCTCTTCCTTCAATTGTTTCTTGTCCATGGATTCATCCACCATCCCCGATATTTTGCAATAGCCTCCGAAGGGCAACCACCCTATTCCGTATTCGGTATGGGAATTCTTTGGTTTAAACCGGACCAGACTGAACCATGGATCAAAAAACAGGTAAAACTTGTCTACCCGTATCTTGAACAGGCGGGCAAAAAGAAAGTGCCCCAATTCGTGAATCAGAATTAAAAAGGAGAGGGCCAGGATAACCTGAGCGATTTTGATCAATACTTCCATAAAATCAAGAACTTGTCAACAAATTTTGTGCCACCCGCTGAGCTTCGCGGTGTGTTTCGTCCAATTGCGCATAAGACGGATCGGACAGGAAAGGGATCGCAGCCATGGTACGTTCGATGAGCCGGGGAATGCCCGAAAAGCCCAGCGTTTCGTTCAGAAACGCTTCCACGGCTACTTCATTGGCCGCATTCAGGGTACAGGGAACATTCCCTCCTTCTTTCAATGCCCGGTAAGCCAGCTGAAGGCATGGAAAACGGCTTGCCGGCGGTTCGTGGAATTCCATGGAGCGAAAATGCGAAATATCCATCCGGCGGCCTTCAGGAAAATCCAGGCGCTGGGGATACGAAAATGCATACAGAATGGGAAGGCGCATATCGGGATACCCCATCTGAGCCTTTATGGTCCCGTCAGTAAACTGGACCATGGAATGGATCAGTGACTGGGGATGGATCATCACCTCTATCCGGGATGCGGGCTGGCCAAAAAGCCAGAAAGCTTCGATAACCTCCAGTCCCTTGTTCATGAGCGTAGCGGAATCGATCGTAACCTTGGCCCCCATACTCCAGGTGGGGTGGTCCAGTGCCTGTGCTTTGGTAATGGTTTCCAGATCTTTGCTGTCATACCTGAAAAACGGACCGCCCGAAGCGGTCAGTATGATCTTTTCCACTGTTGCCTGCTCGCCCTGAAGACATTGAAAAATCGCTGAATGCTCGCTGTCCACAGGGATGATGGACCTTTTGTTTCTGCGGGCCAGGCGCATGACCAAATGTCCCCCTGTGACAAGACTTTCCTTATTGGCCAGGGCCAGGGTCCTGCCGCTTTGAAGTGCTGCCAGGGTGGGTCCCAGACCGGCAAAGCCTACCAGTGCGTTCAATACCAGATCTGAAGGAACCGTTTCAAGGACTTCGGGAATGGCCCCGTTGCCTGTCAGCACCTTGACAGAGGTCCCGCTCAAAGCTTCCTTCACCGTAAGATATGCCTCTTCACGTGTTACCACAACAACATCCGGTCTGAATTCGAGAGCCTGGCGAATCAGGATCTCTGACGACTGACGGGCCGTTAATACCTGAGCGCGGAAAAGGGCGGGATACTTTCTTATGACATCCAGGGCCTGCACCCCGATGGAACCGGTCGACCCTAAAATGGCTATTCGTTTGGGGGATATCATGTCAGAAATTTATGTAATCTGCCGGGTCCAGCGGGACACCTTTATGCCATAACTCAAAATGCAGATGGAAACCCGTTGAATACGTGCCATGGCTGCCTATAATGGCAACGGCAGACCCCGCCGTTACCGGATCCCCTACTTTTTTGAACAACTGGGAACAATGCTTGTATATAGACAACAGGTTGTTTTCATGCTGTATTTGCAAAACATATCCGAATTCTTCGGTCCAGGATGCAAAATTCACTGTCCCGTCAAGAACAGCGTAGATCACAGAATTCTCGGGGGCCACGATATCGATGGCATAATGGTTTTCAGCCGGACTGAATCCGGAAGTAATCAGCCCCCTTACCGGGGGAAAAAAATGAAGTCCCTCTATATGCAGGTTACTCCCGCTGATGCTGCTTCTGCTTTGCTGTTCCCTCAACTCGGCCCCGGCCCTTAAAAGAGAATCTTCTCTGGACCTGCCTCCAACGGTAAATTCCGGGATATCGGGTCCCTGGCCTTTGGGCAGTATCTCTTCGGGCGCCATGGGAGCCTGACCGGCAAGTACGCGCTGCAGGTTCACAAGGTGGATTTCCCACAGGTGAATGACCTTTTCCAGGGAATCTGCGCGCAAGGCGTTTTCCATCATCACCTGCCGGGTCTGTGCATTGGGATAACCCGGGACCAGCTCGCGTAAAGGAGTATAAATGACCGTTAGCACCACGCTCGTTACCACCACGATCAGAAATCCCGCCAAACCCAATAACAAATGCAGTACGGAAAACTTAATGTTGAACACCTGTTTGTGGGATTCAATATCAAAAACACCGAATATATACCTTTCCCTGAGGGCTTTCTTCTTGGAATGACCAGATGCCATAGAAACGCTTTGTTCGCGCAAATGTACGAATCATTTTCCAATTTGTATTACCTTTGCATCATGGGACGGATTTTGGGAATTGACTATGGCCAGAAACGAGTGGGACTGGCAGTAAGCGATCCCCTGAACATCTTTGCCACCCCCCTTGAGACAGTTCCCGTGGACAAGGTGACCGGGTTTCTCAAACAGTATACAGAGACCCAGCCGGTGGATGTTTTTGTTGTAGGTTACCCCAAACTCCTGAACAACACCCCGGCACAAAATGCCCCCCGTGTTACAGCCTTTGTAACGCATTTGAAAAGGACTTTTCCCGGTATCCCGGTTATCCTGGCCGATGAGCGTTTTACTTCCAAAATGGCTTTTCAGGCCATGATCGACGGAGGATTGAAACAAAAAGCACGCAGGGACAAGGCCGCCGTAGACAAGATCAGTGCCGTACTCATTTTACAGGAGTACCTGCAAAACAATACATTATGATTTTACCAGTATACCTGTACGGATCTTCCGTACTCAGACAAAAAGCACAGGATATAACACCCGATTATCCCCACCTGGACAAATTAATAGGGGACATGTGGGATACGTTGTACTATGCAGACGGCGTGGGACTGGCCGCTCCTCAGATAGGCCTTTCCGTCAGGATATTCATGGTCGATGGCAGCGAATTGGCTGAAGACCGCCCCGAGCTGAAGGATTTCAAACGGCTGGTGATCAATCCGCGTATCATCGAGACAAGTCCTGAAACGGTCGTATACCAGGAAGGGTGCCTGAGCCTGCCCAAATTATGGGCCGACATTGAACGTCCGAAAAGCGTGAAAATGGCTTACCTGAACCGGGATTTTGAACCGGTGGAAGAATGGTTTCACGGCATGGCATCCCGGATGGTCCAGCATGAGTATTCGCACCTTGAAGGGGAGCTCTTCACAGACCTGGCACCCGCCATTCGCAAGAAAATGCTCCAGAGCAAACTGCAGGCCATTGCCAGGGGTGAAGTGAAAACTTTTTACAAAACCAAAATCGTAAAATAATATGGGGGCTTTCCATGCTTATGATATCCGCGGCATTTACATGAAAGACCTGTTCCCGGAAAATGTATACAAAATGGGCTTCTTTCTGCCGGCGCTTCTGAAAACCGGCCGCATTGCCGTGGGACGTGACTGCCGTGAATCGTCGCCGGAAGTCTTTGAATACCTGGTAAAGGGGATCTGTGATGCCGGTGCCGATGTCTACGACCTGGGGCTGACCACTACGCCCATGGTCTATTACGCCACAGCAAAACATCATTTTGACGGTTCGGTACAGATTACCGCCTCCCATAACGGTCCGGAATACAACGGACTAAAGGTTTCGGGACCGGAAGCCATGCCCATAGGGTACGAAAACGGGCTTAACCTGCTGGAAGATTGGGTTCTGCATAAAGAACCCGTCGTTCATGAAAAACGAGGTAAAGTGATCCCGCTGGACCTGAGAGAGGCGTATTTCACCTACCTGAGGGCTTTTGTTCCCCGTATGAACGGTCTGAAGGCCGGCATTGACATTTCCAACGGGATGGCCGGATTGTTTGTCAAAAGACTCCTGGGAACTGATGGTGTTTTCTATATAAATGAAGAGCTGGACGGTCGTTTTCCGAACCATCCCCCAAATCCCCTGGTACCTGAAAATATCAGACAGCTGCAATTCCTGGTCCACGAAGAAAAATGCGATATCGGAATTATTTTTGACGGGGATGCCGACCGGGTTATGTTCACCGATGAACACGGGACATTTATATCTCCGGATCTGGTCATCGCCCTGCTGGGTCATCACTTCCTGAACGGGACACCCGCCAGGGTGCTCCAGGACATCCGTTCCTCCAAGGCAGTGGGAGAATACCTGGCACCTATGGGGGCACAAATGCACACATGGCGCGTAGGACGGGCCTTCGCGGCACCCCGGCTCAGGGAAATCGACGGCTTGTACGGCGGGGAGCTGGCCGGTCATTATTATTTCAGGGATTTCTTTTATTCAGACAGCGGTCTGCTGGCCGCGCTGCTGGTGTTGGATGTACTGGTGAAATTGAACAGACCCCTGTCCCGCATCATTGCCGATATCCGTAAATACGAGAATTCCGGTGAGATCAATTTCCGTATTGCACGCAAACAGGAAGCCATGGATGCGCTTAAAGAACATTTTACATCAAAGGAATCCCCTTCCGCTTTTTTCGATTTTGACGGATACCGCATCGAATTCCCCGAATGGTGGTTTAACGTAAGGCCTTCCAACACGGAACCCTACCTGCGGTTTATTGCCGAAGCCTCGGATGCAGCCCTGCTGAGCGAAAAACTGAAAGAAATGAGAATTGTTCTGGATCCCTTTTTACGGGAATCATGAAAAGGTTTGTCAGTCTGGATATATTACGTGGATTATCCATCTTTGGGATGGTTTTCTCGGCCATCATTCCCTACGGTGTGCTTCCTGCCTGGATGTACCATATTCAAAACCCGCCACCGGAGCACATACTGGACATGACCCGTTACGGACTGGGGTGGGTGGACCTCGTTTTTCCTGTTTTCATATTTTGCATGGGAGCGGCCATCCCGTTTGCGTTCAGGGCCAAATGGAAAAGGTCGGGAATGGACACGCGCCGCGATTTGAAAGATATCGGAGAACGGTTCCTCATGTTGCTGGCTTTTTCCTTTTTATGCAACCTGTTGCAACCCTCCTTACCTGGATACTGGTCCAAATTCCTGATCCTGGCCGGTTTCGGAGCATTATGGCTCATTTATGTGAAGGGAGCATCCTTAAAAACAAGGATCGCCGGGTGGGTTACGGCCCTTGCCCTGCTGGTGCTCTATGCCTTTGCATACGATGTGCAGATGACGCTCTTCAGCCGGAACATCATTATCCTGCTGCTGGCATTTTTATACCTTTTCGGAGCCCTGATCTGGTATTTCACACGGGATAACGTCAAATGGAGGCTTGCTGCTTTTCTGGGAGTGATCGCCATCAGTATTGTTTCCAGATTTCTTGGGTTTGACGGGATCCTTTACGCCAGCAGAAACATCTCCTGGCTTTTGAACATGGAAGAGATCAACTTCCTGATGATCCTGATCCCGGCTACCTGGGTCGGGGACCGGCTGCTGACCATGCAGGAAGAGCACGACACGGGAATCCCGCGGGGCGGCTTTCTTACCCACCTCTTATTCTGGGGAATGCTCCTGCTGGCAGCCTGGATCTGTGTAAGCAGTTACAACCGGTGGCTGCCCGGAGGCAAGATCTTTACCGTTCTTGCCCTGTACGGACTGGTGTTCCTTATGAGAAAAAAGGCCCCTCAATACGTTCCGTTGCTGTTCCTGGGAGGATTGCTCATACTGTCCGGTCTGTGGATAGAAGGTTTTGAACCCGGCCTGACAAAAGTCCCCTGTTCATTTTCCTATTGTTTTGTCAGCGGCGGTATTGCCATCCTGCTGCTGTTGTGGCTTCATTACCTATCCGAATTTTTCCCCCGGGGCGTTCTTTCGGGTATATTTTCGGGAGCCGGAGCCAATCCGCTCCTGAGTTATGTGGCACACGGCATGTTTGTCGTACCCCTTATGAGGATCACTTATTTACAGGTTGTGTATCAATGGGCCAGACCGGCTGACTACCCCTGGGTGGGCACACTGAGTGCGTTTCTTGTAGTCTTGTTTACCATGTGGCTGGTTTCCCTGGTCTCCCGTAAAAAAATCTATTGGCGTGCTTGAACAGGTAAAAACCCTCTCGCTCGATAAGGAACACATTCCCCGGCTTCTGTTCCGTTATGCCATGCCGGCCATCATTTCCATGACGGCCGCCAGTATATACAACATTGCCGATGTGATGTTCATCGGAAGGGGGGTGAATGCCCTGGCCATCGCAGGCCTTTCCCTGACCTTACCGCTGATGAACATCTCTGCAGCCTTCGGGTCCATGATCGGGGTGGGAGCCTCTACCCTGATCTCTGTAAAACTGGGACAAAAGGATATGCCCACGGCTGAAGTAACCCTGGGCAACGCCGTTACCCTGAACACTGTCATCGGGATTCTTTATTCCATAACCGCCCTTATTTTTCTGGATCCCACCCTCAGGTTTTTCGGCGCCAGCGAACTTACCTTACCCTACGCCCGGGAATACATGCAGATCATTCTCATGGGCAACGTGATCACACACGTATATCACGGATTAAACGACAACCTGCGAGCGAGCGGTTATCCAAAAAAGGCTATGTTGGCAACCCTTATTGCCGTAGTCGTGAACCTGGTCCTGGACCCGTTGTTCATTTTCTGGTTCAGGTGGGGTATCCGTGGGGCTGCACTGGCTACCGTACTGGCCCAGGTTGTGGCATTAGGCATTCTTTTGCGCCATTATACCCGGAGCGATTCCCTTTTACATTTCAAGAAAGGGATCTTTGCCATCCGTAAAGGCATGCCCAAAAACATCATATCCGTGGGACTGGCACCTTTCCTTATGAACGTGGTCAACAGCCTGGTGATCATTATCATCAACCGTGCGTTCTTTGATTTTGGAGGGGACTATGCGGTAGGGGCCTACGGGATCGCCAACCGGATGGTTTTTCTGTTTATCATGATCATGTTCGGATTCAACCAGGGAATGCAACCCCTGGTAGGGTTCAATTACGGGGCACAACAATACAAGCGGGTTACGGATATTTTTAAATTGACTTTTTTATGTGCTTTATGTNNCCTACGCTGGCCCGCCTGACTGTTGAAGGGTTGCATATTGATCTTGCGGTTTTTCCTTTGGTCGCCCTTCCCCTGGTAACCTCCAATTTTTTCCAGGCCATACGCAAACCCGGAAAAGCCATTTTTTTATCACTTACCCGACAGGTCATTTTCCTGATCCCCTGTCTGCTTATCCTCCCGCGTTTTTTTGGAGTGACCGGAGTCTGGGCCAGCATGCCCGTATCCGATGCAGCATCGTTCATTGTAGCTGCAATACTAATAACAAAACAATTGAAAGAATTCAGGAAACATTATGACAACAACGGATAGGATCATCGTTTCCCTGGGCAGGCAATTGGGCAGCGGAGGCTATTTTGTGGGAAAGATGATCGCCTCGGCCCTGGGCCTGTTTTTTTACGACAAGGAACTCCTTTATTACGCCGCCAAAGAGAGCGGAATGTGCGAAGATATCTTTGAAAAGTCCGATGAAAAAGTCTCCCGGGGCTTCTCGCGTATTCTAAACGCACACGATATCCTGGGGGGCGCATTTTTCGATCCTATGAATGCCACCCTCTCCAGGGACAGAATCTTCAGTATCCAGTCAGAAGTGATCCGGAATATTGCCGGTCAGCAATCCTGCCTTTTCATAGGACGCTGTTCAGATTATATCCTCAGGGATGATCCCCGTATGCGCAGCGTTTTCATTCATGCTCCGCTCCCACTGCGCATTGCCAACGTAGCGGAACGCAGGGGGATCTCGCCCGAAGAAGCCGAGGCATTCATTGCCCGTGAAGAAAAAAAACGTGCCTCCTATTACAACTATTTCACCAACAAGGAATGGGGAAAGGCCGATTCATACCATTTTACACTTGACGCAGGTCTTCTGGGGATTGACAATTGTGCCCGGCTGGCAGCCCGTCTGATCAAAGAAAGTCTGGGGTAAAAGCATGGCGGGAATACTTTTTTCTCTATCTTAGAGAAGATTTATAACAACCTGTTTATGAAAAAGATTAGAGATATTTTGCTTATTGTGTTGGCCGGAATTACAGCTGCCGGCTGCCAGGGGAACTTCAGAAACTACGAAGGTTCGGAACAATTCCGGGAAGACGTGGCTGTTTTTGCCGATTTTGCCGTAAGCAAACAAACCATAACCCTATACTACCTGAAGGCCACTTCCGACGGATTTACCCGGAATATTCTGAAGGGTAGTGTCAGCCCGGCGGAATACGACGAATTCTTCGGGATGGTTGCCGCAATGGCCCCTTATATCAAGGAATATGAAAAAGCGACCAGTAACCTGGAGAAATCCGGAATCCTTACTAAGGTCAATACCAAAGGCTTCATCGCCTCAAGCACCAAATTCCTTTCCTGGGTCACCGGCAGCGGAGCAAGGAGCCGGGAACGTGTCCTGAAAGTGGCTTCGAACATCCCGCCTTCCGACCGTACCGAACTTTACAACAAACTCCGGCCCGATTGGAAAGCAAAAACTTCCAGTGAAAGTGATTTTTGGAAAAAACTGGAAAAAGGGGACTTCGATCACCAGGCCTCCCAGATGTTCAACGATTTCCAGCAGGACAACGAGGAATTCGGGGACACCTCGATAGAGCGCGGTCTTACCATCCAGAAGATCTTTGTGGCCGAAGGAGCCAAAGGTGTGGAAACGGGAACCGAGTTTATGGTAGATGCGATGCAAACCACCACCTCGGGAGGTCTGGATGCCCGGGACGTCGGGGAAATGACCCTGGATATTTACAATTCCACTACCGGGGCCGTTTCTGCAGAGATCGCACAAGAGCTTACCGCAGCGGTCAGCTCGATGGATCCCGACGATCCTACAGTAAAGGAAATGGGTGCGGGATACGCTACAAAAATGGCCGCCATCATCAAGGAAGTGGTGGATGTGGCCAAAACAGACACGGAAAACGTTCCTGGGACCAACCGTTCCTTTGTCTTTGTGGAAGACGATGACCCGGAGAAAAAAGCCGATATCGTGATCGCCCAGAATCCTGAAAGCACTTCGCCTTCCATGGCCTCGATCTATGTAAGCATCGGCAATATCATAGATGAGGGCAGGCAATTCATGTACACTATTCTTAACAAGGGAAAATGGCTGATCACGGCCGTAGATCCCGACGGGAACAAATCCACCCGCCAGGTGGACGTCCCGGCAGGGGATGTCCTAGTGGTGACCCTGACCACAACCCC
>LFSY01000015.1 GCA_001512865.1 Rikenellaceae bacterium DTU002 | reverse complement strand
GGTTTGAAAGTGTCAGGATCCCCGAGCCATTCATAAGTGATGTAATGCTCATCGGTCATGCCCAGTTTTCGGTATGTCTCCCTGGCTTTGGCGTTGTTCCGGGCCACATACAAACGTATGCCAATGACATCATCTGAACGGTGTACCAGGTCCTGCAAATATCGGTATAACGCTTTGTAGACACCCCTGCGACGAAATTCCGGAACGGTATATACACTCTGGATCCACCATATCCACGCGTTCCGCCAGTCACTCCATTCTTTTGTGATCAGCAAGGATCCGGCGATCTTCCCGTCGATCTCGGCAATATAAGCCGTACCCCGGTTTTCATCGGCCAGGTATGCGTCGGTCCCTTTTTTGACCATCGGGTATTCCAAAACGATATTTTCGGATTCCAGTGCCATCCGCACCTGATTTTGGGCCAGTACGGCAGCATCTTCTTTTGTTGCTTTTCTTATTACCATAAGGCAAATATACGTATTTTTGCAGTATGGATGCGCCTAAGGATAAAGTACTGAAACAACTGGAAAACTGGAATATTACGTACCGTTTGTACCAGCACCCGCCCCTGCCTACGGCAGAAGATGCGATAGCCTACTGGAAAGACATTGATGCCCAGCATTGCAAAAATCTTTTTTTCAGGAACCATAAGGGGAACAGGCATTACCTGGTGGTTTTCGACTGGAAAAGGCAATTGCCCATTCACCGGATAGAAAAAATGCTCCGGCAGGGAAAACTGACTTTTGCCTCACCAAAACGTATGATGCATTATCTGGGGGTAGAGCCGGGATCTGTTTCCCCGTTCGGGCTGATCAACGATACGGAAAATCACGTGATTCTTTTCCTGGATGAAAAATTGAAAAAAGCGGAAGAAATCAGCTTTCATCCCAACGACAACCGCTATACGGCCGTCATTTCAAAAAAAGATTTCTTCCGCTTTCTGGAACTGATCGGCAATACCTGCGTTTTCCTGGATATTGACCAACCGGAACTTTCTGATTAGTCTATCCTGCGGGCTCCGTCGCTGATCACGACTTCATATACTTTGGGTTCGTGACCGAATTTTGCGGCAAACTGTGCTTTTGCCTTTGCCAGGAATCCTTCATACAGATCCTCTTTTACCAGGTTGATGGTACAGCCGCCAAAACCGCCTCCCATGACGCGCGATCCGGTAACACCGCATTCTTTGGCCACGTCGTTCAGAAAATCAAGTTCTTCACAACTGACCTCGTACAGGCGGCTCATTCCGTCATGAGTAAGGTACATCATCCGCCCCACCGTTTCATAATCATCCCGTTCCAGGGCGTCACTTACGGCCAGCACCCGGGTGGTCTCCCCCACAACGTATTCGGCTCGTTTGAAGTCTTCCTCCGAAAGCTTCTCTTTTACCTCATTCAACATATCCATGGTCACATCGCGAAGGAATTCCACTCCGGGATGCCCGTTTTCCCGCACCACGCGGGCTGCATGTTCACATGACTCGCGGCGTTTGTTGTAAGCCGAGGAGGCCAGCTCATGCTTCACGGCAGTGTCCAGCAAAACCAACCTGTAACCTTCCGGGTGGAACGGAAAATACTTGTATTCCATGGACCGGGTATCCAGCCGGATCAGGTGTCCTGCCTTCCCGAAGAGCGATGCAAACTGGTCCATGATACCGCATTTCACACCCACGTAATTGTGTTCGGTGGCCTGTCCGATGCGTGCCAGCTCAAATTTGTCTATTCCCAGTGAGAACATATCATTGAGGGCAAAGGCATACGTGCTTTCCAGTGCTGCCGATGATGACATACCGGCCCCCAGGGGAACGTCCCCGGCAAAAGCCGTGTCAAACCCTCCCGGTTGCGCACCCCGCTTGACCATCTCCCGGCAAACACCAAAAATGTACCGGGCCCATGAAGCTTCGGGCCGATCGCTTTCTTCCATGGTGAACTCGGCATAATCCTGCAGGTCCACCGACCAGGCACGAACCCTGCCGGTCCCGTTCCTTCGGATCACGGCCACCATGCCTTTGTCAATGGCCCCGGGGAAAACAAAACCGCCGTTGTAATCGGTATGTTCCCCAATCAGGTTGATCCTTCCGGGCGAGGCATATACCTCCCCGGCAGGATCCCCGAACTTATCGTTAAACTGTTTTTTGATAACTTCAATATGCATACCCAATCCTTTTACAATTCCCAGGCAAGCGCCGCCGAACCCAGGATCGCCGCCTCGGATCCGGGCAATTCGGAATGAAGCACTTTCACTTTCCCTTTCCAGATGGACAGCAGGTTGTCTTCCATGGCCTGGACGGCAGGCTTAAAGATCAGCTCCCCGGCCTGTGCCAGTCCTCCGAAAAGAATGATGGCCTCGGGGGCACTGAAAGCGACAAAATCGGCAAAAGCTTCTCCCAACAACCGGCCGGTGTAGTTAAAGACATCCACGGATAACCCATCGCCTTTGGCAGCCGCCTCGGCAACATCTTTGGAAGTAATTTCATCGGCAGGGATATTTCTCAGAATGCTGGGCCTTTGGGGTTCGATCTCCAGCAATTCCCGGGCGGTCCTGGCTACCCCGATTGCCGAGGCATAGGTTTCCAGGCATCCCACTTTCCCGCAATTGCAGAGCCTTCCGGTTCTGCGCACGGAAGTGGTGTGGCCCAGTTCCCCGGCAAACCCGTCGTGGCCGTACACCACTTTGCCATCAATGATAATACCGCTGCCTACACCCGTTCCCAGGGTAATCTCTATGAAATTCTTCATGCCTTTGGCTGCACCGTAGATCATTTCTCCCTGAGCTGCGGCATTGGCATCGTTGGTGACCACGACAGGCAGCCCCAGGGCAGCTTCCACCGTCTTTTTGAGGTAGACCACTTCCGGATTCCCGTGTTTGTCTTTTGCCCACTTCAGGTTGGGAGCCATTTCTATGGTGCCTTTATAGTAATTTCCATTGGGAGCCCCAATACCTATTCCTTTGATTTTTTCTCTGCCTCCCACGGCCGGAGCATTGATGATCCGGGAAAGTGTTTTCTCCAGTTCATCCATATACCCCTTTAAGGTTGTAATATCACGTGTGTCAAATGAAGTCTGGTTAATAATGTTGCCTCGGGCATCCACAATGCCCAGTTTTGTGCTTTGACCGCCTATGTCAATGCCAATTACGTAAGGTTTTCCCATAATTTATCGAGTTTGGATTTCTTTGTTTTTTATCGTGGATCCTATTACGGCATAGAACAGGAGATAGGCCAGACCTATGAGTATTACCCAGTAACTGGGAATATAGCCGGCTTTGTCTGCCACAAATCCCTGGAAAGCAGGGAGTATCCCTCCGCCACAAACCAACACCATAAAAATGCCCGAAGCAGCTGCCGTATACTTGCCCAGCCCTTCAACCGCCAGGTTGAAAATGCTTCCCCACATGATGGAGGTACACAAACCGACCAATACGATAAACATGGCATTGATGGGAACTTTGGCCATCCCGAAAGAAAGTGCCCCGAGGGCGGAACGTTGCAGAACGGGCAATGATACCATGGTGTCTGTGGAAGAAAATATCGCCGAAAGGATCAAAATCAGTCCAACCGCGGAAGTGAGTGCAAGCATTAGTTTGCTGGAAACCTTGCTGCCAACGGAAGCGCCGATCAAACGTCCCACGAGCATAAGGAGCCAATAGGTCCCTGCCACAAAACCGGCAATGGTCTTACCCACCTCGGGATTGTCGGAGAGCCAGTAGATCATTACTCCGGGTGTTCCAACTTCCACGCCCACATATACGAAAATGGCAATAGCGCCCAATATGAAATGTTTGTATTTAAGCGCCCCTGTCATCAGCTGCTTCAGGGGTTCCTTGCTCTGGGCCACATGAGGCTCGGGGATCTTAACAGCCAATAATACAAAGAAAACAAAGGCAAAAACGCCCAGGGCAATGTACAATACCGGGAATACATCAGTGATATTGGCTTTGGCCGCTTCACCGATCAATATCCCTACCAGGGCAGGTGTAAGCGTTGCCATCACCGAGTTGAAGGAACCTCCCACCTGGATCAGCTGGTTGCCCTTATTGCCTCCGCCACCCAGCGTGTTCAGCATGGGATTCACCACTGTGTTCAGCAAACACATGGAAAAACCGGCTACAAAGGCACCCAGAAGATAAATGCTGAAGGCGGCATTCTGGGGTGTATGACCTGAAAGAAACTGAATGAAAACCCCCAGGAACCCGATAGCAATGGCTATGAGTGCCGTCTTTTTATACCCGATGCGCTGCAACATCATACCCCCCGGTATTCCCATCACGGCATAGGCGATGAAGTTCGCCGCATTACCCAGTAACCCCTGGAAATTGGATGCACCAAACTGTTCTTTCAATACTTGTCCCATTGGTGCTGCCAGGTTGGTCACAAATGAGATCATTCCGAAAAGCGCAATCATCATGATGATTGGCAACGCGTAACTTTTTTTCTCTGTTGTCATATTAGAATGATTATAGGTTGTTGTTTTGTTTTGTGCGAAAATCTGTCAAAAGTAACGATTTCTTTTCAAAAAAGGGCCTTTATGAGCCGTTATTTACCCGCAGGAACCAACTCAACCGTCACAATGGATTTGGCTGGTATGGTCAGTGTCAGGGTGTCTTTTCCGCTTTTAAATCCGGAATAAGCAACGGGGATGACTGTGTGCGGGTGGTCAAAGTCGTTATAGTCCGTAATTTGCCCCGAAGTAAGTATCCTGCCTGAAGAGCCTTTGAACCGGGCCCCGTTCAGGTTAATCGTTACTTCACACGATTTTTCCAGGTTAACGTTGGCCAGGGAGATATGCATGGTTCTCTTTTGATTAACGGAAGCGGTAGCATAAACGGACTGTATGACCTTTTTGTCAGGCGTCACCA
>LFSY01000005.1:55412-67070 GCA_001512865.1 Rikenellaceae bacterium DTU002 | reverse complement strand
TGTTGCAGTTTCAGCCCGGGATTTCTTACCTCTTCTTCCAGTCTTCGGGTAGTGAAAAGTACCATCCCCACACCGTTGTCGTCAATATCGTTATAAGAAAAGGAAACCACATCCAGATACGTCGGCTCGGGATAAAGGTACACCATGGATGGCATCTTGTATGTCATCCCCCATCCGGCCCTGAAACCGAGTTCTTTGAAGCCTTCTTGCCTTTTGATCAACTGCAGGCGTGCATTCAGCCTGGGTTCGGTCGAGAAATAAGTTTCCAGGCTGAATCGTTCATCGGGCAGGATCCCGTTGAACCTGGCTCCGGCCTGGATTTCCAGGGAACGTGTTCCTCCCAGCTGGAATGACACTTTGTCTTCCACAAACAGACTGTAACGGTTCAGGAAGGGAATGTCCCTGAAGGAACGTTCCCTGAAAGTGGACGATGACAGATCCGGCGCCAGATACGGATCAAAAACCTTGCCTTCTCCCCTGTTCCCCCTGGAAGTCCATTCCACGCCCGCAAGCGCCTTGTTGGTTATGTTCCCGTATTTCCCGTACAGATTCCCGACCAGGCGTGCCTGAACATTAACGGGCATACCCAAAATACGGAGGTCGGAATAATAACGGTACGGTGTAAAGAACCCGGTGTTTTCCCCGGAGGACAAAGCCAGGGACTGCGGTACGCGACCCTGGCTTCTGTAAGTTTTTTCCTGTGAATACTGCGAGGTTACATCTCCCGCAACCATGAATTCCAGGTTGGTGATCCATTTTTTATTCAGCCTGACAGTCCCGTTCATGTCGAGCCCTATTCCCAGGTCGGTATCACGCGAGATGTTGTCCAGAAAATTGTCGGGATCGGTTCTGTTGTCCGCATCTGCGTAAATCAGCCGTAAACGGGTCTGAAAGGTAAGCGCCTTCCTGACAGTCTGTGAATAACCGATCCGAAAATTCACCCTTCTGAACACATCTGCCGGAGTCCTGACATCTCCGTAGGAGAGGGCGTAGTCTCCGTCTATGTTCAGAACACCCCTGTCAGGTCCCAATGAAAATCCCTTTCCCGCATACACCTGTTTCAGACGCGGATCGGCCTTCAGGCGCACCTGCCAGGGAGCCACGCCCGATCGGGTTTTCACGATTACGGCACCAGAGGTCAGGTCTCCGTACACTGCCGAAGGGATCCCCCGGATAACTTCTACAGATTCAATATTATCGGTAGCTATCTGTCGGGCATCCAGACCTGAGCCGGCAGTTGACTCACCCGCTGTACCAATGGTTGATGTTTTTCGTACCTGCAGGTTGGCATCATTGGACAGGGTAACGCCATCCATGATGACAGCTGTTCCGAATGCGTTTGCGTTGTTAGACCCAATATCTCTTATAGTCAATTGGTTCACCCGGTTTAAACCGGGATTTTCCGTGAGGTTTCCCGGGATCAGCTGCATAATATCCCTAAGGCTCGATGGCTGCACATGGTCGAGGGCCTGTTTTTCAATACGTGAGGAGGAATTCAGACCTCCTCCTTCCTTTGCCGTAACAACTACTTCTTCCAACCTCAGGCTTGCCTCGGCTATCTGTAGTTCCAGCCCGCTGATATGATCCCCTACCTGCAGCGGAAAGGTTTTTTTGACATATCCCAGGATTTCCACCCGGAAGGTGTGCGCTCCTGCGGGCACCATAGACAAACGAAAACTTCCGTCCGCGTCCGAAATGCTCCAAAGACCTGTTTCTTCGACCAATACGGTCGCATAGGGAACAGGATCCCCTGTGTCCAGGTCGCGTACCATTCCGGAAACGGTAAATGTCTTCTGTTGAGCCTCACCTGCTATCCCTCCGGAAAAGAAAAGCAACAGGAACAGAATGGATATTTTGGCGTATCGGTACAACAGCTTCGGGTTATTGAATAAGTAATGTAAAAATAGTACTTTTTTTGTACTTTTGTTTCAATGAAACGATTTTCGCAGATATTGCCCTTGATGGCCGCAGCCATGATTATTGTTGCAGTCAGCTACAGTTGCAGGGAGACCTCACAGGAACCCGAATTGTCTTTATCTGCCCAAATGATCCGTTTGCCTCAAAGCGGAGGATGGGTTGATTTCATCGTGTACACAAATGTGGACTGGACTTTGGATAATCCGGAAGGATACGATATTGTGCCGGTATCGGGGTCAGGTAGCAGCTCTGTGCGACTGACGGTTAATGAAAATCCAAACCTTGGAACCGAACTTGAGGGTTCCTTTTCCATAAAGGCCGGAGTACTTAGCCAAACCGTTCAGGTGGTCCAGGCAGGGATCCCTCCTTACCTGGAGGTTACACAGACCCTGCTGGAAAATGACTACAGAGGAGGTGTTTACAGGATCGGCATTACTTCCAACATGCCGTGGGAAGCTCATTCCGGTGAGGCGTGGTGCAGCCTTTCACCCGAAACAGGGAACGGGGACGGGGTGCTGGAAATCAGCTGTGAAGAAAACACCGGCCTTCAGACACGTTCTGCCGTCATTTCAGTATATAATATCAGTCTGAACATCAAAAGGGACATAACGCTTACCCAAACCGGCTTTGTTGCCAACGACAGGATGCTGGACAGCCTGGCACTTGCCGAGTTCTTCCTGCTGACAAACGGGGAAACCTGGACAAAGAACCGTTGGGATCTGCTTGCCCCCATGCACACATGGGAGGGCATCCGTTTGAACGGGCAGGGCCGTGTCGATTCTCTTTCCATAGCATCCGGCGTGATTACCCTGCCGGGACCCGTTCCCTCCTGTCTGGGAAGACTTGCCGCCCTTGAATACCTTACCCTGAACGGGAACGGATTTACCGGTACGTTACCCGAAAGTCTGGGAGATCTTACAGCTCTCAAACGGCTCAGCATTACCTCCAATCCGGGAATTACCGGACCGTTCCCATCCTGGATCGGGAAGCTTGAATCAATGGAAAGACTCTCTTTCAGCAGCATGACGGGTCTGACAGGACAACTTCCCGAAGCTCTTTTTGAACTGACAAACCTCACCGACCTGAACCTGGTAGGTTGCACAGGACTGGAAGGACCCATCCCCGCGGGCATCGGCAACCTGACACTTTTAACAAACCTGCAGATGAGCAACGTCCCCTTCTCGGGGACATTGCCTAAAGAGATGGGGCAGCTGACAGCACTCCGGAACCTGGGACTTTACAACACAAAACTGGAATTACCTATTCCTGACGAATTTTTTACATTGAAGAATCTGGCTTCGGTGCTGTTCCAGCAGAACACCCGCTTTGAAGGCCCCCTGCCCGAAGGTTTCGGGCATATGACAACTACTTCCGATCGCCTGAGCATACGCCTGGAAAGCTGCAACTTCACGGGAAGCATTCCCGAAGCCTGGGCCAATATTCCAGACGTAACCAGCCAGCTAAGAATCCAGGGAAACAAGCTTTCCGGTACCATACCCTCTGTTGTGAAACAGCATACATGCTGGACACAGACTATCTGGAACCCGGCCCTTTATATATGCCCGCAACAGCCGGGTTACGGATTTGACAACTGTGACTGATATGGATTCCGGAAAATTACTTCGTCTTGCTCTGGCGAAAGGAGGGGACTATGCCGACCTGTATTTTCAACAGACGGTCTTTCATGACATTCTTTTAAGGGACGGTGAAGTGAATGCAGCCGGTACACACAACGAAAGTGGTCTGGGAATACGGGTGGTCAGGGGACAGAATTCCGGGTATGCTTTCACAGAATCTTCCATGCCCCGTGACAGGGAAGAGGCTGCCAGAACGGCCTCTTATATAGCTGACGGAATGACTGCCGTCAAAATACCCGCCAGGATCACGTCGCTGAACCTGCCTGACCGATACCCGGTGCAAATACCATGGGAAGGGATCTCTCCACAGGATAAAATGCCTTATCTGTACCAGCTCAACGAACGGATATTCAGTGGAGACAAACGCGTAAAAAAAGTAACAGCCAGACTGTCGGATTCCACATCCAGGATCGAATTCTTCAATTCGTCCGGTGTGTATTGCACGGACCTGCGTCCCATGGCCTCACTTGCCGTCACATGCGTCATGGAATCCGGGGGACGCAGGGAGACCGCTTCAGCATCCCGATCGTTCCGGATGGGTGGGGAATTTTTACAACCTTCTCTTATTGAAGAACTTGCTAAAGAGGTTATGCAACGTACAGCTTTTCTTTTTCAGGCTTCCCAACCCGGTGGAGGAACCATGCCCGTGGTTATGGCAGCAGGCAGCTCCGGTATATTATTACACGAAGCCATCGGGCATGCGTTCGAAGCTGATTTTGCCAGAAAGAACCTGTCCATCTTTTCGGACAAAATGGGAAAATCCATCTGTTCCAGGGAAATAACGATTGTTGACGACGGAACGATTACCGGAAACAGGGGGGCCCTGAACGTGGACGATGAAGGGGTCCCCGGACAAAAGACCTATATGGTGACGGACGGAATACTGACCTCTTTCCTGCACGACCGTATCTCGGCCCGCTTTTTCGGTGTTGAACCTACAGGCAACGGACGCAGGGAATCTTTCCGGCATATGCCCATTCCCAGGATGCGGGCCACATACATGGAAAACGGCAAGGATAAGGAAGAAGCCCTGATAGCGTCTGTAAAAAAAGGATTGTACGTGGACACTTTCAGTAACGGACAGGTGCTTATTGGAGCGGGGGATTTTACCTTTTATGTCAAAAGCGGATACCTGATCGAAAACGGAAAACTTACCCGTCCGGTCAAGGATACGAATATCATAGGCAACGGGCCCGAAGCCCTGGCAAAGATCGCCGGCGTGGCTGACAACGGGACGATAGACAACGGGACATGGACATGTGGTAAGGAGCAGAGTTGTGCCGTATCCTGTGGCATGCCTTCTGTCCTGGTCGGCTCTCTGACGGTGGGAGGGCGCATATGACAGAAAAAGACCTGTTGGAACAAATGTGCCGTTATGTCATGGAGTCGGCAATCAGAAAAGGAGCTGACCGTGTAAGGGTTACGGCCGTAAGGGATGTGTCCCGCGGCATGACGGTCCTGAACGATTCTCTGGAAAAAATTCACAGTGCCGTGGAATCGGCCCTGCATATCCATCTGTTTGTAAACGGCCGCTTTGGCACCTGTTCTACAAACCGGACAGATCCTGCCGGGATAGATACGCTGCTGGACGATGCCATTGCCTCGGTAAAGCTTCTGGCTCCCGACTCCTGCAGGATTCTGGTACCGGAAGAACTCCGTTACAAAGGTCCTCCCCAGAGTTCGGCCCACAGGGGAGACATCGGGACACGGGCCGGGAAAGAGCTGTTATTTTCATGTACAGGGGCCGTTTTCGGAAAAATGGACTCCCTGATAAGCATCACGGCCGATTATGGCGATAACAGAAGGTGGCTGCACCTGTCGGATTCAGAAGGACTGAACTGTACTTCAGAAGAAACCTGGTACAGCCTTTCTGCAGAATGCTCCGTTAAAGGAGGGGGTGATACAAGGCCCTCGGACTGGGACTATCAGGGAGGCATTCATCCCGGGGCCATCCGCAAAGCATCCACTCCGCGTGAATGTGCTCTTACAGCCTATAAAAGGGCGTATGCAAAAAGAAATCCGCGGAAGGTGCCGGGCGGAAGGTATCCGATGATCGTTGAAAACCGTGTGGCTTCTACCCTTATAGCCCCTTTGATCGACGCCATTTCGGGAAGTACGCTGCAACAACAGAATTCCTTTTTAATGCATAAACTGGGAAAGCGGATCGCCTCCCCTTCACTGACCTTAACAGACGATCCGCACAGGAAAGGATTTCCCGGTTACTCATTATTCGACAGTGAGGGGATGGCAACCGCAACCAGGGTTGTCATTGAAAAAGGGCATCTGAATATGTATTTTCTGAGTACCTACTACGCAAACAAAATGAAAATGCCTCCAACCGTTTCGTCTCCCTCCCTGCTGGTTTTGCCCGGCGGAAAAGGAGATCCGGCATTTTTTGCGGATTCCGTGAAAAGTGGCATCTTTGTTACCGGATTCAATGGAGGAAACTGTAACTCGGCGACAGGCGATTTTTCATACGGAATTGAAGGATTCTTTGTGGAAAATGGCCGGATCACCCATCCCGTACATGAAATGGTAGTAACCGGGAACATGCCTGACCTTTGGGACCGGTTCCTGGCAGCCGGAAACGACGCACTCACTACTTCTGCCTGGCAGATCCCCTCTCTTTTATTCGATAACATTGAGTTCTCGGGACTCTAGAACAGATCTATGAAGAAACCATCCCTTACAGTCAGCCTTATACCCGTTATCCTGCTTGTGATCATAATTTTCACCTGTGTGCGGATCTTTGGGGACGAAGTTACCGCCGGGCCTTCCCAGTTCACGCTGTTGCTGGTTACGGTCATTGCCTTCATTATTGCAAGACTGGCATATAAGCTTACATGGTCCGGAGCGGAGGATGCCATGATCTCTCACCTTAAGAGCACCTATCCTTCCATCCTCATATTGATTTCTATCGGAGCCCTGACCGGAAGCTGGATGAGCAGCGGGATCATCCCGTCAATGATCTACTACGGACTGAAGATCATTCATCCGGCCATATTTCTGCCCCTCGCCTTTGTTATCAGCGGGACCATTTCCCTGGTGACGGGCAGTTCATGGAGTACGGTCGGGACATTTGGCGTAGCCCTTCTGGGTGCAGGTCAGATCATAGGGCTTCCCATCCCCTGGCTTGCAGGAGCTATTATCTCGGGAGCCTATTTTGGTGACAAAATGTCACCCTTGTCAGACACGACCAACCTGGCTGCTTCGTTTTGCGGAGTTCCCCTTTTTACCCATATCCGGTACATGTTGATAAATACTGTTCCCGTATTTGTTATCTGTCTTATCATTTATTCAATTGCAGGATTCCGTATCCCGACAGAGAACACGATAGACATACAGGCACAGCTGAATGCCCTGCAGAACACCTTCAACATTTCCGGGTGGCTGCTTCTTATTCCTCTTATTACCATTGTATTGGTTGTCAAGAAAGTGTCTCCCTTCATGACCCTGTTCATATCGGCGATCGCCGGGGCTGTCGCTGCCGTTCTTTTCCAACCGCAGATATGTGACAAGATCGCTTCTGGCCCCCTGGCAGCGGCAATTTCCATGATCAGCACGCATGTAGAAATTGAGACAGGCGACGCATTACTGAATAATTTGACGTCCACCAACGGAATGGCCGGGATGTTGAACACAGTTTGGCTCATTTTATGTGTTATTGCATTTGCAGGCGTGATGTCTGCTTCGGGGATGATACATGTCATCACGGAAAACCTGCTGAAGCTTATGCGTAACACCCTTTCCACCATAGCCTCCACACTTGGGACATGCATTTTCTTCAATATGACACTGGGAGATCAGTATATGGCCATCATCCTGCCCGGAAGTATGTTTAAAGACAGTTACAAGAAACAGGGCTTTGCGCCCGAGGTGCTGTCGCGGACCATAGAGGAATCGGCCACCGTAACTTCCGTACTTATCCCCTGGAACACATGTGCCGTTGCACAGTCAACAGTACTTAACGTAGCTACCATGACGTACCTTCCTTACTGCTTCTTCAACCTGATAACGCCGGTTTTTTCGTTGCTTGCGGCAGCCGTAGGATATAAAATAAGAAAAATAACCAACTAACAACTATACATTTATGACCATTTCAGAAGAAAAAGTAGTTTCATTGTCCTATACACTCGTTGTCGACGGTGACATTATTGAAACTGTAAAAGAAGACAAACCCATGCAATTTATATACGGACTGGGATACCTCCTTCCCGCTTTCGAAGAAAAACTTCAGGGCAAGAAAGCAGGTGACGATTTTTCTTTCACGCTTAGTCCGTCCGAAGGATACGGGGAAGTTGACCCCAGCGCCGTGGTGGAACTTTCAAAGGATATTTTCAAGGTGAACGGCTCTATTGAGGACGGCCTGCTTGTAAAGGACAAGATCGTTCCCATGCAGGACTCCCAGGGCAACAGGCTGAACGGGGTGATTGAGGAAATCAGTGATAATACAGTGAAAATGAATTTCAACCACCCGCTGGCAGGTTGCGCCCTGAATTTCAGCGGAAAGGTAGTGAACATTCGCCAGGCTACTGAAAAGGAACTTACAGACGGTCTTTACGGAGAACGCGCTGCCTCTTCCTGTGGAAGCGGGGGTTGTGAAGGATGTAGCGGCTGTAGCTAACAATTTTGATACCGGATGGCTATTCCCCGGGCATAAGACTGCTTCTTGTGACCGGGGCAATATCCAGTCCTGACGTCCGCCCTTCAAGCCATTTGTAATAACCGGTAATGGCGATCATAGCTGCATTGTCGGTAGTAAAACGTAAAGGCGGAATAAACATATCCCAATTTCTTTTCCCGGATTCCAGGATCATTCTGGTCCTCAGGCCACTGTTGGCAGAAACACCCCCGGCAAGGGCTACGCGTTTTATTCCGGTCATTTTCACGGCTCTTATTACTTTCTCCGTAAGAATGTCTATGAGCGTTTTCTGCAAACCTGCAGCCAGATGGGCCTGGTTACTGGCAATAAAACCGGGATCCTGAGCCTGCATATCCCTTAAGAAATAGAGGAAAGACGTTTTGACACCGCTAAAACTGAAATCAAGATTTTCTATACGTGGTCTGGCAAAAGGAAATTTTTCGGGATCTCCTTCACGGGCCAGACGATCAATTTGCGGTCCCCCCGGATATTCCAGACCAAGGAGTTTCGCCCCTTTGTCAAAGGCTTCTCCCACGGCATCGTCTATGGTCTGTCCCAATATCTCATACGCCAGCGGAGCTTTTACCTTCAGAATCTGTGTGTGTCCTCCCGAAACCAGTAGGCAGAGAAACGGGAAATCCGGTTTTCTCCCCGATGCCGGCTCCGTCCCCGTCCCGGAAGGGGAGGGGACGTCAATAAAATGACTCAGCACATGACCTGTCAGATGATTCACTTCTATGACAGGCGTTCCTGTTGACAGGGACAATCCTTTGGCAAATGATGTGCCTACAAGAAGGGATCCCAGCAAACCAGGTCCGCGTGTAAAGGCAATGGCATGAACTTCCCGGATCCCGATCCCTGCCAAATCAAGTGCCTGGCTTACCACGGGGACAATGTTCTGCTGGTGGGCCCTGCTTGCCAGTTCAGGAACCACCCCCCCATATTTTTTATGTACTTCCTGCGAAGCCATGACGTTGGATAGTAACAGTGTGTCTTTGAGCACCGCTGCCGAAGTGTCGTCACAGGATGATTCAATCCCTAAAATATATGCCATTGTATAGTGTTTGCAACTGCAAATGTGGCTATTTTTTTTGTAAATTTGTAAGTTTAGGTATTATCCATGAGGACCTTCCGGAACATATTGCGGACGCTGCTTTTTATCGTCGTTGTCACACTGGCGGGCATTTCCATAGCCGTACAGGCACCTTCCATACAAGGCAGGATGGCAGATAAAGCCGCTGCCTGGCTTTCTGAAAAGACAGGGGCCGAGGTTTTCATTGGTGAAGTCAATTACCTTCTTTTCAGCAATTTGATCATTAACGACCTGCTGATCAGGACATCCCCTTCGGACACATTGCTGCATGTCAAGAAATTGTCGGTAAGTCTGGCTCGATTCAATCCTTTGCGACAAAAGATCAGATTGCGCCGGGTGATCGTTGCCGACGGTTCATTCCACCTGGTCCTGACGGACAGCACAACCAACATAGAATCCCTGTTCCCTGTTGCAGGAAGTCAGGACACACTGAGTCAACCGTTCCGCTGGGAGATCCGGGCAGACAGGGTCGGCATTGAAAATTTTGCGTACCATATGATCAACACGGACCTGGGTCCTTCTCATAACAATCCTCAAAGCATTGACTTCACGGACATGCACATTAGCAGGATATATACCGATATCCGTGATGTCCGTCTGGCTGACGGAAAACTTGAAGCCCGGCTGGATCGCCTTACGGGAAATGAAAGATCGGGATATGTCATCGGACATCTTGAGGGAGATGTCACTGTTGATTCCGCACAGGCTCTGGTTGAGAACCTGGTGATCAGGGACAATCATTCCCACATAACAGCCCGTCATTTCCTGATGCATTACGGTAACGTTAAAAACCTTTCTGATTATCTGGACCGGGTAGTCATGGAACTTGATATGGACAATGCGTTCCTTTCCTTTAAAACCATAAGGTATTATGCCTGGTCTTTACCTGAAGATTTCACTCTTGCCGTCAGGGCTTCGGGAAAAGTGACCGGCACGGTCAGCAACCTGGGTGCTGACAAGCTGGACATCCAGTCAGCCTCGGGCAGGACACGGATCCTGTGCGGATTCAGAATGAAGGGCCTGCCCGATGCGGAAGAAACCACCCTTCAGATTGATATTGATTCCCTGCATTCAGAGATCAATGATCTGAACCGGGTCTTGTATTCCGTTGCCGGGGTAAAACTTGACGAAATTGAAACCCATGCCGGAAGCCTTACTCCTTTTCAGTTCAACGGCAGCCTGTCCGGTCTGCTTACAGATTTCGTGGTTGACGGAAACCTGAAAGGCGATTTCGGATCCGTGACGCTGGATTTGCTGATAAACACCAATGCCTGGGCCGACGGAGTGCTTTTATCCGGTTTAATACGTACAAAGGCCCTGGACCTTGGAGTCTTCACGGGGATTCCCGGGTTGGGAGCATGCACTTTGTATACGCAGGCAAGTGCCGTTATCCGGCCGGGGGGAATCCGCGATCTCGACATCAGGATCGATACGCTTTCCATGTCAAGCCTGGAGTTCAACGATTATACCTTCAGGGATTTCAGGATGACGGGGTCCTTAAAGAACGGACTTTTTGACGGTCGCATGAGCGCCTCGGACCCTAACCTGCATTTTTTGTTACAGGGCCGGGCCGACCTGACACGGTCATCAGGCACTTCAGCTGATTTTTTTACCAATATTGCTTATGCCGATCTGAACCGCCTGCATATATACAACAACGATTCTGTCGCGGTGCTGAGCGGATTGGTCCAGGCAGATTTTTCCCAGATCAACAACATCGGCGACATTGAGGGAACTATACACGCTTCCGGGTTGTCCTTCAAAAATTCCAAAGGCACACACAGTCTTGATTCTTTTTTCCTGGAAAGCATCCGGACGGCAGACTCCACGGCATACCGGGTAAACCTGGATTCCGATGCCCTCTTGGCCGGTTATACCGGAGGGGAAGGACTTCTGAGCTTCCTTTCCCGCATTGTGTCCGGGAATCTTGTCAGATACATACCCTCATTGTTCAACAAAGAGGAAGAAGTCCCGCCCGTTCTGTACACGGGACAGGGAGCTTCTCTGGAATTAGTCGTTCGAAACAGCGTGTTTTTTGAAGAATTGTTTATGCCGGGCTTGTATATCTCCCCCGGAACGGTCATTTGGATGGAAGATTACGGGAACGACAGTATCCGTTCGGGTGTCCGTTCCGAAAGGATCGGATACCTGGAACACAATATCAGGGATCTGAATCTCCTGGCCGTTGCCAGCAAACAGGAACTGCAGCTTGACCTGGACACCGGGGATCTTACACTGGGCACGGTGAAAGCAGATACCCTGCATGTATCAGCCCTTACGGCAGACGACACCATACATCTTGACCTGCTATACAACCGTGAACACCCTGACACAAATCATGCACGCCTGAGTTCGGACCTGCTGTTCTC
>LFSY01000005.1:40405-55330 GCA_001512865.1 Rikenellaceae bacterium DTU002 | reverse complement strand
CTGGCGTTGAACAACATCCTGCTCAAGCATGATACTGCGGACAGCACCAGGGAATCGCTCAGGGTGAACGGATCTTTGTCACGGACACCCGGAGACACTCTTTTTGTGGAATTGTCCAGATTTGACGCCACTCTTTTCAATACACTGATCCCTTCCGAATATCCCTTTTCTTTCCGCGGATCTTTTACCGGGACGGGGCATCTGACCGATTTCTACGGAGACCGCAGATTTTTTGCTGACATTGTGGGGGAAGATGTTTACGTAAACGATACCCTGGCCGGAAATCTGCGGCTGATCAGTGCCTGGGACCCCCGGGAAAACCGACTGCGGCTGGGCGCCGGCACGACACTTCCCTCTGGAAAAAGGCCCCTGGTTGCGACCGGTTATTACCATCCTTCGCTGAAAAAGGTCGATTTGCAGGTGGCTTTCCGTGATTTCGAAGCGGCCCTGGTCGCACCCTTCCTGAACGGGCTTGTCTCTGATGTACACGGCAAGATATCGGGCGATATGCTGCTCTCAGGCACCTTGCCCTATCTGGACCTGACCAGCGGCAATACCTCGGTAAACAAACTGGCATTCACTGTTGATTATACGAAGGTCCCCTACTCCATTTCAGGTCCCGTACACCTGACCACCGAAGGTCTTTACCTGCCAAAAGACACACTGCGTGATTCCAGAGGACATTATGCAATTGTACAGGGAGGTTTAAAATACAGGCATTTCCAGAATATTGCCGTAGATCTGAATATGAATTTTGTGAATCTGGAAGGGTTGAACCTGGCTGAAAAAGACAACGACATCTTTTACGGAAAAGCTTTTGCAACAGGCAGCCTGCTTATCAAAGGCCCCCTGGAAGACATTCTGCTGGACCTTTCCATTCGTCCGGAGCCCAACTCGGTCATTCACATCCCCTTATCTTCTGCGGCACAGGCAAAACAGACCAATCTTCTGACATTCGTCCAGCCAAAGAACACCTATACCGGGCGTGATCCTTATACCCTGGCCGCCCTGGAACAGAACAACAAAAAGGAAACGAGCTCCAGGCTGACATTCAACATGAGGACAGAGTTGACTACAGATGCCGAAATATTGCTTGAAATCAACAAGATGACCGGGGACGTCATCTCGGCAAGAGGCAATGGACTGATCAACCTCGGAGTGGATCCCAGGGATGATTCTTTTTCCATTCTGGGGGATTGCACCATTGAAAGCGGAAATTACCTTTTTGGCCTGCAGGGGATCGTTTCCAAACGTTTTCAGATCATACCGGGAGGGACCATTTCTTTCAACGGTGATATTGAAAATACGCAACTGAACCTTACCGCTTCATACAAAACAAAAGCCTCTCTGAACACCCTGCTGGCAGATACAACCATGGTCAGCAACCGCAGGGATGTTGACTGCCAGATCCAAATGTCCGGAAACCTTATGAATCCGACACTTGGTTTTAATATCGAGATCGAAGACATTGATCCCATGACCAGGGCGAGGGTGGAAAGCGCTTTGTCAACGGAAGACAAAATGATGCGTCAGTTCGTTACGCTGCTGATATCAAGCAGTTTCATCCCTGAACAGGAATCCGGGATCGTGAACAATTCCAACATTCTCTATTCCAATGCTACCGAAATACTGTCCAATCAGCTGAACAACATTTTCGCACAACTGAACATCCCTCTTGACGTAGGCTTCAATTACCAGCCCGGACAGAGCGGAGACATATTTGATGTGGCCATATCCACCAGGCTGTTCAATAACCGTGTAGTGATCAACGGGAATATGGGTAACAATCCTTACACCCGAAACGAAAACGATCTGGTGGGAAATGTGGATATTGAACTCAAGCTGGACGAGAAAGGGAAATTCCGTCTGAAAGCATTCAGCCATGCCGCCGATCAGTATTCCAATTACCTGGACAACACGCAACGGAGCGGTGCCGGGTTTGTTTACCAGGAAGAATTCAACACATTCCGCCAATTGTGGCGCCGGTGGTGGAAACTACCGTAGGACAGCTCCCGTTTCTTTTTGAAAAGCCTCCAGCAAACGGTTTACTATCTGCTCTACATATGCATCTGTCAGTGTCTTACCCGGATCCCGGAATACAAAACTCAGGGCATATTGCTTTTTCCCTTCAGGGATCCCTTTCCCCTTGTACACATCAAAAAGGCCCAGGTGCTTTAACAGGTGCTTCTCTGTTCTGAAGGCAATTTCATACAATTTTTCATAAGCCACATCCTCATCCAGTATGAGGGCCAGGTCTCTGCGCACTTCCGGGAAACGGGGCAGTTCGGTAAAGCGGGTCCCGTTATTTCGTATCATGTTGAAAAAGATGTTCCAGTGGATCTCAGCGGCATATACGTTCTGTTTTATGTCAAGCACGTCAAGACAGGAACGGCTAACCCGGCCCAGATCGGCCAAAACTTTTCCCTTGATTACATAACGGATACCTTCGTCAAAAAGGTCTGAGGGGGCCTGTGTACAATCCATGCGCATAAGGTCCAGTCCGTAGATCCCGGCCATATGTTCCACATAAGCTTTCAGCTGAAAAAAATCCACCGGGCGGGATGGTGTGTGCCACCCCTGTGATCTGTCATTTCCCGTGATGAAAAGAGCAAGCCTGGGATATTCCCTGTAGCTGTCCAGGGATTCCCGGTTACCCGATAACTGATAGACGTTCCCCTGTTCAAAAAAACGGAGGTCATACTGCTGGCGGTTGTTGTTGTATGCAATGGTTTCCAGACCGCCCCAAAGAAGTGTCTGCCGCATGGCATTCAGATCACTGCTGAGCGGATTCAGGATCCGGACGGTGGCAGCAGCAGGATACGTTTCCAGGTCCCGGTAATAATCTGCCCGGGTAAGCGAGTTGCACATGATCTCTCTGAAACCCTGAGCTGCAAGCCTGTCGGCAAGAGAGTCCCTGACACGATGAGGCTCGGGCTTCTGCACCTTTCCCATAGAGGAAAAAATCCTTTCAGGAAGTTCTATGTTGTTGTATCCGTAAATCCTGAGCAGATCCTCCACCACGTCACACTCACGTTGCACATCCACCCTGAAAGGCGGCACTTCAACGGTCAGAGATCGGTCCCCCTGTTCAACAATATGCATGTCGAGTGCTTTCAGAATCACATCCACAGATCCCTTCCCGATATCCTTTCCCATCAGGGAGAACATCCTGTCGTAATTGAGAACAATACGAGCCGGTTTAACAGGCCGGGGATACAAGTCGGCAATTCCGCCTTCCACACAGGCGCCGCAAATTTCCTGCATAAGCAGAACGGCACGTTTGAGAGCGTATACGGTGGCATCGGGGTCTGCTCCCCTTTCAAACCGGAAGCTGGCATCTGTCTTGAGTCCGTGACGTTTTGACGTCCTTCGTATACAGGCCGGATGGAAATAAGCCGATTCCAGGAATATGGAAGTCGTGTTTTCAGTGACACCGCTGTGCAATCCTCCAAAAACACCGCCGATGCACATGGGCTCACTTGCATTGCATATCATCAGGTCCTGCCCGTCCAGAACGCGCTCCGCTTCGTCCAACGTTACAAACCGGGTCCCCTGAGGAACAAAACGAACGACAATCCGATCTCCGTCAATGTGCTTCCTGTCAAAGGCATGTAACGGCTGTCCCGTTTCCAGCAACACATAATTGGTAATGTCCACAACATTGTTGATGGGACGGATTCCGGCCATCCTCAAACGGTCCTGCATCCACCCGGGAGAGGGAGCTACCGTGATGTGGCTTAGCGTAATACCGCTGTATCTCGGCGCTGCCTCAGGAGCTTCCACAATGACCTCTACGCCTTTGCGGGCGGGTTCTTCCCGGAAAGCCTCCACCCCGGGTCTGGTCACCTTGACTGGCTTTCCCCGGGAAGCGTACCAGGCGGCCAGGTCCCGGGCTACACCTATATGTGATGCGGCATCTACCCTGTTGGGGGTAAGGCCGATTTCAAAAACGGCATACGTGGGCAGGTCCAGATATTCAGCGGCAGGCATCCCCACCGGGGTGTCCGGGGGCAGGACCATAATGCCTTCGTGAGATGTGCCGATACCCAGCTCATCCTCGGCACAGATCATCCCGAACGATTCAGCGCCACGTATCTTGCTCTTTTTTATCTTAACCTGCTCTCCGCCGGTAAAGGTAAGCTGGGTTCCGACCGTGGCCAGCAAGACTTTCTGTCCGGCAGCCACGTTGGGGGCACCGCACACTACCTGCACCGGATCACCGTCCCCCGTATCTACCGTTGTCAGGGACAAATGATCGGATCCGGGATGGGGTTCGCATGTTACCACGCGTGCCGTAACGACTCCTTTCAATCCGCCGGGGACCGATTCGGTAATATCCAAGCCTTCCACTTCCAGTCCCAGGTCCGTAAGTACCCGGGCAGTCTGCTCCGGATCCATGTCCAGAGGAATATAATCTTTCAACCAATTGTACAGAATCTTCATACCATATGATCATTCAAATAATGTTGCCACAAAAGCTTTTTTATCAAACACCTGCAGATCTTCAATCCCTTCTCCCAGTCCAATAAACTTAACAGGCACCTGCAGCATGTCGCTGATGCCGATCACCACGCCTCCTTTGGCCGTTCCGTCCAGTTTTGTCACCGCAAGTGCCGTCACATCTGTGGCTTTGGAAAACTCCCGCGCCTGCTGGTAGGCATTCTGGCCTGTCGAGCCGTCCAGTACCAGGAGTACTTCGTGAGGGGCATCCGGAATAAGCTTCTGCAGCACTTTGCGGATCTTGGACAGTTCATTCATCAGGTTGACCTTATTGTGAAGCCGGCCGGCAGTATCGATCAGCAGCACGTCCATGTCCCGGGCCATGGCCGAGGCGAGGGAATCATAAGCCACTGCTGCGGGATCACTTCCCATGGCCTGCCTGATCAGCGGGACCCCTGCACGTTCACTCCAGATGGCGAGCTGCTCTATGGCTGCCGCCCTGAATGTGTCTGCAGCACCCAGCATCACTTTTTTCCCCGCACCTTTCAACTGGGAAGCGAGTTTGCCGATGGTGGTGGTTTTCCCGACTCCGTTTACCCCCACCACCAGCACAACAAAAGGTTTTTTGGAAAAATCAAAAGGAATGACCTGGTTGGTGGCCTTGTTTTCAAGAAGCAGCGCTTCGATCTCTTCCCTCAGATACCTGTTCAGTTCTTCGGTATTCACATACTTGTCCCTGCTAACACGATCCTCTATCCTGTCAATGATCTTCAGGGTGGTGTCAACCCCCACATCCGATGCGATCAGCGCTTCTTCCAGATGATCCAGAACCTGCTCGTCTACACGCGACCGACCCACGACGGCCCTGGTCAGACGACTGAACAGCCCTTTCTTTGTTTTCTCAAGTCCTTTGTTTAAAATATCACCTTGCTGCATAAGAATGCAAATATAAATAAAAAATGAGGGTGCCGGGCAAAAAAAAAGACCGGCTTTCAGGCCGGTCTTTTTTATAATATGTAAAGTCTTTACTTACCAGCAAAGAAATCTTTTTCTTTATCGGGGTGAATGATGTCTTCCTGGAAAGAATAAGCTCCCGAACGTTCTGAACGGACCATGCGAATGCATTTAACACTGCCTTTTCCTGCTGTTTTGTCCTTAAGTGTTGCTACCGCTTTTTTTGCCATAACTTGCTGCTTTTATCTATTTAATTTCTCTGTGAACGGTTACTTTCTTCAGGAAAGGATTGTATTTCTTACGTTCCAGACGCTGTGTCGTGTTCTTCTTGTTTTTCGTGGTTATGTAACGGGACATTCCCGGAACGCCACTCTCTTTCTGTTCGGTACATTCAAGAATGATCTGTACCCTGTTCTCTTTCTTTGCCATAAAACGAAATATTATACAATATCAATCAAACCTTTTTCCCTGGATGCTTTCAATGTGGCAGCCAGACCGTTTTTGTTAATGGTCCGGATACCGGCTGCTGATACCTTCAAAGTAATGAAACGGCCTTCCTCTTCCGACCAGAAACGCTTGGTTTTCAAATTGGGAGCAAATTCCCGTTTGGTACGGCGTTTGGAGTGAGACACATTGTTCCCTACCATTCTCTTCTTACCTGTTACTTGACAAACTCGTGCCATGGTGTCTATAATTTTGTGATTTATTCATTTTTAAGGGGCTGCAAATATCTGCATTTTTTTTGGAAACCCAAAATTTATTTGAACCTCAGTTTCAATAAACGATCCCAGCGAATGTTTGAAGGGAAAGATTTGTGTTTGTCGGTGGAAAACCATACAACTACCGGATTGCCCACTACCCTGTCCTCGGGAACGAATCCCCAGTAACGCGAATCCAGTGAATTGTGACGGTTGTCACCAATCATAAAGAAATAATCCTGTTCAAAAGTATACGCTGACGTTTCAACCCCGTCAATAAAAAAGGCCCCGTCACGGTCCTCCAGGGTATGTCCTTCGTAAGAAGTAATGATGCGTCTGTAAAGGGGCAGATTCTGCGGTGTGAGTGTTACAGAAGTTCCTGCCTGCGGGATCCACAGCGGACCGTAATTGTCCCTGGTCCAGGCAAAGTCCGGTGACGTGACAAACGGGAACAGCATCAATTGGGAGTCGGGATAATCCGGAGGGAAAACATCAACGTTCTGATTGATGGAAACAACACTCCTCATGGCAGCAAGTTCCCCGGCATGCCCTTCATTCAAAGGCAATGCAGGATAACCGGGTATGCGGTTGTCAAAGTAGGTCTCTGCAGGAGAAATGCCGAATTTTTCCAGTATCCTCTGGTTCAGCGGCTGTCCGTCAGTTACAACCGTATAGGTGTTGCGTATGCCGGAAAAACCGGGTTGGGGCGCGCCATTCACATAGACCTTCCCGTCTTTCAGTTCCAGGGTGTCACCGGCTACGGCTACACAACGTTTTACGTAATTGTCTTCTTTCCCGGCAGGTCTAACTTTTACCGGACCGTAATGCTCAAGGGTGCTTTTTCTCCCGTTCAGGCGCACATGGGTGTAATAATCATCGGTAGGATAATTAACCAGGACCGTATCTCCGTGCGGGAAATTGAATACGACCATGTCATTCCTCCTAACGGCGGAAAACCCGGCCATGCGCCTGTAAGGTCTTTCGATGAGCCTGGTGTAGGATTCCTTACCGAAGATCACGTTGTGTGTCAGCGGAATGGTAAGCGGGTGCCGGGGTCTTTTGGGCCCGTACTTCAATTTCCCCACAAACAGATAGTCTCCGGTCATCAGGGTGTTCTCCATGGAAGAAGTCGGGATCATATAGGCTTCAAAGAAGAAAGATTTAACAAAAGTAGCCGCAATAAGCGCAAATATGATGGCATCCAGCCATTCCAGCGCCACATTGCGCTTTTCACCTTTTTTGTAAGTCTTCTTCCAGAAAGCCCATTTGACCTTTT
Organism: Rikenellaceae bacterium DTU002; assembly: GCA_001512865.1. Lineage (GTDB taxonomy): Bacteria > Bacteroidota > Bacteroidia > Bacteroidales > UBA932 > DMER64. Next base: position 47,962 of record LFSY01000005.1, on the reverse strand, counting down.
TGGTAATATACAGGTCAAATATGATTAAAAGACCGAACAACCACCAAAAATTGCCCAGCCAGACAACCCACAGGAGGTAGCCGGCGGCAACCAGTGAAAATTTAATCCAGCGGTTCAAAACCCTGAAATTATTTAACGGAGCTGATTATGGCCTCAAATGCCTGGGGATTGTTCATAGCCAGGTCTGCAAGAACCTTTCGGTTAAGACCAATATTGGACTTGTTCACCTTTCCCATGAATTGGGAATATGACATTCCGTGGATACGGGCAGCGGCATTGATACGCTGGATCCACAACGCCCGGAATGTGCGTTTTTTGTTTTTACGATCACGATATGCATAGGTCAGGCCTTTTTCATACGTGTTTTTGGCAACTGTCCACACATTGCGGCGTGCCAGAAAATTACCCTTCGTCTGTTTTAGAATTTTTTTGCGTCTGGCCCTCGAGGCCACTGCATTTACCGATCTTGGCATGATTTCAATTCTTTGCGATTGTCAGCGTTCTCCACCTTTGAGATACTTTTTCAGCTGTGCAATCTGGTTATTAATTAATGGCAGTTCTAAGCACAGATCAATTCCTTGATGCGCTTCTCATCCGACGTGTGTACCAAAGCGGAGTATGTCAGATTCCGTTTCTGCTTTTTTGTTTTTTTAGTCAAAATATGACTGTGATAAGCGTGTTTCCGCTTGATCTTTCCCGTGCCTGTGAGCGTAAACCGCTTTTTGGCACCGGAATTGGTTTTCATCTTGGGCATATCAATCTCCTTAATAAATATGGTTATTTTTTATTGGCTTTTATGGGAGCGATCATCATGATCATTCTCTTTCCTTCCAGTTTTGGCATTTGCTCTGCTTTGCCGTAATCTTCCAGGTCCACTGCAAACCTGAGTAATAATTTTTCACCCTGTTCCGAGAACACAATGGAACGTCCCCTGAAAAAAACATACGATTTGACTTTTGCGCCGTCTTTGAGAAACTCCATGGCATGTTTGAGCTTGAACTGGTAATCGTGCTCATCTGTATTGGGACCGAAACGTATCTCTTTGACCACTATCTTGGACGCATTGGCTTTCATCTCTTTTGCCTTTTTGCGCCTTTGATATAAAAATTTCTGATAGTCAATGATCTTACAGACGGGGGGATCGACCTGCGGCGAGATCTCCACCAGGTCAAGGTTCATTTTTTCAGCCATTCTCAGGGCCTGAGCAGTAGGATAGATGCCCGGGGTTTCAATATTATCACCCACTACCCGTACTTGCGGAACATTAATTTCGGTATTGACCCTGGGACTGTCATCCTGTTGCGAAGTCCTGTTATAGTTTCTACCCTGGTTGCTCCTCTTGTGCGGAGCAGAGTGCGGTCTGTACGATGTTCCGATAATTTGTTCCTCCTATTTTAGTTAGTCAAATCTTTAATTTCCTTGTGTAGAAATTCCACGAATTCCTCCAGTTTCATTGTGCCTTTGTCTCCCTCTCCCTGGCGGCGAACCGCAACGGTCCCGGACGATTCCTCCTTCTCTCCCACCACCAGCAAATAAGGAATGCGTTTCAACTCGTTCTCTCTTATACGCTTACCGATTGTCTCATTACGGTCGTCAAGCGAGGCGCGAAGTTCGGAATTATTCAAGAAATCACAAACTTTTTTTGCAAAATCGTTGAATTTTTCACTCAAAGGCAGGATGACAACCTGTTCAGGCGCCAGCCACAGCGGGAATTTTCCGCCCGTATGTTCCAGTAAAACAGCTACAAAGCGTTCCATCGAACCGAAAGGGGCACGGTGGATCATTACCGGTCTGTATCTCTTGTCATCTGCTCCAATATATTCCAGTTCAAAACGTTCGGGCAGATTATAATCCACCTGGATCGTTCCCAGCTGCCATTTTCTTCCTATGGCATCACGGACCATGAAATCGAGCTTGGGTCCGTAGAAAGCAGCTTCTCCGTATACTACACGGGTTTCCAGATTTTTTTCTGCAGCTGCCTCAATGATGGCCTTTTCAGCTTTTTCCCAATTTTCATCCGAACCGATGTACTTAGTGGTGTCGTTCTTGTCACGGAGGGAGACCTGTACGGTAAAATCATTGAAACTCAATGTTCTGAAAATATACAACACGATGTCAATGACTTTGCAGAATTCTTCCTTGATTTGCTCCGGACGGCAGAAGATATGGGCGTCATCCTGTGTGAATCCACGTACCCGGGTCAGTCCGTGCAATTCCCCGCTTTGCTCATAACGGTATACCGTTCCGAATTCCGCCAGACGAACCGGCATATCCTTGTATGAGCGCGGTTTGGATTTGAATATTTCACAATGATGGGGACAATTCATGGGTTTGAGCAGAAATTCCTCTCCTTCCTGCGGTGTTTTGATGGGCTTAAAACTGTCAGCTCCGTATTTGGCGTAGTGGCCGCTGGTCACATACAGTTCCTTCTGTCCAATATGCGGGGTAATCACCTGCTGGTAGCCGTGAACCTTCTGTACGGCTTTCAGAAAATTCTCCAGCCGTTCCCTCAAGGCAGCTCCGCGGGGCAGCCACATGGGAAGCCCCTGCCCCACCCTTTGTGAAAATGTAAAAAGTTCCAGTTCCTTTCCGAGCTTGCGGTGATCCCTTTTCCTGGCTTCCTCCAGCATATGGAGGTATTCGTCGAGCAATGATTTTTTGGGAAATGTGATCCCGTATATCCTGGTGAGCATCTGGCGCTTTTCGTCTCCGCGCCAATAGGCTCCGGCGATAGAAGTGAGCTTGATGGCCCTGATCATGGACGTATCGGGAATGTGCGGACCCCTGCACAGATCCGTAAAAGAGCCGTTGGTATAAAAAGTAATGGTACCGTCTTCCAAATCTCCAATCAGTTCGCATTTGTAGGGATCTCCCTTCTCCCGGTATGTCTTCAGGGCTTCTTCCTTGCTGACCTCCCGGCGTTCAAAAACCTGACCGCTGCGGGCCATTTCCAGCATTTTTTTCTCAATCGTTTCCAGGTCGGACTCGGCCAGCTGTCTGCCCTCCAGGTCAATGTCATAATAAAACCCGTTCTCTATGGCAGGTCCTATCCCAAATTTCACGCCCGGGAAAAGAATTTCCAGCGCTTCGGCCATAAGGTGTGAGGAAGAATGCCAGAAAACCTGCTTCCCCTCATCGTCTTCCCATTTCAGAAAACGCACGGTGGCATCACCGGTCAACGGCAGGCGGACGTCCGTCACCTTCCCGTCCACTTTCACGGCCAGCACTTCCGAGGCCAGTCTTGGACTGATATCCTGTGCGATCCGGTAACCGGAAATCCCGCTTTCGTATTGTTTTGTTTTCCCGTCGGGAAAAGTAATTGTGATCATAGTATGATTTTAAAAGGTGCTTTTTTATTCTAACTTACAAAGTTAGGTATTTTTTAAAAAAATTGGTTACTTTGTGACCCAAACCTTAAAGATTTACAGATGAATCAGCATTTCTGGAACAAAGCAGCCGTTTACGGAATCATTCTGGCCCTGGTTTCCGTTTTTATTATGGTAATTCAGACAATTCTGCCCTCTGACAGGTGGGTCAGTGTTTTATTATGGGTTGCCAAACTGGCCGGCACCCTGGGATTGCTTTTTTATTTCATGAAAGACTTTGGAAAAGGAAAAGAAACGTATCCCTATGCAGATGCCTTCAAATTCGGACTGACCGTATCTTTCTGCTCTTCGATCATAGCTGCGGCATATTATTACCTGCACGTGATGTTTATTTTCCCCGATACCGCCACCCAGTTTACCAATGCCATGCTTATGGGTTTTGAACAGGCAGGGATAACTTCGGAAGATTTCGATACAGACAAACTGGTCGCGCGCCTGCCCGTCATCCTTATGATATCCCAGTTCATCTGGTTCAACATCCTGGGCCTGATATGGTCGTCCCTGCTGGCCAACGGAGCCAAACATAAGGATCCGGCCAACCCGTTCACCGCTTAATATATTCTCCATGGATCTTTCCGTTGTCATCGCATTGTATAATGAGCAGGATTCTTTACCCGAACTGCTGGACCGCATCAGAAAGGTCCTTGGCGCACCGCTGGATGAAAGTACCGGCAGCCTGCCCGAATACGAAGTGGTTTTCGTGGATGACGGCAGTACAGACAGATCCTGGGATTTTATCTCGGCTCAGTCAGATAAAGACCCGAGGATCAGGGGGATCCGCTTTCGTCGCAATTACGGGAAATCAGCCGCGCTGTTCTGCGGGTTCGAAACAGCCTCGGGAAATGTGGTGATCACAATGGATGCCGACCTTCAGGACGACCCTGCCGAGATTCCCGCCCTGTACCAGATGATTGCCGACGGATCACACGACCTGGTCTCGGGATGGAAGAAAAAGAGGAAAGACGGACTGTTCTCCAAAAATATCCCCTCAAGAATTTACAACGCAACGGCCAGGGCGGTTACGGGAATCAGGCTTCACGATATGAACTGCGGTCTTAAGGCCTATCGCAGGGAAGTAATAAAAAACATTGAAGTTTACGGTGAAATGCACCGGTATATTCCTTACCTGGCAAAAGAAGCCGGCTTTAACCGGATTGGCGAGAAACCGGTAGTGCATTCCCGCCGCAAATACGGGAAGAGCAAATTCGGACTGAGCCGCTTTGTAAACGGGTACCTGGACCTGCTGACCTTATGGTTCCTGGCGCGTTTTGGGAAAAAGCCGATGCACATTTTCGGTCTTTTCGGATCCCTCATGTTTGTTGTGGGTGGTATCATCGCCTTATGGCTGATCCTACAAAAGATCTACTGGCAATCACACGGCATGCCGTTCCGCTCGGTTACGGACCAGCCCCTTTTCTATTTATCCCTGCTGGCTATCATCCTGGGAATGCAGCTTTTCCTTGCCGGGTTCCTGGGAGAACTGATCTCGCGCAATGCAACGGAAAGAAACCACTACCACATCAGGGAAAGACGTTGAAATTACGCATTTCCATTCGTCAGGAAAAGCCTGTTCCCGGGAAGGGTTCTACGTAAGCGGAGGCATACCCGGCGAACGTCTGAGAATCCGTCCCCAAAGAGGGAAAGGATTCCGGAGCGGAAGTATTGTGCAGATCATCAGCCCTTCTCCCGAACGTACCGTCCCCTTTTGCATCCATGCAGCTCTATGCGGCGGATGTCCCTGGCAACACATACGTTACCGTGCACAGCTCAAATGGAAAAGGGATATTTTAATGCGGGCACTGGAAAAATACGGAATCTCCCTCCCTGAAAATAATGTTCCGGAAGTGGTCCCGTCCCCCCTGCTGACAGGATACAGGAACAGGGTGGATTATACATTTGAAGCAGGAGCGGGAAACGGTGGAAACCCAATAATGGGATTCCACCTGCCGGGAGACCCTTCCTCTGTATTCGATTGCAGGGAATGCCTGCTGCTACCCCCGGGGTTTCATTCCCTGGCTATGGAAGTCAGGGAAACAGCCCGGGATGCGGATATCCCTTTTTACCGATTCTCGGACCGCTCAGGGCTCCTGAGAAATGTGACCCTGCGGTGTACTACCACCGGAGACATTGCCGTCATCCCGGGTTTTACACGAAACCGGGACGATCGCATCGCTTCTTTCATGGAAACGCTGTCCCGGCACCTCCCGAAGGTAACCACCTGGGGTTACACAGTCTGGGATCCTCTCACTGAAAGCGGTTTTTACAATCCGGCCTATTATCATTACAAAGGGAAAAAACACCTTGAAGAACAGGCTGGAGATTTGCGTTTTCAATACAGCCCACAGGCTTTTTACCAGCCCAATCCGCTCCAGGCGGCCGTTATTTTCAGGGAAATCAGGGAACTGACCTCCTCCATGAACCTGGAAAGCGGTCCCGTTTTTGATCTGTATACGGGAATCGGGACGATCGCCCTTTCCCTGGCTGCGGTCCATAAAAATGCTTCCATTACCGGTATAGAGGGAAATTCCCCGGCAGTGAACGACGCACGGCGCAATGTACCCGGGGAAAGCAACGGCAACATACATTTCATCTGCGGAGATATCCTGGAGACTTTTACAACGGACTTCACCGGCAATTATCAAAAGCCTTCGCTGATCGTGCTGGACCCGCCACGGAGCGGGACACTGACTGAAATAAAAAAGACGATCCTGCAGGCGAAACCCGACGCGATCATTTACCTGAGCTGTAATCCCGTATCACTGGCCTGGGATCTGAAGCAATTTACCGGAGGAGGCTACCGGGTAACGCATATCAGGCCCTTTGACATGTTCCCGCACACGCACCACGTTGAAACACTCACCGTTTGCGAACCGGTCTTCTGACCTTACAAAGTGCGGTTCAGATACTCGTCGAAAGATTCCCTGGCAGGCAGGTACGAACTGTCAAACAACGGAGAGGAGATCATGAAATCCGCAGTCGATCTGTTGCATGCCGTGGGAATGTTGTACAGACTGGAAATACGGAGCAACGCCTTGACGTCAACGTCGTGGGGCTGTGGCTGCATGGGATCCCAGAAAAAGATCAGCATATCTACTTTCCCCTCGGCGATCAGGGCTCCCATCTGCTGGTCACCGCCCAGGGGGCCCGATTTGAGCGTAGTAACGGGAATCCCTGTTGCCTGCTCTACCATACGGCCTGTAGTGCCCGTACATACAAGTTTGTGCATGGAAATGCGCTCCCTGTTGAATTCCACCCACTCGATCAGGTCTTTTTTTCGGTTATCGTGAGCTACCAGCGCCAGATTTTTCCTGTACATGATGATGTGTATTTAAAGATTCACGCATTGACCCAAGGCCTGTGCAGCCGCCTCCATGATCCCTTCGCTCATAGTGGGATGAGGGAAAATGGTGCTGGTCAGGTCGTGGGCATTGATTTTCATGCCTCTGCTTGCGGCCAGGCCTCCTATCATCTCTGTGGCATGTGCCCCAATAATATGTGCCCCGAGCAAACGATCGTCCGAAGCATCAAAAACAAGCTTGACAAATCCATCCCTTTCTCCTGCTGAGGCTGCCTTCCCGGATGCGGTAAACGGGAATTTTCCCACCCTGACGGGGATCCCGTTCTTTTTGGCATCTTTTTCACGCAACCCCACAGAAGCGATCTCAGGTGTGGCATAGATGCATCCGGGGACATTGTCGTAATCCACATCGGGCACATCCAGTCCGGCCATACGCTCTACACAGCATAATGCTTCCGCCGATGCCAGGTGTGCCAGGGCCGGGGTGGCCAGAACGTCGCCCGCGGCATAGATACCCGGGACGGTTGTCATGAAATTCCTGTCCACGACGATCCTGCCTCTTATCATTTCCACCCCGGCCTCCTCCAGTCCCATGTTGGATGTGTTGGGAACGACTCCTACTGCCGAAAGAACCACTTCTGCCTCAACGGTCTCGACGCCTTTCTTCGTATGGACCTCAAGACAGCACCCGTGACCGGATTTTTGGGCGGCCTGTACACCGGCTGATGTCATGACCCTGATCCCGGCTTTACGGAACGACCGGCTCAGCTGGGCGGCTATGTCCTCATCTTCCGTGGGGACTATCTGCTCCATGTATTCTATAAGCGTTACTTTGGTCCCCAGGGAATGATAGAAGAAGGCAAGTTCTGTTCC
>LFSY01000005.1:32997-40292 GCA_001512865.1 Rikenellaceae bacterium DTU002 | reverse complement strand
CCTTTGGACATCCGGGCCGATACATCCCTGCTCCTTGCCACAATGGCGGCCAGATCCGGTTCCGGCGGGGTGGACAGCCTGACCCCGTATGCCTGGGCATTACGGGACAAGTTCAGGACCTCGATGCTTTTGAGCAGGGCTTTTGTGGGAATGCATCCCCAGTTCAGACAGACACCTCCCAGGGGGCCTCTTTCTACGATTACGGTTTTAAATCCAAGTTGCGAAGCGCGGACCGCAGCCACATAACCGGCAGGGCCCGAACCTATGATTGCCAGATCGTAAGACATAAGTTGGTTTGATTATAAGTTTTTTCCGTGACATTGTTTGTATTTCTTCCCGCTTCCGCATGGACAGGGATCGTTCCTTCCCACCTGTTTTTCCACATGAACGGGAGCATTGGAACGCGGTTCGGCCGACTGTGTAAGCAAATCGGGTCGTGAGGTCTGTGTGTTGCTCAGATCTGTACGGCTTCTTTCGCTGCCGGCCTTGTCCAGTCTGTCCTGGTTCTGACGCAGGGGAATGTGCGCCTTGAGCAGGAAACTGAGCACTTCACGGGCAATCTTTTCAAGCATCTCGCTGAAAAGTTTGAAACTTTCAAATTTGTAGATAAGCAAGGGATCTTTCTGTTCGTATGTGGCATTCTGAACCGATTGTTTCAGATCGTCCATGTCACGCAGGTGTTCTTTCCAGTATTCGTCAATCAGCACCAGGTTAATGGTCTTGTTGATGGCCCTTATGAGTTCTTTTCCCTTACTTTCGTATGCTTTCTTTATATTGACGATGACCTGGTATATCCGTTTTCCGTCCCCGACGGGCACTACCACATTTTCGTAGGTCGCCCTCTGGGTTTCGTATATGTTTTTCATAATCGGCCAGGCCTGTGCCACAAGGGACTCAGCCCTGCGGGCGTATACTTTTTGTATTTGCTGTGACAGCGCCTCTACAAGTTCTGATTCGTGTGCCCCCTTGAACATTTCCCGGTCAAATCCCGGTTCAATGGATATCTGACGGATCAGTTCGATGCTGAAGCTTTCATAATCCGTCCCTTCCGACTGCTGAACAAATGATTCGGCAAAATCAGACATCATATTGGCCACGTCCACATCCACACGTTCTCCGTAGAGGGCATTGCGGCGTCTGGTGTAAATTACTTCACGCTGCGAGTTCATCACATCGTCATATTCCAGCAGACGCTTACGGATACCGAAATTGTTCTCTTCTACTTTCTTCTGGGCCCTCTCAATGGAACTGGACAACATGGAATGCTGCAAAACCTCTCCTTCCTTCATACCCATTCTGTCAACCACAGAAGCGATGCGCCCGCTGCCGAAAAGACGCATCAGATCATCTTCGAGCGAGACATAGAAATTGGATGATCCGGGATCTCCCTGGCGTCCTGCACGCCCCCGCAACTGCCTGTCCACACGCCGGCTGTCATGTCGTTCGGTTCCGACTATGGCAAGACCTCCGGCCTCCCTGACCCCTTCCCTCAATTTGATATCCGTTCCACGGCCGGCCATGTTGGTGGCAATGGTCACAGAACCGGCACGGCCGGCTTCGGCAACGATCTCGGCTTCACGGGCGTGCTGCTTGGCATTAAGGACATTGTGCTTTACTCCGCGCATTTTCAACATCCGGCTAAGCAATTCCGAGACCTCGACCGAAGTGGTGCCCACAAGCACCGGTCTGCCGGCTTGGGTCAATTCAGTGATTTGGTCAATTACGGCATTGAATTTTTCACGTTTGGTTTTGTAGATCAGGTCATCCCCATCTTTTCTGACTACCGGACGGTTGGTAGGAATGACGACCACGTCGAGTTTGTATATGGACCAGAATTCTCCTGCTTCTGTTTCTGCCGTACCGGTCATACCCGCCAGCTTGTGATACATACGGAAATAATTCTGGAGCGTAATGGTGGCAAATGTCTGTGTGGCGGCTTCCACTTTCACGCGTTCCTTAGCCTCGATGGCCTGGTGCAACCCGTCTGAATAACGCCTGCCCTCCAGGACACGTCCCGTCTGCTCGTCCACGATCTTGATCTTGTTGTCCACCACGATGTATTCCACATCCTTGTCAAACATCGCATAAGCTTTCAGCAACTGATTGACTGTATGGACACGTTCCGATTTAACGGCATATTCACTTAACAGGGCATCCTTGGCAACCGCTTTTTCTTCCGGGGTCAGGTTCTTTTTCTCCAGTTCGGAAATTTCCGTTCCCATGTCAGGCAAAATAAAAAATGAAGGTTCGCTGACCTTTTTGGCAATAAGATCATGTCCTTTTTCTGTCAGGTCCACCGATTTCTGCTGCTCCTCGATGACGAAATACAGATCGTCGGTGATCAGGTGCATCTGCTTGTTGTTGTCCTGCATGTAGAAGTTTTCTGTCTTCTGAAGCAATTGCTTGATCCCCTGCTCACTCAGGTATTTGATCAGCGGGGTATATTTGGGAAGCCCCTTATATGCCTTGAGCAACATTTTGGCCCCTTTTTCCTCATCTCCTTCCGTGATCATTTTTCGCGCATCGGCCAGATATTGCTGTACCAGGGAACGTTGTGCCTGGTAAAGCTGTTCGACTATGGGCCTGAATTCGTTGAACTGCTGGTCTTCTCCTTTGGGTACGGGTCCCGATATGATCAGAGGGGTACGGGCATCGTCTATCAATACCGAGTCCACCTCGTCCACGATCGCATAATGGTGCTTGCGTTGCACCAGGTCGTCCGCATTGATGGCCATGTTGTCCCTCAGGTAATCAAATCCGAACTCGTTGTTGGTCCCGAAGGTAATGTCTGCACGATACGCTTTTTTTCTTTCCTCTGAATTTGGCTGGTGTTTGTCAATACAATCTACCCTGAGCCCGTGGAATTCGTATAAAGGTCCCATCCATTCAGAGTCACGTTTGGACAGGTAATCGTTCACCGTTACAATATGTACTCCCTTACCGGCCAGCGCATTCAGAAAAACGGGAAGGGTCGCTACAAGCGTTTTTCCTTCCCCGGTGGCCATCTCGGCGATCTTGCCCTGATGCAGGACAACGCCTCCTATCAGCTGCACATCGTAATGAACCATATCCCAGGTGATCATGTTTCCCCCGGCCATCCACGAATTATGCCATACGGCTTTGTCGCCGCGGATCTCCACGTGATCCTTGTAGGTGGAAAGCTGCCTGTCAAAATCGTTGGCTGTAACAGAGACGGTATCGTTTTCCTTGAAACGTCTTGCCGTGGATTTCATGACGGCGAAGACCCGGGGAAGCACGCTTTCCAGGATCTCCTCTATCTTTTCATCTATCTTTTTGGTGAGTTTATCAACCTCTGTGGCAAGATTCTCTTTCTTTTCAATTTCAATTTCCACATCTTCCAGCTGCTGCCTTAATGCAGCCTTTTCCTTCTCGTCCTCCGCGATGTGTTCCAGGATGATCTGCCTGACCGCTTGTGTTTCAGCACGCAGTGCATCGTGATCGAGCTTGTCTATCCGTTCATATTCCTTTTTGATCTTTTCCACATAAGGGGTCAGTTGCTTCAGGTCCCTGTCTGCCTTGGAACCGAAGACTTTTCCTATGATGTTTATTATTGAAGCCATATATGATACATTTCAAAATTCTTCCGACAACTTGCAAAGGTACATTTTTATTGTCAAAATACACGATATCAGCTATGGCTCTTTCCCCGATATTCACCTGCACCACCCTGCGGTCCAGTCATTCCCCTGTGCTACGGCACCCTTGTACGCGGCATTAACAAAGAATGGATTGATCAGGCTCATGTCTTTTCCGCCGGGAATGGTTCCGATATAATCAGAAGCAAGACCTATGTCTTGGTGAAGGCCATTGTTCCTATTGGCCGTAAACAGATCTGCAGAATAGATCCCTGCAGCTGCAGACAGGTCACCTTGCAGATAAACGTGATCAAGAACGGAGATCCCTTCTGCAAGTGAGGTTTCTGTCTCAAAGGTCTCTGTGGTCAGGCAGTCTGGTTTCCCGGTAACCAGGGCATTGTACAATTGCACCTTTGTTCCCGCACGCAAACGAATACCGCGCTTGTTCAGCACAGATCCGTTGCCGCTTAAGGTCAGATTCGCCAAAACGGGAAAAGAGACAGGCTGTGCCGCAAAATCCTTGCTGTTATTGTCTGCTTCAATAAGACAATCACATTCATATCCGATACTTGCAGCCGTTCCCTGCACGGCTACAAGAAACTGTCCCATCCCGCACCATCCTTCCGTCCAGTCAAATGAATCATCACTATTGTCGGTGGCAACAAGATACCGGACATTCACCGAACCTCCAAACCATTCGAAACCGTCATCCGATCCCCTGTATGATTGCAGGTGGTCCACAACGGTCCCGTTGCCTACTCCGTAAAAGGTAAATCCGTTGGCTTCCTTTTCCTCACTAAATGCATAGCCTGTGTATTCTACCCTGATGTAACTGAGTATTCCCGAGTTGTCTGCCGGATCGTTGCCTCCGTAAACGGCATCTCCTATCTCGGATTTGGATTGGGCCCCTGTTACATTGATAGGAGCACGTCCGCATACATGAACGCCACCCCAGGCACCCGGCTCTTTCCTTTCAGACGTCATGACGATGGGCATGGCCGGTGTCCCCTGTGCCATGATCTTTCCGCCCTGCTCAATCAGAATGTAATCTACAATATCATCGTCTTTGGCGACAATGATCACTCCCGGTTCAATGGCCAGCACAATCCCTGACTTAACATGTAATCCGCCCGATAATGTGTAGGTTCTACCACTCAGAAGGGTTTTGTTTTCTGTCAGCTCCCCTGCCAGATCTGCAGATCCCGATACAGGATCATTTCCTTTTTCACAGGATACAGCCGTGCAAAGTAAAAAGAGAGATGTAACGACGGTTTTGATTTCCCGGGTGGTTTTGATCTCCTGTGTAAAGACATAATCACTGTCCAGCATGTTCTCGGCAGAGATCCTGATGCTCCATTTTTTTCCGGAATTATAGACTGCCACCAGATCAAGTGTATGCAAAGGTTGTTGCATGATATTGCCCATGCCGTAAATCCCGACAGCATGGATACGCGGCCCCTGAAGGTTATATAGTAAAGTCATGGTGAACTGATCCTTGTTTCTCAACACAAGACCATATGCAATGTCTGCATTAATCAGATAAGGAGAGGCTCCCTGCAGAGGCCTGTGTGCTTCAGTATATACCCCTCCTCCTTCAGGAAGGATTACATTGGTATACATATAGGAAGCATTACATCCGAGTCTGAGACCCGGGGCGACTGTTTTCCTTGCTTCTGCTTCTATTCCTGCCGCCATCCCTCGTTCTGCGTTTCTAAACGAATGTACGACAGAACCTCCCGATGATTCCTGTATGCGTTCAATGGGATCGTTCAGTCGTTTGTAATACAGTGTTGCGGAAAAAAGATCATTATCTTGTCCATACACTTCAAACTTCAGGTCTCCGTTCAGGTTGTACCCGTTTTTCAGGGATTCATTCCCCCTCAATTCCGCACTTCCGTAGGATTCTTTGTAAAGAAAAGGAGCCATTTCGATGAAAAGAGGGCGGGTAACGGTCCGTGACAGGGCAAGTCTGAAAAAACAATGATCACCCGTTTCGTATTTAAGGTTCAGAGCGGGAAAGAGGTCATGAACTTTCAATTGTGAACGTTTTTCAATGGACGCGTCTGTCCAGTAACGGACCCACTGTGAAGAAGGTTCGTAACGCAAGCCAATATTGATATCCATCTTTCCGAACGGAGAAAAGTCAGTCTGCAAAAAGGCTCCTCCTATGTCCTGTCCGGCATAATACCTGGATTTTGGCTGGGCGTCCCTGGTTATTGAGATGGTCCCGTCTGCAATGTTTTCCCTGTTCAGCCAGCTTTCTGTGGTGAAAACATCTGTTATCACGGGGTCGATGTTGTTCAGATTGTAATAAAACCTTACCGAAGAATAGTCGCGAACTTTATTTTTATAAAAAAAGCCAAACTGCACGCGTCCGGTCTCCCCCATCCGGTACCCGGCATTGATATCCGCCACAGCCTCCCGTTCCGTCAATTCTCCGTAATACCTCATGGTCTCCTGTCTGTTTAATTTGAAAAGAGACAGCCTGCCATTGTCCTCTCTATACATAACCTGCCTCCGGTCTGGTTCATAACTTCCTGTCATACAGTATGATAAGGCCACCTGAAAAGTCCATCTCGTGCCTTTCGAAAAGGAATAATGAAGTTGGTTGTTCAATAAATTATAGGCATGAAACACACTGTTACTTCCCGTAAGATGAATCCCTTCCTGGTCGTATCCTTCCCGATATTTGTAGTTGTCAACGGCATTCCTTGCATAGAAGAGGGTGTAGCCAAAATGATGGGATGACCCGATGTCATAGCCCAGGTGCAAAAGGGCCGCCATGTCAAGATGTCTTGTATAACTGTTGTAATTGAATGCGTTTAAATAAGCTCCCTGGGCATTGACTGTGGACACATAAGACGCTTCTTCAATCCTTCCCGCATGTTCTGCGCTCAGGGTTACCAGCATGCCAAGCTTATGTATTCCCCTGCGCCAGGTTTTTCCAAAACCAAGTCCTCCTCCGAGATCCGGGAACAATGTCTTTTCAGTCACGGAGAAGGTCGTTCCGAAAGGATCTTCATTCCTGACATAAGAAGAAAATTCATTGGAAGACATATTCTTTACCGACGGGGAAAGGTTTCGGGTAAAAAGGAGGCCGTTTTTTTTATCACTTTCCGGAAATCCTGTAAACAAAGACCTGGAATTGCTGCCTGTGCCGACCTGTAAAGTAAAAAAATCTTCTCCCTTATGTTCCCTGACACTGATATCAATATGTGCTCCTGAATAGTCGGCATAGGAACCGGCCTGATACACTTTGCTGACGGTAATATTTCTGACAATATGTGTGGGAAACAGATCCAGCGGGATCAGTTTGTTGTCCGGGTTGGGCGAAGCGATGGGCAGTCCGTTCAATGTCGTGACACTGTACCTGTCTCCCAAGCCTCTTACGTACACCTGGCCTGATTCAGCCAGAGAAATCCCGGTCATCTTCCGGATCCCTTCAGCCACCGTCGAAATGCCTTTATTTCCCATTTCAGCAGCTCCCATATTTTCAAGGGCTTTTGAGGACATACGTCTTTCGGACAAAAGACTTCTTTCAGACCCGGCATTATTTCTGGCTACCACGAATACTTCTTCTAGTGACATTTCATCGGATTGAAGCCGGATATCTACAACGATGTTCCCGGTTTCTCCCGAAACGGTCACGGGAGTAGTAGCTGTCTGATAAGATATGTATCTGAATTCCAGCGTGTATGT
>LFSY01000005.1:14733-32930 GCA_001512865.1 Rikenellaceae bacterium DTU002 | reverse complement strand
GTGATTAACGTTTGTCCCTGCAGGATCCCTGCCTGAAGGCCACAAAACAAAAATGCCAACGATTTGATTGTTCTTTTCATAATAATGCCACAAAAATGACGGGTTCGTATTACAATCCGTTTACAAACGTTTTACATTTTCATAAATTCACGCTTACACAACGGGTACCCTTTACAAATCCCATACAATCAAGTATCTTTGCATCGTATGAGCAAGCCTGGTTTGAATAAGGAGGCAATAAGGATCCTTGTCGTAGATGACGAGGAATCCCTGTGTGAAATACTGCAGTTCAACCTGGAAGTGGAGGGCTACAGGGTTGATGTGGCCTATAGTGCCGAACAGGCGATGAATATGCATCCTGAAAATTATTCTCTGATCCTGCTGGATGTGATGATGGGACCGGTAAGCGGGTTTAAAATGGCCCAATTGCTTAAGAAAGATACAAAGACAGCTTCCATCCCGATTATTTTCTGTACGGCCAAAGACACAGAAGACGATACGGTAGCGGGCCTGAATCTGGGGGCTGACGATTACATTTCAAAACCCTTTTCAATCCGGGAAGTTCTTGCCCGCGTACAAAGCGTTTTGCGCAGAACCGAACATAACGCGGAACAGGATCCGGAGGGGCATGTCGTTTTCAGGGGACTGACCCTGAACCTTTTAAACAAGACATGTGCCGTCAACAACATACCGGTCAGATTGACAAAAAAAGAATTTGAGATCCTTGTCCTGCTCCTGGCCCACAAAAACAAGATCCTCTCGCGTGAAGAAATGCTTCACAAGGTCTGGAGTGATGACGTCATTGTCTTGGACAGGACCATAGATGTCAATATTACCCGTTTACGGAAAAAGATCGGTCCTTATGGCAAATGCATAGTTACCCGGCTGGGTTTTGGTTATGGCTTTCAGGAGTAAATTGTCCTTTCATGTGAGGTTGTTCTTAACGCTTCTGTCATTACTGGCGTTATTCCTGATCTGTTTTCTGCTTTTTCAGTTCAAAAGGGAAAAAACCTATAAGGCCGACCGTTTCAATGCAGAGTTGCAGGTTCTTAACACACGGTTCATCCATTATCTGCCCGACACGACGGTTCTTGACTCTCTGTTCTTCTTTCACCCGGAACAAATGCCGGATGGACTGCGGCTTACTGTTATGGACACCCTGGGCCGTGTATTATTTGACACAGAAAAGTCAAAACCCCTGGAGTCTTTCAGCAATCATGCAGACAGGCCTGAGTTCGTCGATGCCCTTGTGTATGGTTCCGGTTATACGATCCGCCGGCTGTCTGCAACAACAAACCGGGAATATTTTTATTCGGCAACCCGCAGCGGACGGTTTGTTGTACGATCTGCCATGCCCTATTCCGTCACCCTTAAGGAAATCCTGAGGGCAGACAGGCTTTTTTTCCCGGTAATGACCGGGATGGCCCTTCTGATAAGCTGCCTGGCGCTCTTCCTTACCCGCAGGCTGGGACATAACATTAACCGTTTAAAAAAGTTTGCCTTACTGGCGGACAAAGGGGAGCCGCTTGACGGGGTCGGCCCGTTTCCCAAAGATGAATTGGGAGAAATTTCAAATCATATAATACAATTGTATTCCAGACTTAAACAGACAAAAGAGGCTCTGGAAAGCGAACACAGGGTAGTTCTTCATCAAAAAATGGAACAGACGCGTTTAAAAAAACAGCTCACACAGAATATCAATCACGAATTGAAGACCCCTGTAAGCATCATCCTTGGGTATCTGGAAACCCTACACAACAATCCCCGTATGGATCAGGAAAGACAGCGCATATTCATGGAAAATTGTTTCAGACAAACCAACAGGCTATCCCAGTTGCTAAACGACATCTCTACCATTACCAGGATGGACGAGGCCAGTGAGATCATTGAAAAAACAGAAGTCAATCTGAGTGACATCATTCATGATGTATTTGCCGACGTGGCGAAAAATCTGCTTGAAAAAAACATACAGACCGAAATCCGGATCCCCTCACAGATGCCTGTTCAGGGGAATCAGGGTTTGTTGCAATCTGTTTTTCGCAATCTTACAGACAATGCCATCGCATATTCAGGATGCCATACCATCTTTGTGTCTCTGACAACTACTGACAATGAGCATTATTCGTTTGTCTTTGGCGATGACGGAGTGGGAATTGAAGCACATCACCTGCCCCGTATCTTTGAAAGATTTTATCGTGTAGACACAGGCCGTAGCCGGAGACAGGGGGGGACCGGGCTGGGATTGTCTATTGTCAGGAATGCCGTCATACTTCACGGCGGGACCATCTGTGCAGCCACACGCAGCGGGGGTGGTCTGGAATTCATATTTACCCTCAGAAAAAAATAAAAAAGCATACCGTTGGGTATGCTTTTTCCGTATCCTTCTGGGATCCCGATCTATTCGGCCAGGATAGCTCCAACCGGACAAACTGCCGCGCAGGCTCCGCAATCTATGCATTCGTCAGGATTGATCACATAAATGTCCCCGGGAGAAATTGCTTCAACGGGACATTCATCAATACAGGTCCCACATGCGGTGCAGTCTTCAGTAATTCTGTGTGCCATGGCTAATTGACTATTAGAGTAAATAATTGTTGCAAATATATGAATTAAATTCTTACTACCTTTGTAAACACACAACATTTATAAGATGAAACTGCTCTTTTTACTACTCACTTCATTCTTATTATCGGGAACAGCTATACCCCAGGAAGATACTTCGGTAACTTTTAATTCAGTCATGCACGACTTCGGGGATTTCGGGATCAGTGACGGTCCAAAAACACATACATTCACCCTGACGAACAACTCGGACAAACCACTGGTCATACAGACCGTGATCACCTCTTGCGGATGTACCGTCCCGGAATGGACCAGGGAGCCCATCCTGCCCGGAGCAAGCGGCAGCATACAGGTGACTTATTCCAACGATCAGGGCCCCTATCCTTTTGATAAAATGCTGTCTGTATACATTACCGGCAAATCAAAGCCCTACATATTGCGTGTGCGGGGAGTGGTACATCAGAAAAAATTCACCCTGGAGGACACCCATCCGGTGGTCATGGGAACGCTTCGCCTCCGCAGCAGGGAAATGGAGCTGGGGCAGATCCGTCAGGGCACGGTAAAAACAGATTCTGTTGAGGTTATCAATACGGGAAGGTATCCCCTTTTTCTAAAGCCTGTCAGCTCTCACGCTAATTTGTCTGTAAGCGCTTCGCCGTCCCGACTGAACCCCATGGAAAAGGGGTCCCTTGTTTTTTCAGTTGACACCAGAAAAAAAGAAGAATGGGGCAACGTCCTTTACACAGTCAGATTGCTGATCAACGACAAGGAGGATCCTTTTCATGTCGTGACTGTCAAAGGCTCCATAAAATTAAACACATCGGGGATGTCCCGCTCCGAAAAAGAAAGGGCTCCCATACCCCAGATGAACCGAAGTGCCGTTGAATTCCCTTTGACTGCCGCCGGCTCGGCACTGGAAGCGGATTTTGTTTTGTCCAACAAGGGCAAAAGCCCTTTGATCATATATAAGATTGACACCAGCCACGACGGCATTGCGGTAGCAATACCCCGTACCATAGCACCCGGATCGGAAGCCCCCGTTAAGGTGTCCATTCCCGGCTCTGTAACTGGCGATGCCGGAGAGGTCATTTATACGATAAGCCTGACAACAAATGCCCCGTCAAGACCTACCGTGAACTTGCTGGTGTACGGAAAAATCAGCCCATGACAGCTATGGATTCCGCACTGAAAGTGAACCGTGGAGTGCCCCAACCTCCTGACATCAATCCCAGGGCCGGGGATATCCTCAAAAAAAGACCGGGGAAAAAACTGGATGTGCCCGATTTCCTGGATGGCATCAGGAACGGGGACATTTCCATTCTGGCACAATCCATTACCTTGATCGAAAGTACCCTGGAACAGGATCGCCGGAAAGCACGGAAACTGGTTTCGGCCTGTTTGCCTCTTTCGGGGAATTCAATAAGAATAGGAATTACCGGGGTACCAGGAGTCGGAAAAAGCACCTTCATTGAAGCGTTCGGTAAACACATCACGTCTGAGGGACACAAACTGGCTGTCCTGGCGATTGATCCAAGCAGTGAACGCAGCAAAGGCAGTATTCTTGGGGACAAAACAAGGATGGAAACCCTGGCCAACAATCCCATGGCCTTCATTCGTCCTTCACCCAGCAGCGGTTCCCTGGGAGGAGTGGCTCGTAAAACAAGGGAAACCGTTATTTTATGCGAGGCGGCCGGATTCGATACCATCTTCATAGAAACCGTAGGTGTTGGTCAGTCAGAGACGGCCGTTCATTCCATGACGGATTTCTTTCTGTTGCTGATGCTCTCCGGTGCAGGAGACGGTTTGCAGGGTATCAAGCGGGGCATCATGGAAATGTCCGACTTACTGGTCATCCACAAGGCAGACGGGACCAATGTAGAAAAAGCCCTTCTGGCCCAATCCCTTTACCAGGGAGCTCTTGACCTGTTTCCTCCTGCCCCTTCCGGATGGAAATCTCCGGCACTTACGGCTTCTTCAGTGGAAGGAAAAGGACTGGATAAGATTGCGGAGTGCATTGCAGATTACATGAAACTTACCCGGGAGAACGGTTATTTCCGGAAAAAAAGATCGGAACAGGCCGTTTACTGGATGAGGGAAAGTATTGACGATTTTCTCTTATCGAGGTTTTACGGAAATACAACCATAAAAAAAATACTACCCGAGGTGGAAAGAAAAGTCAGGGAAGGGGAAACAGATTCTTTCCACGCCGCCTCTGAACTTCTTAATCTCTTATGACCTGCTATGTGGTTCCTGGAAATTTGCAAACAAAGTATCCTGATCACCGGACTTGTTATGGTAATGATGATCCTGCTGGAGTATATAAACGTATCCTCCCGGGGAGCCACCCTTACCAGGTTGCAAAACAAGCCTGTCCTTCAGATCGTGCTGTCAGCAGTCCTGGGCCTCATACCGGGATGCAGCGGGGGTTTTGTTGTGGTCAGCCTGTACGCTCACAATATGGTTTCCTTCGGGGCATTGCTGGCCATGATGACGGCAACAGTGGGTGACGAGGCATTTCTCATGCTGGCAATGATCCCCGGTCCGTCACTGTTACTGTTTGCGCTGCTGTTTGTTTTGGCCATTCTGGCCGGCATCCTCACAGACAAATGGATCCGCCGGGTTCCGCGGCCTTTTTCTCCGGAACATTTTCAGGTACACCAGCATGATGCGGCGCAGGATGAAGACCTGAATGTCTGGGGAAAGATCCGGAACAATTTCAACCCTGTACACTGGCAAAGGATGATCCTTTTGCTGGGTCTGGCCATTTTCTTTGTAAGCATAGCTTTCGGATTCCTGGAACACGCCCACCACGGACACGACCATACACACGACCACCTGTTTTCCGAACGCTGGCTGAATCTTGTTTTTGCCGCATTGTCGCTGGTAACGCTCGGATTCACCTTATTTGCCACCAATCATTTCATACGGGAACATGTCTGGAATCACATCATCAAACACCATTTTCTAAAGATATTTCTCTGGACATCCGGCACCCTGCTGGCCATCCATTTTCTGCTGCTGTACATCGATGTGGATGTGTGGATCCGCAACAGGTTCTGGTTCATGCTTCCGGTTGCCGTACTTGTGGGGCTCATACCGGCTTCTGGTCCGCATCTGGTCTTTGTGTCCTTATTTGCATCAGGGACCATTCCCTTCAGCATTTTGCTTGCCAACAGCATTGTTCAGGAAGGTCATGCCGGTCTGCCTTTACTGGCAGAAACAAAAAAAGGCTTTGTCATTGCCAAAGCCCTTAAGATCGTACTTGCCGTGACCGTAGCTTCGGCCATACAGCTTATTTATTCATTGTAATCAGGAACTCGTCATTGTCCTGCGTTCTGAGCAGCCTGTCTTTCATAAATTCCATGGCTTCTACAGAGTTCATGTCTGCCAGGTAATTACGCAGGATCCAGATACGATTCAGTTTGTCCTTGTCCATAAGCAGGTCATCGCGACGTGTTGAACTGAGTGTGACGTCCACGGCGGGGAACATCCGCTTATTGGAAAGCTTCCTGTCAAGTTGCAATTCCAGATTTCCAGTCCCTTTAAATTCCTCAAAGATCACCTCATCCATTTTGGACCCGGTATCTATCAGCGCAGTGGCCAGTATGGTAAGGGATCCCCCGTTCTCGATATTGCGGGCCGCACCGAAGAAACGTTTGGGTTTTTGGAGTGCGTTGGCATCCACCCCGCCGCTCAGAACCTTTCCGCTTGCCGGCTGAACCGTATTAAAGGCCCTTGCCAGCCGGGTGATGCTGTCCAGCAGGATGACCACATCGTGTCCGCACTCCACCAGGCGTTTTGCCTTCTCCAGAACGATCCCCGCCACCTTCACGTGCCTCTCGGCAGATTCGTCAAAGGTAGAGGCGATCACCTCGGCTTTTACGTTCCGGGCCATGTCCGTTACTTCCTCCGGTCTTTCATCTATCAGCAAAACGATCATATATGCTTCAGGATGGTTGTCGGCTATGGCATTGGCTATGGACTGAAGCAGAACCGTTTTCCCGGTTTTGGGCTGGGCCACGATCAAACCCCGTTGTCCCTTGCCAATAGGCGTGAACAGATCTACAATACGGTTAGACAAGGTATTGTGGCCATGGGAGGTAATGTCAAATTTAGAATCTGGAAAAAGAGGCGTCAGAAAATCAAACGGGACCCTGTCGCGGATGAATTCAGGTTCGCGTCCGTTGATCTCGTGGATCTTTACCAGGGGAAAGAATTTTTCATTTTCCCGGGGAGGACGGATCTCACCACTCACGGTATCACCGGTCTTCAGCCCGTACATTTTGATTTGTTGCTGTGACAAGTAAATGTCATCGGGAGAATTCAGATAATTGTAATCGGAAGAGCGCAGGAACCCGTATCCGTCAGGCATCATTTCCAGAACGCCTATGGCCCTGACAACTCCTTCATATTCGGGTTTCTTTTCTATTACGGCCTTAACCGCATGTTCATGATGCTGTCTGGGAACTTCCGGCTCTTTTTCCTTTGGCAGGTTGTCTGACGGTCTGGATTCAGACTCTTTCTGTTTTCGGGGACGTCCTTTACGCGGTTTGGCTTCAGGAACAGGTTCTTTCTTTATTTCCTGACCCGGGGCTTTCGTTTCGTCGTTGCTTGCGGGTGTCTCCTGTCTGGGTTCCTGTCTGGGCTCCTGTCTGGGTTCCTGTTGTCTTTCCTTTGGCATCTGCGCGTTTACTGAAGCAGTACCTGCGGCCTTTACCGTATGTTGCCCCGGTCCCTGTGCCTTATCCTTGTTCGGATCCGGATTTCTCTTCTGTTCCGGTCTCCCCGGTCTGTCTTTGGGCAGCGCTTTGACCGGTTCCCTGGTCCCGACTCCGGATTTTACGGTTTCCTGGAAAATTTCTGCCGCCTTTTGCGGTTGTTTTTCCTTTCCCTCAACAGCGGCAGGCTTTGGCTGCGGTTTACGGGTACGCCTGGATGTTTGTTTTTTTGTATTGGATGTGCCGGATGAAGACGCTGAAGCCCCTGACTCTGCCTGAATATCAAGTATCTGATAGATCAGTTCGTTTTTTGCAATGGATTCTACTTTTTTGATCTCCAATGCATTGGCAATTCTATGGAGTTCTTCCATAGACTTGCTGCTAAGCTCAATGATGTCGTACATTTAGAATATGTTAATATTGAATGAAAGCTGCGGAATGAAGCTAAGACGATGCAAATATATAAAAAAATCAATTATCCCAGAAACTCGAGTTCTTCTTGTACTGCAATAAGTCTGCCAAAGCCGATGCTTTGGCGGCGATGCGGAAACTCCAGCTCTCCCATTTCCCGTTAGGTACCCAGGAAAAGGATATCTGAAAACAATGCAGGTCATATGTGGCACTGAGCTGGGTCGTGGTCAGTTTGAATTTCATCAGATCCAGGCCACTTCTCAGATTTAAACTGAAATCTTTCGTAAGCTTAACCTGGGCAGAAAAACCCAGTGTCTGGTTGAAATTATGGTTGGTGTTCAATTGCTCGTTGGCAAAGGTGTACGTTTTATTATAGGAAAAACTGTAGTTCAGGTTTACCGACCATGGGATCTCGGGATCCATGTAGTATACCCATCCCCCGGGTATGTATTCTCCTGTCAGCGGGTCTTCATAGATCAGCTGGTACGCGTTGTTTTTGCTCTCCTTGCCTCCCCCGCTGAAAGAATAGGAAGTGGAAAAACTGGCGTTTGTCAGGCGGGCAAGATTGCCGGTCTTCATGACGTTCAGGGTATTGATACGCTGTCCCCTTTCGTTTACGGCATAAGGATCGAACATGGCATTGGCGTTGATGCCCAGTTTTTCAAAAATCGAGGTGGATAAAGTGACGTTGATGTTGGAAAGTTTCATGGAGTCGGCCAGAAAATTGTACGAACCGCTAAGGGACAGGTTGTCTATCAATTTCACCTTTTTCAGCCCTCCGTTCTGAGTTGTATCCTTTTTGTTAAAAACTTTTGCCTCGAGGTTGTTGCCCAGGGAGAAACTAATGGCGGCGGTACGTCCCCTGGAAGGAGGCCCGTACACGGATTTGCTGTATTTGTTGTAATCAACGGAGTGTTGTCTTCCCAGGCTGTCGGTATAATTGAGTGTTACAAAACCGTTTGACGCCGTTCCCAATTCAGGCCGGTAACTGAAACTGAGCGATGGCGTCATCATATGACGGATGGCCCTCAGACCTCCCGAGGGATTGAAATTAAACATACCGTATATCCGGGTAGACATGGAAATACCGCCTGAATACGTCTGGGTGATCCCGAACTCACTGAATGCCCTTGACATGGTTGAAACGACTTTTTGCTCTGCCGGATCGAACGTTCTGGTCTCGCTCATAAAATGCCAGTTCATTCCATAACTGACAGTAGGACTGAAATTCAAATATTTGAGCAGGGTGAAACTGGGCAGACCAACGGCAAAATTATGCTGCATCCCGGCTTTGAAATCATTCCATAAGTCGGGAGTCCCGAATTGAGATGATTTGAAATTGAGCTTATTCTGAAAAGCCGTATTGTAACTCAGTGTAATGTCCTCGTAAAATTTCTTTTTTCCTATCCGTTCCTTACGCTGGAACGGATTGATACGACTCATGGTAAAGGTAAGGTTTGGGAGTGTCAGGGCATACGATGAATCTCTGTTGTTCTGGCTGTGGAGCAGATTGATGGAGAGATTGAACGGAGTCCCCGCAAACGTTTTTGCATAGGATATGCTGGATGAGGTCTGGGATTGTAACGCCTCGTCAATGCTTTGGCTGTTATAGCGGTTATTCGTGGGACTGGAAAAATTCACCGATGCACTGAAAGATGTCCCGGGCCGTTTTTTGGGATCCTGCGTATGACTCCACCTGATGGAAAAATCTCCCGATTCCGAGTAATCCGATGAGCCCCTTTCCCCGGTCACGTTCTTGGAATAATTGACATTCAGACTTCCGTTGTACTTGTACCTGTTTTTGTACCTGGCCGTCCCCCTGACCGCCCAGGAACCCATAGAATAAATGTCTCCGGTAACGGAAAAATCCAAATAATCACCAAATACAAAATAATACCCCAGATCCCTTAGGAAAAAACCGCGGGCCACTTCTTCCCCGTAAGAAGGAATAAGCAATCCTCCCGAACGTTCCGGGCGTTGCGGGACGAAACCAAAGGGAACGATTATGGGAGTCGGGACATCTTCAATGACCACGTATGACGGGCCAAAAATGGTTTGTCCCACATTCCCGTCCTCGTCTGCCGTAATCTTTGCATTGGTCATGTGAAGATAAAAGTGAGGATGCTCCGCGTCACATGTGGTATATTTCCCTCCATGAATATTGATGGAATTGTCCGGCATCTTTTTCAGGTGGGAACCATGCAGAAACCCCTGTTCATCCTGTGTCACCATGTTGTTGATGCGGGCTTTCCTGGAAGCGAAGTTGTAATAAATCGATTCCATTACATACGAGTTGTTGCCCTCTTTGAGTTCCGGCTTCCCCTGCATCACTCCTGTAGAGTCGACTATGCCGGTCGCAAAAACGGTCTTTGTATCTGCATCGTATTCCATATATTCCGCCTTGATCTCCAAGTTGTCATAGTTTACCTTGACATCTCCGTAATAATACAACATGGTTTTTCCGTCCCTGAAATCTTCCACTACCGAATCCCTGGCTATGGAAAAAGCCGGGGCATCAAGCTGGGTATGTGCCCGTACGCTGTCCAGCCGTGCCAGGCTGTCCAGGTCGGCGGGTGACAACCCCACTTCAACCTGATGCAACCCGGTGTAGCTACTGAAATTTTCCCACATTTGTGCCAGGGCAGATTTTCCCGGTCCGGCCGTGACAGGAGAGTATAACAGCTGCCTGTACTTCTCGCTTACCGGAGCAATCGCATTTTCGGGAATCCTTTTCTGCTGGCCAAAGAGAGATGATGTTCCCAGGACAAGGAACATCAGATAACATACCGTATGCAAAATACTTTTCTTATCTTTGTCTTCCGCAGACATAAGCTGCAAATATATATGAAAAAACTGATTCCCGTACTGGTGGCATTTTTCTCTATTTGCAATTCGTATGCCATCATGGGCCAGAATTTTTCAGGACCCGTGATTCATAAAGTAGTTCTTGACCCGGGACACGGAGGCCACGATCCCGGGGCACTGAGCCCGGACAGAAAACTCAGGGAAAAAGACATTAACCTTTCGGTTGCCAAATACCTGGGGCAGGAGATCAACAAACATTATCCCGACATTCAGGTCATCTACACAAGAACCGGAGACGTGGCCGTCGATCTTGATAAACGCGGCATAATGGCCTCGGAACAACATGCCGATCTTTTTATTTCCATACACGTGAATTCTGCCAGGAAACCCACAAGCATCGCAGTGGGTCCGGAAACGTGGGTTTTCGGCGGAGACAGGAGCAGGAGGAAGGATGACAGTTACGATGTCGTACTGAAAGAAAATGAGGTAATCAAATTTGAAGAAAACTACAAGGCCAAATACGAGGGTTTTGATCCCAACAACCCACAGTCAATGATCGTTTTCAATTTTCAGAAAGACGCGATCATGAGGCAATCCAGGATCCTGGGTTCAAGCATACAACAGTCTTTGCGCAACGGACCTCTGCGGGGTGTGGAAAAGGACAGGGGAATGAAAGAGGGCGGTTTTGTTGTACTTGCCTATTGCTCCATGCCTGCCGTTTTGGTAGAGCTGGGCTTTATTAACAGCAGTGCCGACAGGAAGATCCTTTCATCCGAAAACGGACGCCGGGATATTGCCCGCAATCTTTTCAAAGGCTTTGAACAGTATATGAACAGTTATGCCGGGAACGGGAAATCAGCCGTTTCTGATAATACTGTTCCGTCGCCGAAATCATTCCGGGTACAGATCATGGCCTCTGCCGAAAAGATCCCGCCCTCTGCTCCCGTATTGAAATCGTATCCCCAGGCCGGGTACATCCTCTGCGAAGGTCAGAGATTCATGTATAAATATACTTTAGGTAATTTTGAGACCCGTGAAGACGCACAGAAATATTGTAACGAACTTAGAGATGGTCCGTTCCCTGATGCTTTCGTGATCGCCGTAAAGGACGGTCAACTGGTCCCGTTTTAATAAGATCCGTAATGAAAATTCCAAAATTTTCCAAAGAATTGAAAATAGGCTTTTTCACACTGGTTGTGATCATAGCCCTTTACTTTGTAATACAGTTCCTTAAAGGCAACGACCTGTTCCGCGGGACCAACACCTATTACGCAATATATAACAACGTGGAAGGACTGGCCCCTACCAGCCCCGTTTCTGTGCTTGGACTGACGGCAGGGACCATTGACAGGATAGACTTTGATCAGAAGGACCAGCAAATGGTCGTGACCATGAAACTGAAGAAAGACTTCCGTCTGCCATCAGGAACCATTGCCGAGATCTACAGTGCAGACATACTGGGAGGCAAGGCCGTCCGTCTTATACTGGGAAATGAACCGGCATGGCACAGGACAGGGGATACCCTTCAGACAGCGGTGCAACGGGATCTTATAACCCTGCTGACGACTGAACTGCTGACCCTCAAAGATGATATATCCCTGCTAATGACCAATCTGAACACGACCGTTTTGCAGCTGAACGACATTCTGGACAGCGAAAACAGGGACCATATCAGAAATGCCCTGGGCCGCCTGAACACTTCGCTGGCCGACATCAACCATCTTACCGAAACACTAAGTCAGAACGCCCCCAGGATAGACAACATACTGGCCGGTGTCGATACTTTGTCGGCAGGTCTGAACAAGGCCATGGCCGATCTTGCCGGAACACTGGAAAATTTCGATGCGATTTCTTCTGAACTAAAGGACTCCGACCTGGCAGGAACCGTTGAGGGGCTGAAAAAATTACTGGAAAATCTGGGCAATCCTGAAGGCACCCTGGGCCGGCTTGGATCCGATCCGCAGTTATACGATTCGGTGACAGAAATTATCTCCAGGGCAGATTCGCTGATACGCCTGATCAGTGAAAATCCCAAAAAATACATTCGAATAACCGTTTTTTAAACAACTTGTTTTTGTCCCAAATGTTGATGTACCAACGGAAAGCGCATTAGAGTGTTTTTTATCTGTTTCATTCTTAGATAGTTAGGGAATTTGATTTTTTTCACGTTGATTATTAGAGCATTATTCTTTTTTTTAGAAATCCAAACGTTTTTCATTTTTTTTTACCATTTTTTTCAACCATTTTTGTAAACATAAACCCCTTTACCTGAATATGTCTCCTTCTCCACTCAAGATTGTTTGGAATAATTGTCTGAATATCATTAAAGATAATATTCAACCCTCGAGTTTCAGCACATGGTTTGAACCCATCGTGCCCCTGAAACTCAAAGACAATATCCTTACGATCGAAGTGCCTTCTCATTTTTTCAGGGAATATATTGAGGAACATTTTATTGATCTTCTGGGACATTGTCTTAGAAAAGAACTGGGAGGCGTGGCAAAGCTGGAATACTGCGTAAAGGTGGACTCATGCAGTAAGGGAGTGCCTGTGCCTCACCAGGGACAGGGACAGTTCCAGAACAAATCCATCCCGTTTTCCAGGATTAACACGGAAGACATAGCAAGTCCGTATGTCATACCGGGCATACGACAGATTAAGATAGACCCCCAACTGAATGCCGCTTACTCCTTTGATAATTTTGTAGAAGGAGCATGCAACAGGCTGGCACGCACCGCCGGCCTGAGTATTGCCGAAAAACCAGGAGGTCCCTTCAATCCCCTGTTCATATACGGCGGCTCGGGTCTGGGCAAGACACATCTGGCGCAGGCCATAGGCATTGAGATCAAAAAAAGGATCCCGGACAAAGTGGTTTTGTATGTTTCCGCCAATTTGTTCCAGATCCAGTTCATGGATGCCGTGAACATCAAGAACAAACTGACTGACTTTATGCATTTCTATCAAATGATAGATGTGCTGATCATAGACGATGTACAGGAGTTTGCAGGCAAACCCGGGACACAGAATGCATATTTCAACATTTTTAACCATTTGCATCAGTCGGGGAAACAGCTTATCCTGACCAGTGACAGAGCTCCGGTAGACCTGAAAGATCTGGACGACAGGTTGCTCTCACGTTTCAAATGGGGTCTTTCCGCGGAATTGCTCACACCGGACTATGCCACCCGCCTGGCCATCCTGGAGAAGAAATGCTACAACGAAGGTGTTGAAGTTCCTCCGGAAGTGTTGGAATTCATAGCCGAACAGGTAACTACGAATGTACGGGAGATCGAAGGAACTTTCTGTTCCCTCCTGGCCCAGTCAACTTTCAACAAACAACCTGTTACACTGCAACTTGCACAGGTCATCACCGACAGGCTCGTTAGCTCTGCCCCAAAAGATATCTCTGTCCAGGAAATCCAGAAAACAGTATGCAATTACTTTGGAATTACCCAGGACATCCTTCTTTCCAAGACCCGAAAAAGGGAAATATGTCAGGCACGTCAAATCGCCATGTACCTGAGCCGGAACCTTACCAAAAACTCTCTTTCGACCATCGGATCGATGATTGGCGGAAAGGACCATGCGACCGTACTGCATTCATACAATACCGTGTGCAACCTGATGGACACAGACCGGATGTTCCGCCAATACGTGTCGGACATTGAGAAGCGGCTCAAGAATGGTTAAAAACCCATCCAGATGAACATACCGGAACCATCCTCCGTATTCAGCTTTTTTTTTGAAATCTGCAAAATCCCCCGGGAAAGCGGGAATGAAGCAGGAATGACCCGGTTTCTGGAACAATTTGCCAGGGATCGCAACCTGGAATACGAAACCGATAAGACCGGAAACGTTGTCATTCGCAAAGAAGCATCTCCAGGCAGGGAAAACAGCCCGGGTGTTGTCCTGCAAAGCCATACTGATATGGTATGTGAAAAGAATCAGGACACTGTTTTTGATTTTTCCAGGGATCCCATTCAATGTTACGTGGAAGACGGATGGCTGAAGGCAAAAGGGACGACCCTGGGAGCCGACGACGGAATAGGAGTGGCCGCCTCTTTGGCGGTTCTGGACAATGACAGCCTGGTACACGGACCCCTGGAATGCCTGTTCACCGTATCTGAAGAGACCGGTCTTGACGGAGCCAGGGCAGTTGCCCCCGGATTCATCAAAGGCACCATACTCCTGAACCTGGATTCCGAAGACGAAGGGGAAGTCTTTATCGGTTGTGCCGGAGGAATTGACACAACAGCCCGTTTCACTTATACGGAAACACCCGCCCCGCAGGGTGATGTTACCGCCTTGAAAGCAAGCATAACAGGAGCAACGGGGGGGCATAGCGGAGACGAGATCCACAAAGATCTGTGCAATGCCGTACAGGTTCTTGCCCGTTTTCTCTGGAGTGCAGGGCAGCAATTTGTTTTTGACATAAGTTCCGTTACGGGCGGAAATAAAAGGAATGCCATAGCACGGGAGGCTTCTGCTCTTTGCCTGGTAAGCAAAAAGGATGAAGAAGCGTTCATCCGCCTGTTTCATGATATGGCCGGTGAGTGGACTGCGGAATACAAACATACCGATCCGGAACTGGTTAGCCGGATAAGCCCGGCCAAAATGTCCGGAACCACAATCGACCGGGACACGGTCAGCCGTCTTGTCGCAGCACTTTATTCCTGTCCTCACGGGGTTCTTGCCATGAGCAAAGATATCCCCGGCCTGGTAGAAACTTCAACCAATCTGGCCTCTGTTAAGATGGACCGGGAACAACGCTCCATCCGTGTTGGAAGCAGCCAGCGCAGTGCCATCAACTCGGCCCGTAAAAATGCAGCGCAGCGGATCGAGAGTCTCTTCCTGCTGGCCGGTGCGCGGGTATCCCACGAAGGAGAATATCCCGGATGGGCACCCAACCCGGATTCCCCCATTCTGAGAATCAGCGAACAGGCTTACCAGGACCTGTTCAACACACCTGTCAAGGTAAGGGCGATCCATGCCGGTCTGGAATGCGGTATTTTCCTGGATGCTTATCCCTGTCTTGACATGATATCTTTCGGTCCAACATTAAAAGGAGTACACGCCCCTACGGAAAGACTCGACATAGCCAGTACGGTCAAGTTCTGGGACTTTCTTGTTGAAATATTAAAAAGGGTATAGTATGGGAAAGGTTTCAGTGTCTTTATTATCTTCTGATTTCGGCTACCTGGCAGATGCCTGCCGGATGGTGAACGGCAGCCGGGCATGGAGCCTGCACCTGGATGTGATGGACGGTGTTTTTGTACCCAACATCTCCTATGGTTTCCCGGTGATAGAGGCCATTGCCCGCAATGCGGAAAAGCCTATGGATGCTCATCTTATGACCGTTGAACCGTCCAGGTATTACCAACAATACAAAGATCTGGGCATTGAGTGGCTTACTGTGCATTATGAAACCTGTCCGCATCTGAACAGGGATCTCCAGGAGATCAGAAGGCTGGGGATGAAAGCCGGGATTGCATTGAATCCATCTACGCCCGTATCTGTCCTGGAACAAGCCGTACATTATGCGGACCTTGTTTTGATCATGTCTGTTAACCCGGGCTTTGGAGGACAGGTTTTCCTGAAAGAAACCTACAAAAAGATCCAACAACTTTGCTTACTCAGAAAAGAGCAGCATCTTGGTTTTATGATCCAGGTAGACGGTGGGGTCAACGACACAAATTCCGATGAATTATACAGGGCAGGCGCTGATATTCTCGTGGCCGGCAATTACGTTTTCAGCGCAAAGGAACCCCTGGCTGCCATAAACGCCATTATGTAAGCTCGGCAAGGAGCGTTTCACACCCCCACACTTTCTGTCCTTTTTTTACCAGGACACGGGCATCCAAAGGGAGCAGCACATCTACACGCGATCCGAATTTTATAATTCCCAGTTCACTTCCCTGAAGGACCTGTTTGCCTGTCCCTGCTTTACAGACCACCCTGCGCGCGATCAGTCCGGCAATCTGTCTGACCCCTATCAGATGTTTTTCCTGTTTGAGGAACAAGGTGGTATGCTCATTTTTCTCGGAAGACTTCGGATGCCAGGCCACCATCTTGTCTCCGGCATGATATTTATAATACACGACATCACCGCTGCAGGGATACCAGTTGACGTGTACATTAAAAAGATTCATGAATATAGATACCTGCAGTCTTTTTTCCTGCAGGTACTCGTTCACCTCAACCTCCTGAATCATCACCACCCTGCCGTCGGCGGGCGCAATGATACCGTCCTCCCTTATGAGAATATTCCGGGCAGGGATCCTGAAAAACATGAATGTCTGCAAAAGCACCAGTACCGAAAGTATAGCGAATAAAGCCAGTACCCAAAAATTATAAAGTGAAAAAGATACGATAACAGCCAGAAAAACGACC
The DNA here is from genome assembly GCA_001512865.1 of Rikenellaceae bacterium DTU002. Lineage (GTDB taxonomy): Bacteria > Bacteroidota > Bacteroidia > Bacteroidales > UBA932 > DMER64. The sequence goes on along the minus strand of LFSY01000005.1, from coordinate 16,044 downwards.
ATGGCCATGATCACGACAACAATGGTGCTTCTGCCTTCCTTGTGGATCCTCATGTCTCAGGATGTATAAATGATGAACAGCATATAAACTATAGCAACGGGGAACGCAAGGAGCGCCCCGTCAAAACGGTCCAGGAGCCCGCCGTGGCCGGGCATGATATTCCCGGAGTCCTTTACTCCGAAATGCCTTTTCATGGCAGATTCGGTCAAATCCCCCAGAACTCCGAAAACGCTGATGATAAAGGCCAGTATCATGCAATGGTACCATGCGAACGGCAACATGTCCAGCTTGAAGAGGGCAAAGGCGGCCGCCTGTGCAAAGACAATACTTCCTGCAAAACCTTCCCAGGATTTTTTCGGTGATATGCTGGGGAAGAGTTTGTGGCCGTTTTTTTGTCCGAAACCCATCCCAATCAGGTAACCTCCTATATCGGAAGCCCACAGGACTATGAAAAGAGCCAGTAAATAAAAACCCTGGAACATCCCCAGGGCATTGAAAGATATGAAATTGAAAATTGAAAAGGGTACAGCGATATAGATCAACGGCAAAAAAAGCAGGGCAGCTGAACGGAATGCATCTTCCGATCTGTGGTACAGTACGGTTATCCAGGCAGTCGTAACGGGAAGCGGAAGCGATAACAGCCAAAAGCGTGAAGCCCATAAGCCGTTACGGGCTACCGTATAGGCGGTAATAAAGATCAGGACCGACGACAGAAAACCAAAAACCTGGCCTGTCCTGTTTCTGTCTGCCAGGGACATCCTGTAAAACTCGACAACCATGATCCCTACGCACGCAGTCATAAGTACCGCATATCCCAAAGGATGGAGCAGAAGGCCCGCTATCATGACAATAATGAAGACCAGGCCGCTTAAAGACCTTTTAATCAGAGAGCTCACTGTTTTCTTCCTTTGTCAGACGTTTTCCAAAGATTACTTCCAGGTCATCCGCAAAAATGACTTCTTTATCCAACAGCTGATTGGCCAGTTTTAAAAAACCTTCCTTGTTTTCTTTCAACACTTTACGGGCGGTATCATAAGCCGAATCAATGATCCTTTTGACTTCCCTGTCTATCAGCTGGGCCGTTGTTTCACTGTATGGTTTGCCAATGTTGAATCCCGAATTCTCCGAAGAATCATAGAAGGAAACATTTCCTATCTTTTCGCTCATCCCCAGGTAGGCTACCATGGCATAGGCCTGGCGTGTCACCTTTTCCAGGTCGTTCATCGCTCCGGTTGAGATCTGTCCGATCATCAATTCCTCAGCCGCGCGTCCTCCCAGAGCCGAGGCCATTTCATCCATCATTTGCTCTGT
>LFSY01000005.1:14399-14674 GCA_001512865.1 Rikenellaceae bacterium DTU002 | reverse complement strand
AGCGGGTTGGCATGTTTGAGCATCCAGCTCACGGTAGCATGTCCGCTTTCGTGGAAAGCGATGGTCCGTTTTTCTCCCGGGCTGATGATCTTGCTTCTTCTTTCCAGCCCGCCCACAATACGGTCGATTGCATCCAGAAAATCCTGCTTCTGGATGGCTGTTTTGTTTTTTCTGGCGGCGATCAGGGCAGCTTCGTTGCATACATTGGCAATGTCTGCCCCGGAAAATCCCGGTGTCTGTTTGGCCAGGAATTCCAGCTCAAAACCTTCTTCCAG
>LFSY01000005.1:0-14337 GCA_001512865.1 Rikenellaceae bacterium DTU002 | reverse complement strand
GCCCGCATCAGGGCCTTGTCAAGAATATCGGCCCTGTTCGTTGCAGCCAGGATGATCACACCGCTATTGGAGCCGAATCCATCCATCTCTGTAAGCAATTGGTTCAGCGTGTTTTCGCGTTCATCGTTAGAAGTGAATCCTGCATTCTTGCTCCGGGCACGACCTACGGCATCGATTTCGTCAATGAACACGATACAGGGAGCTTTTTCCTTTGCCTGCCGGAACAGGTCCCTTACCCTTGAAGCACCAACGCCTACGAACATTTCCACAAAATCAGAACCCGAGATGGAAAAAAACGGAACGTTCGCCTCTCCGGCAACTGCTTTTGCCAATAAGGTTTTTCCGGTACCCGGGGGACCCACCAGGAGCGCTCCTTTTGGGATTTTGCCTCCCAGGTTGGTGTATTTTGAGGGATTTTTCAGAAAATCTACAATTTCCATTACTTCAACCTTCGCTTCCTCCAGACCGGCTACGTCCTTGAAGGTAACATTGGCCGAGCTTTTTTCTTTTTCAAAGAGTTTGGCCTGGGAACGCCCCACATTGAATATGCCGCCTCCGCCCCCGGAGCCCTCGGGTCCCCGGGACATCCGCCTGAACATGAAGACCCACATAAGGATCAGAATTACAGGAAACAAGAGCCAGTCGATGATCCGGCCCCAGTAACTGGAACGCTGTTCGATCTCGATCTTAAAACGTTGTTCCTCGGGCAGGGAGTTACGTAACTGCTCAAACTGTTCTTCCGCATCAAAATTATCGGTAACAATGAAATAAAACTGCGGAGCGAATTTAGGGACCTTGTCCCCGAATTTGGCTTTATATTGCTCCAGGGCATCCGGACTGATGTACAGCTCGGCCCGCTGCATGTTACTTATGTACACCAGCTTTTCGATTTCACCCCTGGGGCCCATTTGTTCTTTCACCGTGGTCCATTCCGTTTTGACCGGATCTCCCGACCGGTTGGCAAACATGAAATACACGATGACTGCGATCAATACAATATATACCCAAAAGAAGGGATTGAAGCGCCGTTTTCCCGGAGCCATCAACGGGTTGTTGGGTTTGTTCCTGTTAGGGACGTTTCCGTTCATAATTCAAGTTAAAATTAATCATTGTAATGTTGCGTTTCCGCATCGGCCCAAAGCTCTTCAAGACGGTAAAACCTGCGGTATTCCGTTTGAAAGATGTGAACTACGATATCGGAATAGTCCAGTATCACCCAGAAACGGTTTTCTTTTCCCTGGCTTCTTCTGACATGCCGTTTGGCCTTAAGCAGCATCTGTTCCTCTACCTGATCGGCAATGGCAGCCACCTGCACACCCGAGTCGGCATGACAAATGACAAAAAAGTCACAGATCGTGCTTTCAAGTTTTCGCAAGTCCATGCTAAACACATCCTGCGCCTTTTTATCGAGCATCGCCTCTGCTATGATCCTGATTTCTTTCATATGTTGTTTTCAAACCCTTACAAAGGTAAGGATAAATTAGTACTTTTGCGATTATGTTTGAATGGCAAATCATCCGGTTCGAAGAAATTGATTCTACCAACACGGAAGCCCGTCGGAACCTTGCCTCTGCAAAAGAGGGAACTGTATGGACTGCCTCCTTCCAGACTAACGGACGGGGCCAATATTCCCGTCGCTGGGAAAGCACAAAAGGCCAGAACCTGCTGGCAACACTCCTTCTTAGGCCTGTATTCCTGGCGGCAAACAAGCAATTCCTGATTTCAAAGTGTACAGCGCTGGCCGTTTGCGATTTTCTCCTCACCCTGGACATGTCACCACGCATCAAATGGCCAAACGATATTTATATAGGACCCAACAAAATATGCGGCATCCTTATTGAGCATCAACTCTCGGGCAATGACCTTACTGCCAGTATTATTGGATTTGGGATCAATGTCAACCAGACAAAATTCCAGGGGGCACCCAATCCCACATCCATTATCCTGGAAACCCGGTCCGGACAGGATGTGGATAGTCTTTTACCCCGGGTACTCTCTCCTATACAAAAGTGGTACCAAACCCTCCGGGAAGGCAAATACGGAATAATTGACAGTTCTTATGACGCTTTGCTGATCAATAAGTCAGATTACGAAAAGAACCGGGAGATACTCCCTGCGAACAACTTGGCTGCCGCCCCCGGTCCGTCGGCCGAATGAACGATAGCACGCGAAACATTGATCAGGATATCTCCTTCCTTTGTTTTCCCGTTTTTGATGACCTGTTCCACAGTCCCTCCCTGGGTCCCTACTCCGGGAATCAGAAGGAACCGGTCAGGAGCCGCTTCTCTCACCATCCGGACCCATTCGGGACGGGTAGCCCCTGCCACATACATCAGGCGGTCATTGTCGGCCCATCCGTTGGCCTTCTCAATAATGTTCCTGTAAAGAAGCGTACCGTCAGACAATTCTCTTAGCTGGAAATCATCCGCAGAGGGATTGGATGTCAAAGCAAGCAGGATAACCCATTTGTTCTTGTATTCCAAAAAAGGCGCAACAGAGTCAAACCCCAGGTAAGGAGACAGGGTTACGGCATCGAAATCCATCCGTTCGAAAAAGGTCCGTGCATATTCCCTGGCCGTATTGCCAATGTCTCCTCTTTTGGCATCTGCGATCAGAAAATGTCCGGGATAACGGGTACGGATATAAGAAACAGTTTCTTCAAGACATTTCCATCCCTGCCAGCCGGATGATTCATAAAAGGCAGTATTGGGCTTGAAAGCTACCGAATACGGAGCTGTCTCTTCAATAATCCTTTTGTTCAGTTCCAGGGACAAGGGTGATACATCCAATCCGACACACAGGCAGCTCTTCCTGCTTTGAATCTCCCGGTTAAGTGTTTGTCGTGTCATCTTTCAATCGTTCTGTATTTTCTGCAATTTGCAAAAGATCTATTACTTCCTGGATCTCCCCGTCCATAAATACCGGCAGGTTGTGCATGGTGTAATTGATCCTGTGGTCTGTCACGCGGCTTTGCGGATAGTTGTACGTGCGTATCTTGGCAGAACGGTCACCGGTCGAAACCATGGTTTTCCGTTTTGCCGATATTTCGTTCAGATACTTTTCGTATTCCATATTGTACAGGCGTGTACGCAATTCAGCCAGAGCCTTGTCGTAGTTCTTCAATTGTGATTTTTCGTCCTGACACTGCACAACGATCCCGGAAGGTATGTGGGTCAGACGTATGGCGGAATAGGTGGTGTTCACGCTTTGTCCTCCGGGTCCCGAGGAACAGAAGGTATCCTTGCGGATATCCTTTTCGTTCAGTTCCACATCAAATTCATCGGCTTCGGGCAATACCGCGACCGACGCTGCCGACGTATGTACCCTGCCCTGTGTTTCTGTCTGCGGGACACGCTGCACGCGATGCACCCCGCTTTCATATTTCATAACACCGTACACTCCCTGTCCGGTGATCTTGAAGATGATCTCTTTGAAGCCACCGGAGGTTCCTTCTGAAAGGCCGGTAATCTCCTGTTTCCATCCTTTCTTTTCAATAAATTTGGAATACATCCGGAACAGGTCTCCCGCAAAGATGGAGGCCTCGTCTCCTCCGGTTCCGGCACGGATCTCCATGATGGCGTTTTTAACATCCTGGGGGTCAGCAGGGATAAGCAGGAATTTGATCTTTTGCTCCATGGCCGGGAGTTGTTCTTCCAGCAAAGTGATCTCTTCCTTTGCAAATTCACGCATTTCTTCGTCCTTCTCTGTCAGCAGAAGTTCTTTGGCGCTTGCAAGGTTCCGGACGGCATTCCTGTACTTGTCCCCGGCCTCGACGACGGGGCCGATATCGGAATACTCCTTGTTCAGGGTTACATACCGTTTCATATCCTGTACCAGTGAAGGATCGGACAGTTGTTGCTGTAACGATTCGTATTTCCGGCGAACGCCTTCCAGTTTTTTCAATAGTGAATTTTCAGGCATATTTTTTCTTTAACGCGCAAAGATACTCTTTTTCAGGTAAACAAAAAGGGAGTGTTCCTCACAGGACCACCCCCCCTTATTTGCATTTGACAAAGGATTATTCGTATTTACTGATGATATCCTTAATCATTTCCGGCTCAAGACGTCCGTGAACCACGTCCCCGACCATCATTACCGGAGCAAGACCGCAGGCTCCGATGCAACGGAGGCAGTCCAGCGAGAACTTGCCGTCTTCGGTAACCTGTCCTACTTTGATCTTCAGTTCTTTTTCAAGAGCCTCGACAATCTTCTCGGCTCCCCTGACATAACATGCCGTCCCCATACAAACCGAAATGGGATGCTTGCCTTTGGGTGTCATGGTAAAGAATGAGTAAAAGGAAACAACACCGTAAATTTTTGCCAGGGGCATATTTAAATTCAAGGCGATCTCAAGCTGAACAGGTTCGGGTAAAAACCCGAAATGTTCCTGGGACCTGTGAAGGATGTTAATCAGCTCGCTTCTCCTGTTCCCGAAAGATTCACATATTTCTTTTATTGTCTTTTTGTGACAATCGTTTATCTCGAAATTGACCATAAGAATAGAAATTAATTGTTATTGTTTCGGGTGACTGAAATAATGGGTGTGCAACAAATGGTGAGATTTCTCACTGAGCGGCTTCCCAAGGAATTCTTCGTACAGCTGAATGATTTCCGGATTCTCGTGCGATTTACGGATAGGCTTGTTGAAGTCTTCCTTGTAAATGGCATCCATACGTGCTTTCAGAACAATGGAGTTACCTCTGTGCAAAGGCTGACCTCCTCCGCCAATGCATCCGCCCGGACAGGCCATGATCTCAATGGCGTGGAAATTATACATCCCCTTACGTATCCCGTCAAGCAATTTTCTGGCATTGCCCAGTGTATGTGCGATTCCTATGTGAATGTAGGTCCCGTCGAAATTGACCGTTGCAGTCCTGATCCCTTCCATACCCCTGAGTTCATGGAAATCAACTTTTTCAAGTTTTTTCCCTGTAAACAGCTCGTAGGCGGTACGGGTAGCGGCTTCTATCACACCTCCGGTCACACCGAATATCAGACCGGCACCAGTAGACTCGCCCATGGGACGGTCAAAGTCTTCATCCTTGAGGGATTTGAAATCAATGTTGCCGATCTTGATCAGGTGAGCCAGCTCCCTGGTAGTAATCGCGTAGTCCACATCGGGGTTCCCGTCTACCTTGAACTCATCTCTCTGACATTCGAATTTCTTGGCCAGACAGGGCATTACCGAAACAACGACCATATCTTCACGCTTCACTCCAAGCTTCTGGGCCATGTATGTTTTGGCAATAGATCCAAACATTTGCTGAGGCGAACGGGCCGTAGAAGGCACGTCCAGCATATCTGGGTAATTGGTCTCAAAGAAATTGACCCAGGCAGGACAACATGATGTCAGGATGGGCAAACGCACATTCTTGTCTCCGTTAAGATGCCGGCTGATCCTGTCTAACAACTCGGCTCCTTCCTCCATAATGGTAAGGTCGGCGGCGAAGTCCGTATCAAACACCTTGTCAAATCCCAGAGCTCTCAGGGCTGCAGCCATTTTGCCTGTAACGGATGTACCGGGCTGATACCCGAATTCCTCACCCAGGGCAGCACGCACGGCAGGGGCTGTCTGTACGACAACAAATTTGTTGGGATCGGCCAACGCGCGGATCACATGGAACGTGTTGTCCACAGCGGTCAAGGCACCGGTAGGACATACGGCCACACACTGTCCGCAGAAGGTACAGGGAGAATCAGTCAGGTCCTGTTCAAAAGCCGGGGCAACAACGGCCATGAAACCGCGATTCACCGCACTCAGGGCTCCTACTGTCTGAATTTCATTACATACCGTTTCGCAACTGCGGCACATGACGCACTTGTCCATATTGCGCATCAGGGCCGGAGAGGCATCTTTTCTGTAAGTTGACATGGCTGCGTTCTCGACGGAATTGATCTCCCGGATGCCCATGGTAATGGATAACTTCTGCAACTCACAGTTCCCTGAAGAAGGACAAATCAAACAATCTTTGGGATGGTCTGAAAGCAAGAGTTCCACAACGGTCCTGCGGGCGTTAATGGCACGCAGTGAGTGGGAAAGCACCACCAAACCATCCGTACACGGAGTGGCGCATGCGGGAACAAGATTTTTTCTGCCGGGAATTTCCACTACGCAGACCCGGCAACTGCCGGGTTTGTGTTCCTGTGCCAGGTGGGGCAGGTTCATGTAACAAAGGGAGGGAATATTGATTCCCGCCTGATGTGCCGCCTGGAGAATGGTCGTTCCCTTGGGAACTTCAACGTGTTTATTGTCTATAGTTAATTTTACTGTTTCCATATTCTCACTTATTGAACTAAGATAGCATTAAACTTACACTTCGTATAACATACGCCGCAGTGGATACATATATCCTGGTTGATGAAGTGTGGTTGACGCCTTTCGCCTGTAATGGCCTCAACGGGACAATTCCTGGCACAAACGGTACAGCCGGTACATACTTCAGGTATGATCGTGTAACGTGCCAGTGCCTTGCACTGTTTGGCATAACACCTCTTATCCTTAACGTGGGCAATGTACTCGTCATTGAAATTTTCCAGGGTGGAAAGAATCGGGTTGGGAGATGTCTGACCCAGCCCGCATAACGATGTGTCTTTAATCACATAGGCAAGATTGCGCAAATGATCCAGGTCTTCCATGTTCCCCTTTCCCTGGCAGATCTTTTCCAGAATCTCCAGCATACGTTTGTTACCGACACGGCACGGGGTACATTTTCCGCAAGATTCTTCCACAATGAATTCCAGATAAAACTTTGCAATGGATACCATACAGTCGTCCTCATCCATTACGATCATGCCACCCGAGCCCATCATGGAGCCGGCAGCTACCAGACTGTCAAAATCAATGGCCGTATCCAGATGTTTCTCTGTCAGACAGCCACCGGAAGGACCTCCCGTCTGTACTGCCTTGAATTTTTTACCATTCTTGATGCCCCCGCCAATTTCGTAGATAATCTCGCGAAGCGTAATCCCCATGGGCACTTCTATTAAACCTACGTTGTTGATCTTCCCGGCCAGGGCAAACACCTTTGTCCCCTTGGATTTTTCAGTGCCGATGCTCGAAAACCATTCCGGTCCTTTGAGGAATATCACAGGCACGTTGGCAAATGTTTCTACGTTGTTGACATTGGTGGGTTTGTGAAGGTATCCGTCTTCGGCAGGAAATGGCGGTTTGAACCTCGGTTCGCCGCGTTTCCCTTCCATGGAAGCGATAAGTGCCGTTTCCTCGCCGCAGACAAAAGCCCCTGCGCCGTAACGTAATTCCATGTCAAAGGAAAAGTTTGTTCCCAGTATCTTGTCGCCCAAAAGGCCGTATTCACGAGCCTGGTTGATGGCGATCTGAAGACGCTTGATGGCCAGGGGATATTCCGCACGTATGTAAACCAGGCCTTTGCTGGCCCCTATACAATAACCGCAGATAGCCATGGCTTCAATTATGGTGTTGGGATCTCCTTCCAGAATGGACCGGTCCATAAATGCACCGGGGTCTCCCTCGTCTGCATTACAAACCACATATTTCTGATCAGAAGAAAATTTGCTGGTGATCTCCCATTTCAGACCTGTGGGAAATCCGGCCCCTCCTCTTCCGCGTAATCCGCTTTGCTTGACCATGTCAATGGCCTGCTCGGGAGTAAGGTCCGATATCACCTGGGCTAAAGCTGAATAGCCTTCCCTTGCAATGTATTCGTCAATATTTTCCGGGTCTATGACCCCGCAGTTCCTTAAAGCGATGCGCATCTGCTTCTGATAGAAACCCATGTGCCTGGAATCGGAAACGTGTTCCTGTGTTTCGGGATTTTCGTAAAGCAGACGGGCGACCTTTCTTCCTTTCAGGATATGCTCTGCTACGATCTCTTCTGCATCTTCCGGTCTGACCTGTGTGTAGAATGTGTTATCGGGAATCACTTTCACAATGGGGCCCTTTTCACAGAAACCAAAACACCCGGTGGTTACCACCTGTGCATCCTCAGTCAGTCCGTGAGCCTTGAGTGATTCATTCAGTTTTTCTACAATCGTTGCGCTTGCGGAAGCCCGACATCCGGTCCCGCCGCAAACAAGTAATTGCATTTTATACATTATAATTCTATATTATTGAATGGTTTATATAGTCTGATAGTTGGCCGGCAGAATACCGTCAAGTAATTCGTTGTTGCGTATGTACTTGTCAACGATCTCTTCTGCTTTCTTGACATCGACATATGAAAATACCACAGGGTCCTGTCCCGGTTTTTTAACTTCAACGGTAGGTTCTGCGTAGCAATAGCCCATGCATCCTGTCTGTGTTACAACAGCGGCGATATTTTCTTTTTTGATTTTCTCCACAAGGGCATTCATAACGGTACGTGCACCCGAGGCAATCCCGCATGTGGCCATCGCAACCTTTATTTGAACAAGGCTTTCCGGATGGTCGCTTTTCTCCCTGATCTCCATGTTTTGTTCGAGTTGCTGCTTTTTCTGTCGCAAGTCGTCCAACGATTTAATCTTTGTCATATCAATATATAAGTTTAAATAATGTATCAAAAATGGAATCCGCAAAGTAAACCCAAATTATTCAATTTGGCAAACTTTCAGGTCATTTTGATTTTCCTTTATCATTTCTTCTATCATCTCCATGACATAAAGGTCACTGAGAGGAGTGTCTCCCAGTATTTCTCTAATTTCCATAGTGTTGACAGTGTATGTCTTCCCGTTATAGGTATATGAATAAGCAAAATCTACGGCGGGATTCGCCGAGATCATCAGCACCAGGGCATTGGCCACATCTCCCAGGGGAGGCCTGTCCAGATGGTCGTACTGAAAACGTGCGGTAAGACAGGTTCCTTTGCCGGGTTCCGAGATCACCTGCAGGCTGCCTCCGCTCTGTTCTGCCGTCTGCTTTAACAGGGGAACCCCCAGTCCTACACGGCGTGTAGTCCGTGATGTGAAAAACGGATCACTTAATTTTTTTAACTGCTCCGGACTCATTCCCCGGCCGTTGTCTGATACACTTATAATCAAAACATTATCCCGGGGATTTTCATCGACGGAAACAACGATGTACGTGGCTCCCGCAGCAAGGGAGTTCTGTACTATATCCAGTAAGTGCAGGGCTAGGTCATTCATGGGATCGTTTCATTGCGTTTTTCAAACCTTCAAAACCTGCTTCCTGCATACGGAACGCCGTATGAACAGCGCCTATGTCATCCGGATAATGGGCATCCGAAGATTGTATGATCATGTATGAATCCAGATAAGGGTTTTTCTGCAGGAAAGTCTCCGGATCAGAAAAGCGGGAGAGCTCCAGGGCATCGGCAGGCAGGCCTGCAGGGACAAATCCCAACTGGCTGAGCAGCGAATTTCTTGGTCTTTCTATATGGGCGGGGACAAAGAGCCCTCCTATGGAACGTACGAAAGCGGCTGTCTGGTCAATACTCCTGTCTATGGCAGAGATCAGCAGGTAAGGGGCTTCTCCCAGTACCTGTTCATTTTCATCGACCCAGAACTGATACCCGAAAATTTCCGGCTCATTGGGTATCCTGGGCAAATACGTATCGAGGAATTCCTGCAGTTTTTCACGCTGTTCTTCTGTTTCCACATAAGCCAGACAGTGCACCTCCTCACGTGTGGTGATTTCGGCTCCGTACAGGACACAGATCCCTTCGCGCAGGCCCACCCTCCTGACCTCGGGCCCCTGGTGCGTGGTGTTGTGATCGGTAACTGCGATCAGTCCGAGTCCTTTTTTCTTGGCCCTTTGGATGATATTCAGCGGTGTCATACCCATGTCACCGCATGGGGAGAGAAACGTGTGGATGTGCAGATCGGCTTTGACACAGATCATGATCAGGGATGAAGCATACGATACAACCGGCCGGAAAATTCAAACGCCTGTTCCGATGTACCCAGCAGGGCTATTCCTTCCTGCCTGGCAAGTGTCAGTGTGTCCTGATCGGGAATCAGGCCCTTCACAAGAACAACAGCCGCCAGTTCCTTCAGGGAGGCTATGGCCATGATGTTCTTGTGGGTTTGCAGGGTAACCCATACGAATCCCGCATCGGCATATCCCATTACATCACTCAGCAAATCGGAGGTGTAGCCCCCTTCTATTGTTTTTTCCATTCCTTCTTCTGCAGTGAAAGCCCTTAAATTCAGGGCATCCGTCATTTCCTTGACTGTCATTTTGTATCTTATTTTTTTAAAAAACGTTTCTTACCCCATATTTTTTCCATCATACCCGAATCCGCCTCATGGGCGTGTAAAATTACGCAGTGATCAAGACTGGCCCTGTTGCACACGATATCGTCAGCCAGGGCTTCACATGAAGGCGCTCCGCAGGCACCGCAATCGATATCAGGAAGCATACGTCTCAATCTTCTGGATTCTTCCATCCTTTGCAGGGCAATGGTAATGTCTGAATGGTATTTGACCATCGCCCTGGGTTCCACACGGTCCATAGGGATGTAACCGGAACATACGTTTCTGAATTCCTGGTCCAGCGCATGTTTTTCCGGAAGTTCTGCTGCCATTTTATCAATACGTTCCTGGATCAGAAACCGGTTGTCCTGAACCAGGATCCCCCCGCAACACGACATGTCGCAGGCCCTGAGCTCAAGAAAGTCAATTCCCTTGATTTCCTCGTTCTCAAGTCGTTCTAAAAACTCAATAACATTGGGCATGCTGTCGATGGCCAAAGACCTGCCCCGGACATTCATGGCCTCCCCTCCCGTCGTCGCCCAACGTACTCCTGTCGAGGACAGGGAAGAGTGGATCAATGTACAATGTTCGTTTTCATTTGTGCCTTTTTGTTTATAGGCAAGAAACACCTTATTGTACAGTTCAGACATATTGATCACACCGTTGATGGGAGATTCGTATCCGCCGACAGGGGCTTTTATGGCGGCTATCTTTGCAGCACAGGGCGTTACATAGAAGATCCCCACATCATCCAGAGGAACCCCGTTCTTTTCATATTCGCTACGATAATACTGGGCCGTGATCTCGAGCGGAGGGATCAGGCGCATGATCCTGTCCGCAAATGAAGGAAAACGGACCTGAACCAGCCGGACAACTGCCGGACAAAAAGAAGATATGACGGGCTTTTCCTCTTCGGATTCCGCGATGTACCTGTTGATTTCGTCTACCAGCAGATCCGCTCCCTGCTCAACGGTACACAGTTCGGTGAATCCCATGTCGTAGAGAATCCCCTTTATGGCATCCAGTGTAAGTTTTTCTTCAAACTGTGCAAAGAACACAGAAGGGACCAGCAGGATCCTGTGTTTGTATCTGAAAATCTTGGCTATGTCATCATCTTCCACCACGATGGCTTTCACAGGACAAACGTTAAAACATTCACCACAATCTACGCACCATTCAGGATGAAGAGTCGCCTTGCCGTCTATCACACGTAAGGCTTCGGTAGGACAAACGCGCATACAGCGGGAACATCCTATACATACTTCTTTGCGTATCCGCAAGGCATGATGGAACGGATTTATTTCCTGGTCCATAATTATATAATTTGAATAGTGATCTCTACTGTTGTGCCTTTCCCGGGAACGGAATGTATGTTGAAAACATCGGCGTTCCGGCATATGTTGGGCAATCCCATACCGGCTCCAAAACCCATCTCCCTGACTGCCTGCGACGCAGTGGAAAACCCGGGCGTCATGGCTTTTTCAATATCGGCGATCCCGGGCCCCTCATCCACCAGTTTGAGGAATACCCTCTCCGGATCGATCCTGGCGGTTATGTTTCCTTTATAGGCATGAGCCACAATGTTCACTTCAGCTTCGTACAGGGCAACCACAACACGCTTGATCACCCCGGCATCCACCCCCAGTTCCTTGAGTGCGCGGCGTACCTGTGACGAGGCAGTGCCTGCAGAGGTAAAATCGCCTCCCTGTATCTGAAACGACAAATCCACTAAAACACGCCTTTCATTCCGGCCTGGTACAAGATACCGGATGCTTTAAACATAGAATAAGGAGAGACGATCAGCACCATGCCGCTTTCCTCTGCCAGATCGATCATTTCCTGCGAAGGGGTTTTGCCCCTGACGAGCAGAATATATTTGAGATCACTCATTTCGGCCGTACGAATGCTCTGCAGGTTGGCAAGTCCCGTGATCAGCATAAAGTCACACCTGCAAACGGTCAGGACATCGCTCATTAGATCCGAAGCGAAGCAGTATTCCACCACATCTTCTTCCCCGGGTTTCCCGCTGAGAATGGTTCCATGGATCAGCGCTACTATTTTGTGAATTGTCATTTCCTTATTTTGATTTTTCGTTAATATCCATCATATAACAACGTCTTCGCGCGTGAAGCTTCGTATCATATTCCTTCCACAGGTCAATCGCATGATTGGTCTCCAGCTGCGGATTCGTGACCGCCCATCTGAGCTTTTTTCGTATGGATGTTTTATTTGTATGGTAGTAGTATATGGAACTGATTCCTTTCCCTTTCCAGTCCGGGTGGGCTCCGTTCATCATCAGGTCTATGTCTTTATAGAAGAAGTAAGCCTTAAGCAGGTAGATCCACCCCAAAGGGAACAGGTATCCCTTTGCCTTCTGCAGGGCACGGGATATACTGGGAAACGAGATGGAGAATGCTGCGACACGGTTGTTGCTGTCCATGACAAAATATGACAGTTCCGGATTGATCAGTTTCATATAAAAACGCGTGCTTTCGCGGATCTCATCCGGGGTGAGCGGGATGAAATTCTGGACGGACATAAAGCTCTGGTTGTACATGTCAAAAAAATCCCTGATGTACGGCTGGAAATCACGGGGACGTTTCCATTTCAGTAACTTAAGACCGTATCTTTTCATGATCATTTCGTTGATCCTTTCCACTTTGTCTGGGACCGGCTGCTGCGCAGGCATAATATATTGTATCCAGTCTACCTCTTTGGAAAATCCCATACGTTCCAGAAATTCGGGATAGTAGGCATAATTGTAAAGGCAATTGAACTGTGGCAGGTTTTCAAAACCCTCCACAAGCATACCCTGTTTGTTCCAGGTATTGTATCCCAGGGGCCCGTGAATCTGGCTCATCCCTTCAGATGCCCCCCAATCCGCAACCTTCTGGATGAGAGCCCTGGCTATCTCGAAATGATCCACCACATCGAACCACCCGAAGCGGACCCTCTTATACCCGTAGATCTCGTTGGCCCTGGGATTGATTATGCCAACTATCCTTCCCAGGATCTTCCCCTTTTGATCACAGGCAATCCATATCCTGCGTCTGCAATACTTCATGCTGGGAGAATCCAGTATGCTCCGGACCTCGTCCATAACAAGGGTAGGTACGTATTGGGGATGGTTCTTGTAAAGTTTCAGCGGAAAGCGGGAAAACTGCTTCACTTCTTTTCTTGTTGAAATTTCTCTGATCTCAAAAGTCATGGTTTTCTCTTTATGGAGTTTTCAAAGGTACGAATTTCCAGAATATCGCAGATGACCGTCTGGGCACATACACAACCGAACACTGCCGGAAGATAGGAAATTGTTCCTGCCTGCGATTTTTTATTCTTTCCCTCATAAGGTATAATGGCCCCGCTGTCTGGCAGTTCGGTTGAGAAAACCACCTTGAATCCTTTGTGGACTCCGTGTTTACGCAATCTTTTTCTAAGCATGAAGGCCAGGGGACAATTGTAGCTGCGAGAAATATCATCCACCCGTACCGCTGTGGCATCCATGCGGGCCCCGGCTCCCATGGCGCTGACCAGGTGAAGTTCGCGGTGCAGACAATAGCGTATCAGTGCGATCTTGGGAGATAACGTGTCTATGGCGTCCACAACGTAACCTGGCCGGTATCCGTCGAGGAGCAGGGGAATGTTTTTTTCTTCCAGGTACTCGTTGATGGTGGTCAGCTCAATCCCGGGATTGATTTCCCGTATCCTTTCGGCCATAACAAGGGTCTTGAGCATCCCCGTTGTTCCGGTAAGTGCAGGCAGCTGACGGTTTCTGTTGGTTTGGGTAACTGTGTCATTGTCTATCAGGACCAGGTGACCTGTTCCGGCACGGGCAAGCATCTCTGCCGCATAGGATCCCACTCCCCCGAGTCCGGCCACTACCACGGTGCTCGCGCGCAGTTTATCCAGTCCTTCTTTTCCGATCAGCCATTCAGAACGGCTCAGCCAGTGTTCCATAGCTCATTCGCCCTGGTTGTGTTTTGCTTCTTCCCACAGGCTGTCCATCTGGGCGGGTGTCATCTCCTCCAGGGAACGGCCTTGCTTTATCGTTTTTTTTTCCAGATAATTAAAGCGTGAAATAAAGGTCCTGTTTGTCCTTTCCAGGGCATTCTCGGGATTGATGCCGTATAGTCTGGCAGCGTTTACCAGCGCAAAAAGCAGGTCCCCGAATTC
>LFSY01000133.1:3419-4727 GCA_001512865.1 Rikenellaceae bacterium DTU002 | reverse complement strand
TGGTAATCCCGGGTAAGGACAAAAGCCCTGGCACCTCCGTTGGTATTGGTATTCAGGCTGAAACGTGCCGTTTCCCCCAACAGGGGTGCGAGGTAGGATATGTAGGTACGGGCGGCACTGAACTTCTTCAGGCGTAAAGGCCTTGCCCATCCCAGGAGTTCCCTGGATCCGCTTTCCGGAATGAAGGTGATCTGCTGGTGATGGAAACCCAAAAAGCCGTCTTCTCCCACGTTGTCTCCTGTGAGCGGATTCCCGCTTATCGTGCGGACGGCCGCATCGCGTTTGCGCGGGAACCCGACAAGTGCTCCAATCTGCGTACCGGCATGGCATCTGACGTACCCGGTTGTCTGGAGTGAGGAGCCAGTAACGGCCACTGTCCGGGAGGTGTCGTAGATTCCATCCAGGAAAAGTCTTCCAATGACTGAAAGGCCCATCGGGGAAAGTGTCCAGACCACCTGTTCCTTGCCTGCAGGACAAACGTGATGGATCTGTACTCCAGGGTTTCCGGAGGGATGAGGCCCTGAAAAGGTATGCTTTCTGGCATTCAGGCGGTGGAATACGCTGTGGGGTGAAGTTGTGTCGGACAGGCCCAGGTGCACGTTTCCGGGGCAGAGCCGTTCCATTACCCTCAGGCCCATCTGCAGGGAGTCGTATGCCTCGGCAAAAGTATAATCATATCGGGGGGCCAGGGGGGCCGAGTCGAAACAGCTGATATATACTGCCCGCGGTGTTTCAGCAGGGTAAGCCGGGATCCCGTAGGGGCGGCGGATGATCAGCGGCCAGCATCCGCTCTGCAGCAAGAGTTCCCGTACCCTTTCCGATGGAAGATCTTCCGGTGCTCCTGCGGTGAAACGGACCCCGGCATTCCTTCCGTCGGGCAGGATGCGGATACCGGTCACTTTTCTCTTTTCCCCGCGGACTATCTGATGGACAGTCCCGCTGACAGGAGAAGTGAAAAGCATTTGAGGATGGTCTTTATGGCTATATACCGGGGTGCCCGCCTGAACCGTATCTCCTTCCTTTACAAGGAGTTTAGGAGTAAGGTTTTTGAAATCGGAAGGTTTCAGTTCATAGAGGGGAGAAGACACCGGGGGAGCGGTCATCATGACGGCTTCACCTTGCAGGGGTATGTTCAGTCCTTTACGCAACTTGTAAGAGGCGCACATATTCATATATTAGCAAATGCAAAGATAAAATTTTCATCGGCTTTTTCCCTATATTTGTCAACATGAAGGAGAACTATTTGCAGGAGTTGAATCAGGCTCAGAAACAGGCGGTTGAAGATATCACAGGACCATCGTTGATCAT
>LFSY01000133.1:0-3316 GCA_001512865.1 Rikenellaceae bacterium DTU002 | reverse complement strand
AAAAGCTGCATCAAAGAGTTAAAGCTCGATGACAAGACGTATCCTGCCGGGGAGGTCATGTCCAGGATATCAAAAGCCAAGAACAATCTGAGGACTGCCTCTGCCTATGCCTCGGACGATCAGCAGCGCCAGGCCGACGAGGCCGTCAACAAGCCCCGTGTTGCGGATATCTATGAAATGTATGCCAGGAAATGCCGGGTCTCAGGGGCTATGGACTTTGACGACCTGCTGTTGTTTACCAATATACTCTTTCAGCAGAATCCGCAGATCCTTGCCCGTTACAGGGAAAAATTCAGGTACGTACTCGTTGATGAATACCAGGATACCAACCTGGCCCAATACCTGATCATAAAGAACCTGGCACTCATGCACCGCAATATTGCCGTAGTGGGAGACGATGCACAGAGCATATATGCCTTCCGGGGGGCCCGCATTGAAAACATTCTGAATTTCAGCAAGGATTTCCCGGAAGCCAGAGAATACCGGCTGGAACAGAATTACCGGTCCACACAGACGGTGGTCAAGGCGGCCAACAGCCTGATCAGGCACAATACCCGGCGCATGCGAAAAGAATGTTTTGCAGAATCCGAACCGGGAGACAAGATCGAATTGCTTTCTGCCTATACCGATGCCGAAGAAGCGTTTCTGGTGGTTTCGTCCATCCTCAACAAGGTGTATGCCACCCGTGCGGGATACGGAGATTTTGCTGTTTTGTACCGGACCAATGCCCAGTCCAGGATCCTGGAAGAAGCGCTCCGCAAACGGAATATCCCCTACAAGGTTTACGGAGGCTTTTCCTTTTACGAAAGGTCCGAGGTAAAGGACATGATGGCCTATATGCGGCTTGTCGTCAATCCCAGCGACGAGGAAGCCTTCCGCCGCGCGATCAACATTCCCGCCCGGGGCATCGGGACCGTTTCCCTTCAGAAACTCGGGACGGCTGCTCTGTTTGCCGGGATCTCTTCACTGGACTATATCAGAAACGGAGACCTGGAGGCTGCAGGCCTGAGGGGAAACATTGCCCAGAGGCTGAAGGCGTTTGCCGAGCTTGTTGAAACGGTGCGCGCCCTGCAGGAGGAGGGACAGAACGCCTTTGAAGTGGCTATGGCCGTGGCGAACCTGTCGGGGTACCTGCACCTGTTGCGCGAGGACAAATCCATTGAGGGTATGTCCCGGCTGGATAACGTGGAGGAATTGTTGAACAGTATCCAGGTGTTCTGCGGGGTTGCCGGAGAAGATGTGGAACTGGAGACAGAAGTGACGGTTCCCGATCCCGGTGAAGGAAAACCCTCCCTGGAAAGATTTCTTGTAAACGTCACTTTACTCACACAAATGGATGAACAGGAGCAGCCGGACAGGGAGCGGGTGAGCCTGATGACGGCCCATTCGGCAAAAGGCCTTGAGTTTTCACATGTATATGTAGTGGGACTGGAAGAAAAACTGTTTCCCTCCCTCATGTCCTCCAATACCATTACCGAACTGGAAGAAGAACGAAGGCTGTTTTACGTGGCCATGACAAGGGCAAAGAAGTCGCTGACCTTATCCTTTGCACAGACACGTATGCGCTGGGGAACGATGGACTCCAATCCGCCCAGCCGTTTTTTGCGCGAAATTGATCCCGCCTTTCTGAACCGGCCTGTCCCGGAGGCTTCTTCTCCCGGAGAATACGGCGGTACGGCAGGCAGATGGGACCATTCCGGTTGGGGTACGGCAGGCAGATGGGACCATTCCGGTTTGGGGAACCGCCGGGGATTTCAAGATCGGCGGGGAAGAGGCAACGGTTCCGGCCAGTCAGCCGGTTTTCCCGCCGACTTTCAAAGTTCGCGTGAAAAGGAAGCATTTGGCAAAAAGGAAGCCTCTGGCAAAAAGGAGGTCTCTGGCGACGGGTCCCGTGTGGACGGCCGTTCAGATGTGCCCAAAGGATTTCGCCGGGTAGGTGCTGCCCGGCCGGTCTCCACCGGGGATCCCTCATCCCTGGCAGTGGGCATGACCATTGAGCACGACCGTTTTGGCCGTGGCCGGATTGTGGCTCTGGAAGGAGAAATGCCCAATGCCAAAGCAGTCATAGACTTTGAATTCGGAGGCAGCAAAACCCTGCTGCTCAAATTTGCAAAGCTGCGGCAACTATAGTGCAACGCACCAATTGTTCTTTTGGCTGATAATCAGCAACTTATGAATTTCGACCCCCCGGGGGTCGATTTTGCTAACTGTCTGTGGATCTGAGAAAAGAACGAAGTGTGCGTTGCACCCTTTGCGGCTGTTCCAGAAGATGGGAGTGAGAGGCCCCAGAGAAGGTATGCATCCGGGCACCGGGAATCAGGCTTTGGAAGTAGGCTACGGTTTCGGGACGGGCCTCGTCAAACTCGCCGCAGGTCAGCAGGACGGGCAGGTGCAGGAGGTGCAGGCGGGGCGTCAGGTCGGCTTCCTTCAGGGTTCCGGTCAGGGTGAATTCACTCGGCCCCCACATATATTGATAGACAGCCACTCCCATACCCTCCATGGATTCCAGGAGTTCCGCGGGCCAGGGGTCCATACGGCACAGGTGACGTCTGTAGAATGCCATAACGGCTTCCTGATAATCCGGATGGGTGAAGTCTTTGTTGGCCTCGCATTCCAGGATGGTTTGTTTGATCTTTTTGGGTAGCTGATCGATCCAGTAACGCTGGTCCTTGGCCCACAGGGGGCTGCTCAGGTAAGGGCCTGACAGGATGAGCGATCTGACACCGGTGGGTTGTTTGCGTAACATGTACTCTACCGCCAGCATGCTGCCCCAGGATTGTCCCAAAAGGTGCACTTCTTCCAGGTTGAGCGTGTGACGCAAAATGTCGAGTTCCTCTGTAAAACGTTCTACCGTCCAAAGATTTCTGTCTTCAGGCCTGTCCGACCGGCCGCAGCCCAATTGGTCGTAAAAGATCACCGGTCGTTGATTCGCCAGTGCTTGCAGGGGTTTCAGGTATTGATGGGGTGCTCCCGGCCCTCCGTGCACAGTCAGCAGGGGAACGCCTTTCTTCCCGGCTCCGACGATCCTGTACCAGATATTGCCTCCGGGAACCTTTACGGAACCTTCTCTAACCTTGTGATCCTTATGTGCCTGATCCATATTTCATTTATATTTTAAAATGGTGTGTTCGTCCTTTTGAATATCGTCTGCAGTTTGTCCCGTGTTGAGCCAAATTTCGCGTAAACTCAGATTGTTCAAAGAATGTAGCTGGGTCAGGTAATGATTCCGGGACACATCCAGCTGCATCAGGTTATTTTCCCTGCAAACAAGAGACGTCAGGCAAGGGGTTCCGCTGATGTCTATGTCAATCAAATA
>LFSY01000047.1:11052-11208 GCA_001512865.1 Rikenellaceae bacterium DTU002 | reverse complement strand
GCATCCCTGTCCTGTACGGCCGCTTGCTCCATGTATATGGATTTGTGGACAAACGCATCAGGTGATATGATGTATACGGGATCGGATACCGACAACAGCCGGAATCCGTTCTGACGTGCCACGTCGGTCCTGGGAAGAGGCATCCATGCCCGGATG
>LFSY01000047.1:8090-10981 GCA_001512865.1 Rikenellaceae bacterium DTU002 | reverse complement strand
TCAGTGTCTGTTCCACGATGGAAGGAAGGTGTTCCTGCAGCAGGGGCGCCTTGACGTCCCGGTCAGGGCCGTTCACTTCCAGGAACCTGGCCCGGCAAGTGCTGTCGATCCGGAAAAGATTCCGGAAGGCCCTTGAAAAATAACGTTTTTCCCCGTTGATCACCATGTACTCCAAAGCTCCCGATGCTTCCCATGCTTTTATTTGTTCCTCCGTTACATCGGGTATGTAACGGCGGATGTATTCCAGGGCTTCTTCTCCGGTCCTGTTAAAATCCAGGGAGATCCTGTGCATGCGTTCCACCTCCCATTCCCAGCGGAGCTTTTCTTCGGGAGACATGGGGGCCGAGGCGGTGTACTGTCCGATCAGCTTTTCTGCTGTCTGGAACTGTCCCTCAAAGATCCCGGCAGCGATCTGTTCCGGGGTCGGTACTTCTGCAGCGGAATTGCAGGAAAGAAGCCATAGCAGCGCCGTAACGCCTGTCAGCCATTTTTTCATGATGTATGTTATCTAACCCGTTCCGAGTATGCGCGGGTGCGTGTATCCACTTTGATCCGTTCTCCCTGGTTGATGAAGAGCGGGACCATGATCTCGGCGCCGGTTTCCAGGGTGGCCGCTTTCATGGCATTTGTAGAAGCCGTGTCGCCTTTAACGGCCGGCTCGGTATAGGTTATTTCCATTTCAACAAAAGGAGGCAATTCGCATGTCAGCACACGTTCTTCATCCGCCAGGAACATCATTTCCACATACTGGCCCTCTTTCATGAGGTCCGGATTCTCCACCAAATCAGGTTGCAGGGATATCTGTTCAAAGGTTTCGGTATGCATGAAATTGAAGCCCATGTCGTCCTTGTATAAAAATTGGTAAGGACGTCTTTCAACGCGTATCGTTTCCACCTTTTCTCCCGCATTGAAAGTGTTTTCAAGCACCCGTCCGTTTTCCAGGTTGCGGAGTTTGGTTTTGACGAAGGCACCACCCTTCCCGGGTTTTACATGCTGGAACCAGATGATGGAACAGGGTTTTCCATTGAAAGAAATGTACATCCCGTTTTTAAAGTCTGCAGTTGTTGCCATAAATATTGAGTAAGCACTATATTAGGTTGATTAAAGTGCAAATTTACGTGTTTTTTTTATATTTGTTTCCGATATGGTAACTGTTAAAGAGATCTCTTCAAGGGCCGACAAACGAAAATTCTTTGAATTTCCTGTAAAATTGTACAAGAACAACCCCTGGTTCGTCCCGACATTGATATCGGAAGAAATGCGGGATTTCGACCCCCGTAAAAATGCGGCTTTCGATTATGCGTCCTGCAAAATGTTCCTTGCATATAAAGACGGAAAGGTTGCCGGCAGGATTGCCGCCATTCTGAACAACGCCTATAATTACAAGATGAACGTCCGTCAGATGCGTTTTACACGATTTGATTTCATTGACGACCACGAGGTTTCGAAAGCCCTTTTTGAAAAAGTCAGGAAGTGGGCTTTGTTTTTGGATATGAACGAAGTAGTGGGCCCGCTGGGGTTTTCGGATATGGACAAGATGGGAATGCTTATTGAAGGGTTTGAAGAGATGGATATGTATATCACCCAGTACAATTATCCTTACTATACAGAGCATATGGAACGCCTGGGCCTGAAAAAGAAGGTGGATTGGGTAGAATACCAGGTAAAACTCCCCCGGAGCATGGACCCGACCCTCGAGCGCCTGGCGTTGGGAGCTATGGACCGGTACGGTTATTCCATAAGAAAATTTAAAAAGGTAAAAGACCTCAAGCCGGTTTTCAGGGAGGCACTGCCTGTTCTGAACGAAGCCTTTTCCGAATTGTTCGGTGTGGTCCGCATTTCCGAAAAGCAATTGATGGACTTTGCGAACCTGCTGATGTCCATTTGTAAGCTGGATTATATCACCGTTGTGCAAAACAAGGCCGGAGAGATCGTAGGCTATGGCCTTATGGCGCCCTCGATCAGTCGTGGCGTAAGGCTGGGTAAAGGGAGGCTCTTTCCCCTGGGTCTTTTGGGGATCATGCTGGATATCAGAAGATCAAAGGTGCTGGATATGTATCACATTGGGGTCATGCCTGCCTACCAGAACAGGGGAGTGAACGCCATTATCATATACAACAGCATTGTCAATGCCATGAAAACGGGAGTGGCATATGCGGAAACTGGCCCTGAACTTGAAGACAATGTCAAAGTCCAGAGCCAGTGGAAGCTTTTTGAGCACCGCATGCACCGTCGCAGGCGGTGTTATGGAATGCCTGTTTAATCTACCAGGGCTTCAAAATCGGCGTCCAGTCGTTTTCTTTCCAGAAAATCGAATTGGGTGATGGCGCGTAGTTCATAATAATACCTCCAGTAATTGAAGAGTGCCTGTACGTAACCCACCCGGGCTTCATCCCTGTCAAGCTGGGCATTGTTCATGTCCGTTACGGTAATTTTGTCTATCAGGTAACGCTGTTTGGCCACGTCGTATCGTTTCTGGGCAATGGTGTCGGCTTTTGCCGCAATGAGAAACTGTTGCCCCTGCATGTTGAATTGCCTTACATTCAATATGATGTCCTGTTCAAAATCAAGCCTGGACTGTTCCACCTGGCGACGGACCAGTTCTTCGTTGCTCTGGGCCATTTTCACCATACCCTTGCCCCTCCCCCAGTCGAGTATGGGCACAGTAAGTCCAATACTCACGGTTTGCATATCCCTTGGGTCTTTGTAGGAATCGAAGAATCCGGATGCCTGTTGGTTCAGGCCAAAGGCAACGTTCAGATTGGCCTGGAAACCCCGGTTGGCCCTTTGCTGGGCCACGTTTTTCTGGGCTTCTATCAGCTGCCGTTCATAGGTGATCATATCCGGATTGTTGTCAAAGGCCAGCTGCAGTACCTGCTCCACATCCAGAA
>LFSY01000047.1:5646-8010 GCA_001512865.1 Rikenellaceae bacterium DTU002 | reverse complement strand
AGTTTTTTTAAGGCATTCTGGTAAGCCAGCTCTGACTGGAGCAGGTCGTTCTCCCCGATGGTGCCCAGTTCGTAACGACCGGCAGCAATGTTGTAAAGTGTGTCGTTATTGGCGTGGTTGAATTCAGAGATGGCAAGGCGTTGCTGGGCTATGGCCATATTGAAGAAAAGCTGGATCGCACGTTGATTGACGGCTTCCATGCTTTCAATATAATTGCGCCGGGCTTCTTCGTATTTCAACGGTTCTATCTTCCGGTCCCACTTCATTTCGTTAACCCCGAAAATGGATTGTCGGAGTCTGACATTCAGGGCAGTGGAAAGGTATTCGGTGCTTTGGTGGTTGTTGAAAGAGCCGCTAAAGCGGTCAGTACGCTGGAGTGATGAACTTATCGTCACGGAACCTCCCGTGGGCAGGTTTTGCTGAACGGACAGCCCCCCGCTGAAAATGTTGTAGAATTCCGAGGAATATTCATGCCTGACTTCTCCCGTGTTCGGATCTATGGTCGGAACATCCACGATCCTTCTGGAAAATTCCGGCAGCTGGGAGGTGAAACTGAGGTAGGGCAGAAAATTGGCGCGGTATGACCTGTATTCCCAGTAACCTACCTGGAACGTATTCCTGGCTCGCAGCGCTTCGTTGGACTGGGTGGCTGCCAGGGTCAGCACTTCTTCCAGTGTCAGGTTGTAGGATTGCAAAATGTATTCACCGGATCCGGGATCTGCCGTATGTGTGTCATCCTGTGCATGCAGGCCCTGTGCAGAGAAAAGCACAGATAATAATAAAGCAGAAAAGGTAACGTGTATCTTCATAATTTTATTCATATCTGAGAGATTCAATAGGATCGCGTTCAGCGGCTCTTTTTGCCGGGGAATATCCGAATATTACGCCTACGGCGGCTGATACGCCAAATGAAATGATTACCGAGGAAAAGGAAATAATGGTCGTAATATCGAAGAAGGATTTTATCAGGACCGATAACACTACCCCTACAATGACGCCGATCCCTCCTCCTGCCACACTTATCAGAATGGCTTCGGATAGGAACTGGGCAATCACATCTGCCTTCTTCGCTCCGATTGCCAGCCGGGTGCCGATCTCTTTGGTCCTTTCCATGACCGAGGCGAACATAATGTTCATGATGCCTATACCTCCCACCAGCAGGGATATTCCGGCAATGGCTCCCAGCACTATGTTGAATATGTCTTTAGTGCGTTGCTGCTGTTTGAGAAGCAGCTCCGGGACGGTGACCTCAAAATCGGGAACTTCCTGGTGACGGCGCCGGAGCATCCTGGTGATCACTTCCTGGGAGGATGTGAGCTGGTCCGTCTCGTGTACCTGTACGGTGATCCTGTCCAGCTGGTGGTAATTGGAGCTGCCCGATGAGGAGGAAGAAGAAGTGTTGCTGATCACAACACGGCGGCGTCCGCCTCCGCCCATAACCACGGCACCTCCGCTCGAAGAAACGGGATTGGTGATGGCGAGAGCCCTGTTTTCCTGCCGCAGCAGCATGGTGCGTATGGGGATGAACACCTGGTCGTCGTATCCCTGCATTCCCATGCTTTCAGATCCCAGGGTTCCAAGAGAACCCGAACGGGCGCTGGAGGCAGTTCCTGAAGCATCCTCGTTTTCCTTGGGCTTTTCCGCCCCGGAAGCGCTTTGTGCAAGAACCCCGATCACCTTGACCCAGTTTGCCCCGAATTTGATGAATTCACCAATGGCATCATTTTGCTGGAAGAAATGGGTTTTGACATTGTGACCAATGATGCAGACAGCCATTGAATTGAGCTCTTGCCCGGGGGTGAAAAAATCGCCGGCTTCCAGCCCTAAGCTGTACAATTGAAAATACTCGGACGTTACTCCCAGGACTTTGGCAGGTTGCCTGATTCCATTGAACGTGATATAGGTAAATACACTTACTTCGGGAGAAACATGCTTAACCGAGGGCAATATCTGACGAATGGCCTCTGCGTCTGAAAGTTGCAGTCCGGGCGAAAATTTCTTGGTCTGACTGGCTGAGGTTCCGGATGCTTCTTCATCAACATCCTCTACTGTGGCAGGAAGGATCACAATATTATTGACACCGACCATTTTTATCTGGTCAAGGATTTCCTGCTGGGCTCCGTTCCCAATGGCCATCATACTGATAACGGCTCCCACTCCGAAAACGATCCCCAGAGCTGTCAGAAAACTCTTCAGCTTGTTGTTGATGATCGATTCCACCGCAATGTGGATGTCATGTATGTATCTGTTTATGAAAAAAATATTCATTGGAATCGTCTCTTACTGTTGTGTGGCAGGCTGTTGAATCATTCTGCGACCTCCTCCCTGGGGAGCCGATCCGCCTTGTGGCAGGGTAACACCTTC
>LFSY01000047.1:2808-5458 GCA_001512865.1 Rikenellaceae bacterium DTU002 | reverse complement strand
CCGTTGGATTTGTAAACGTAAGTAATGCTGTCTCTTTCAAAAATAGCTTCGGAAGGGATGGATATCGCAGAATCAAGGGAAGCGGTCACTATCTGGTTGCTTGTTGTCATGGCCGGCCTGAGGATCTCATCCTGTCCGTTCACTTTTATGATCACTTCGAATACCTTGGCATCTGCATTCCGCAATTGCTCACCGACGTTGGAAACTTCTTTCACCACTCCCGTATAGCTCTTTTCGGGGAAGGCATCCACGCCAATCCGGACAGGTTGTCCGGGACGTACTTTGGCAATGTCAATCTCGTTCACATAGGTTTTGGAGAGCATATTGCTCAGATCGGGCAGGGTGGCGACTACCAGGTCCCATCCGCTTATGGTAGAACCGATGCGGCGTTTTTCACCGCTCCAGTCCCTGAAATAAATGACCATACCGTCACTGGGGGCATAGATGGTGAAATTGTTAAGTACCTCACGAAGCTCGTCCAATTGCCTTTTTTTACGGTTCAGTTCAATAAGTACATCGTTAACGCCAGCCTTGGCCTGGTCTACCTTAAGGTCGTAATTGCTGAGCGCCTGCTCGTAGGAGCGGAGAGCCTTTTCCAGGTTGTTCTGGTATTGTCTTTGCGTTGCAGGCGGTTCATAGATGGATTGTTCCACGGCAATCTTGGCTTCTTCAATATTGAAACGCTGGTTTTCAATATCATCCCTGAGGGCTCTTAGTGTCAGGGAAGTGTCCAGAAGTGAACTTTCGAACCTGGCCTGAAGCGCTTCGAGTTCATCCTCCAGGTCTTTCAGAGAATTCTCGGCAGAAGTACGGTCCAGCATCCCTACATAGTCTCCCTGATTGACAACGGTTCCTTCAGCCACCAGGTCCTGGATCTTGACTTCACCTATACGGACGTTCCTGGCACGCATTCCTGCGGGACCTTCGATCTTGATGTTATTCTCCGCCTCAAGTTCCCCGGTAGTTGTAACGACGATCTCGAAAAGACCACGCTGTGCCTTAACCACCTGAGGGATATAACCGTCTTTTTTTCTTGTTGAGAGAATGATGATCAGTACAATGGCTATAATGGCCACAGAGCTCAGGATAATGATATTCTTCCTTTTCATATTGTTCAAAAGTCTGGGTTGGTGAAAAATTCGACAAATTTACTCATTTGATGTGGTTTGGATCAAATGGTTTAATAAGACAAAAAATTTTGCCGGCAAAAAATTAATATTTACCTTTGTTCCCCCGTTCAAGAATGGTGCCATAGCTCAGTTGGTAGAGCAAAGGACTGAAAATCCTTGTGTCCCTGGTTCGATTCCCGGTGGCACCACAAAAACGCCCCTCAAATCAGCGAGGGGCTTTTTTTTTCGGGTTCTTTTTCCGAATTCATTTTTATGCTGTAAATTTGCAGGATAAAACATTAAATACTGGAGGATCAGATAATGAAAATCAAAAAAGTTGAAGCGATTGAAATACTCGATTCAAGAGGCAATCCCACCGTTGAAGTAAACCTGATGCTGGAAGATGGTTCCAGGGCTGCGGCCATGGTCCCGAGCGGGGCATCCACAGGAGAAAGGGAAGCAGTGGAGCTGCGTGACGGGGACAAGAAACGTTATAACGGCAAAGGCGTGTTGAAAGCCGTGTCCAATGTGAATAGCACCATTGCCAAAGCCATTGAAGGCAAGTGTTTTACAAACCAACGGGAGCTCGATTATTTTATGATCGATCTGGACGGGACAGCCAATAAAGGCAAACTCGGGGCGAATGCCATCCTGGGTGTTTCCATGGCTTATGCCAGGGCAAAGGCGTACAGCCTGGGAATCCCGCTCTATCAATACCTGGGAGGAAGCAATGCCTATCTCATGCCCGTTCCCTGTATGAACGTGATCAACGGGGGAGCCCATGCCGATAACACGGTGGATTTCCAGGAGTTCATGATCGCGCCACACAACGCGCCTTCTTTCCGTGAATCCATCCGGATGGGTGCCGAGGTCTTCCACGCCCTCAAGAGCGTCCTCAAATCCAAAGGCCTCAGTACGGGGGTAGGAGACGAGGGTGGTTTTGCCCCGGACCTGAAAACCAACGAACAGGCAGTGGAAATGATCCTGGAAGGGATCGTAAAAGCCGGCTACAAACCCGGTGAAGATGTTAGCATATGCCTTGATCCTGCAGCCAGCGAGATGTGGGAAGACGGAAAATACAAATTCTTCAAGAGTACACAGAAACTTGTTTCAAGCGAGGAAATGGTCAAAATATGGGAAAACTGGGTAAGACAGTACCCCATAGTTTCCATTGAAGACGGACTGGCGGAAAACGACTGGGAAGGATGGAAAAATCTTACCGATACGGTAGGGAGCAAAATTGAACTTGTAGGAGACGACCTGTTCTGTACCAACAAATCGATTCTGGCAAAAGGCATAGAAAAGGGAGTGGCCAATTCCATTCTTATCAAGCTGAACCAGATCGGATCAGTGACTGAGACCCTGGAAACCATTGAACTGGCCAATAAGAATTCATACAATTGCTTTGTTTCGCACCGCAGCGGAGAAACTGTAGACAGTTTCATTGCCGATCTGGCAGTAGCAGTCAATGCCGGCCATATTAAAACAGGGAGCGGATGCCGCGGGGAACGGATTGAAAAATTCAACCAGCTCATGCGCAT
>LFSY01000047.1:0-2767 GCA_001512865.1 Rikenellaceae bacterium DTU002 | reverse complement strand
GTGGAAAAACAGCAGGAGGAGATTGAAACTGTGCAGAAGAAATTTCCTGAGATTGTTTTGCTGCGTGGTGCGGAAATTGGCATACAGCCGGTCAGTATGGGATCGGTAAAGAATTTTATGCGGGACCATGTTTTTGATACGGTCATCGCTTCCATGCATTTTGTCAGGGGAACAGACCCGTATCACGGGAGTTACTACAACGGGTACGACTATAAAAAGGCCTACAGCATCTATCTGGAGGACATTTTATACTGTATAGAGGGCTTTGCCGATTATGACATACTGGGTCATTTTGATTATGTGGCACGATATGCCCCCTACCGGGAGCACATAATTTCACTAAAGGATTTCGGTGAAATACTGGATCCCATTTTGCGAATGCTGGCAGAAAACGGAAAAACCTTCGAGATAAATACCAAAACTTACCAGTCTTTCCCTTACGGAACGCCCCAACTCGACCTGCAGATCCTGAGACGTTTCAGGGAACTGGGAGGCGATGCCGTGAGCCTGGGTTCAGATGCCCACGGACCGGAACGGATAGGGGACAGGTTTGGATATTACTCCGAGGTGTTGAAACAATGCGGATACCGCTACGGGGTCTTTTACAGGAACAGAAAACCGGAATATTTTAAAATAGATATGTAATGCACCTGAAAAGAAGTTTGATACTTACGTTATGGGTCCTTGTGGCAGCCTGCCAGGGCCGGCCGGCTCACATACCCGTCATGGAAGCGGCTCTTTATGATACAAGCTCGGTTTACTACACCGATTTTTCCACGTATCCCCAAGTCAGGGATCAGTTGCCCGTAGGTATTTTTGATTCCGGGACCGGGGGCTTGACCGTAATGGAAGCCATCCTGGGCAGCCGTTTGCTGGACAGTGAGCATTATATTTATCTGGGAGATCAGGCCAATATGCCTTACGGGAATTATCCGGCCGAAGGTAAAACAGATTTCCTGCGCGAGCTTATATTCAAGGACGCCCTGTTCCTTCTGGGGCATCGGGCAAAAGTGTTGGTCGTGGCATGTAATACAGCTACTGCTTACGGGTTGGATGACATCAACGCCTACCTGGAGGAAAGCGGTTCCGGAATCAAAGCCATTGGTGTGATCCATGCGGGGGTAAACGCCACCCTCAACAGGATGACACCGGGAGAAGAGTCTGCAGTGGGTGTGCTGGCTACAACCGGAACGGTAGCCTCGGGCGGTTACGAACGCACTTTTGAAAAACTGTCCCGGGAAAAGGGATGTTCCGGGGACCTGATGGTAGTCAGTCACGGATCTATGGGCTTTGCAGAGGCCGTCGACGGGGAAAGGGACTATGTAGACCCCCTGGCCACAGCACCCCGGGGATCATACAGGGGCCCGTCGGAGGATCATTCCAGTCACAGGATAGATCTTTCGTTATTGCCGGCTTACGGCTTTGATTTTTCCATGGGCAGGATGCTGTACGAGGGAACCCCGGAAAATCCCTTCAGACTGCAATTGAACGCTCCTGAAAATTACGCCCGCTACCATTTGCTGAGTCTGATAGAAAAGCTGCGTGCCAGCGAGGATCCCAAACCGTTGCGCTACCTGGTGCTGGGATGTACGCATTATCCTTACCAGATTGAAACCATAAGGGCCATGTTGCAGGAGTTGCGTCACTACCGAGAGGGAGACCGGTACCCGTACCGCCATTTGATAGCTGAAAATGTTGACATCATAGATCCGGCTTTTGAAACAGCGCAACAACTTTATTACACATTGCTGAACGACCAGATCCTTTCCCACAGGCTGGGTACCCCTTCCGCCGATTTTTACATTTCCGTACCGCTCCGGGACCCGGAACATCCCGAGAGGGTGGATTCCCTGGGACGGTTTACCTATGAATACAAATACGGCCGCCTGCCCGGATCAACGGAAAGGGATACCGATATTGTCCCGTTTTCAAGAGACAACTTAGACCCTCAAACCATCGAACGGCTGCAGACCCTGCGATATACCCGGACATTGCTGCCCTTCTGACCTACAGATCCAACAACCGCTCGGCAATCTGCACGGCATTGAGGGCAGCGCCTTTGCGTAAATTGTCGGCTACCGTCCACAAGTCAAGCGTGTTTTCTGCCGAGGTGTCCCTGCGCACCCTGCCCACATAGACCGGATCGGTCCCTCCGGCTTCCCGCGGAACGGCAAAACCCGTCCTGCCGGGCCCGTCGTTGAGCACCAGTCCGGGAAAAGACCCCAGCAGGGCAAAGACCTCATCCATAGAGAAAGGTTGTACGAATTGTGCATTGACTGCCACACAATGTCCTCCCTCTACGGGAACGCGTACCGTTGTGGCCGACACCCTGATCCCCGGGTCGTCCAGAATCTTGCGGGTTTCCTCTTTCATTTTTATCTCCTCTGCCGTATACCCGTCCGGGGTCAGGTCCCCGATCAGGGGAATGACGTTCAGGTCAATGGGACAGGGGTAGATCGATCCGGCCGCAGGAGCTTGTTTTTCCCCGACACGGGCCAGGCGTTCTGCCCCCAGTTGCTCCAGCCCTTTTTGTCCCGAGCCGGTAACCGACTGGTAGGTAGAAGCCACGATCCTTTTCAGGCGGAATTTCCGGTGCAGGGGAGCCAGAGCCATGACCATCTGTATGGTGGAACAATTGGGATTGGCGATCAGCAGGTCATTTCTTCCCAGCAGATGGCCGTTGATCTCGGGAACTATAAGCTTAACACCTGCGTCCATTCTCCAGCACGAGGAATTGTCAATCACCCGGCATCCTGATTGTGCGAAA
>LFSY01000102.1 GCA_001512865.1 Rikenellaceae bacterium DTU002 | reverse complement strand
CTGTCCTACCGTACCGTAACCGATGACTTTGGCGTTCCTTACGTCTCTGACCATTACCCGGTGCTGGCTGTTTTTGAATACGAACTAAAATAAGATATACTACCAATGAAGAAACAAGGAATCCGCATGATCAAGGGGCTGCTGGCAATGGCTCTGTTAACTGTTCTAACCGTATCCTGCCAGAAACATTATTCCGTATCCGACTTGCTGGGAACATGGAGTTACGACGATGAACCCGCTTACACCGTTACGTTCCGGGAAGACGGAACCATGGGATATTCCGCTCCCGGATCCCCTCCGTCGTTTACTCCCACCTACACGCTGGACGGCATTTATATATACGTCCGGGTAATAGTAGGCAGTACCACTGTAAACGATGTGGTCGAGATCCGTTCCCTGAACTCGACCACCATGGTATTGTATTACGACGGAAACCTTCTTTTTGACGGACAATCCCTGAACGGGGAATACATCCTGACCAAAAAATAGCTCCCGAAAATTACAATTCCTTTATCCTGATATTGCGGAACCACAACCTGGATCCGTGTCCCAGGAACCCGATCTTTCCTCCCTTACGCTCAAGCCCGGGATGCTCCCTGCCGTCTATGGGGCCTGCCGAGATGTCACCTTCCGTGATGACTTCCCCGTTTAAGGTAACGCGAATGTACGTGCCTTTGACGTAGATTTCCTCCTGATTCCATTCTCCCACGGGCCGCAGGGCATCGCGGTTATGGGCAGGGATTACCCCGTAGACGGATCCGTGGTACTGGTGATCCAGCAACCAGGGCTGGTAAATGGGATCGTAATGGTCCAGGATCTGGATCTCCATGCCTTCGTAAGCAGCGTCTCCGGTACCGGGTGTACGAATTCCCACCCCGTTGTTGGCTCCCGGGGTGAGCTTGAATTCAAAGCGGAAAATGAAGTCGTCGTATTCTTTCACGGTGTACAGGTCTCCGAACCCCTGATCGGTAGGCCGGACCTCCAATACGCCGTCACGAGTGAAATAATCGGTCGTATTGCCGGTCCATTGGTGCAATGTGGTTCCGTCAAAGAGGATCTGGAACCCTTCGGCTTCTTCTTCTGCAGATAGCGTAAAAGGTTGGGGGCGTTCCAGTTCCCGCACGTAAATATCGCGGTAGGCGACCTTGCTCCCGTGCGCCTGGAGTTCAATGGCCCCGTAAGGGAAAATGGGCTGTGAGCGGTCCCAGTAATTCTCCATGATCACGTTGTCCACCACCAGCTCTCCGTTCAGGAACACCGTAACACGTTCCCCTTCCATGCGGATGAAAAAGCTGTTCCATTCACCCAGCCGGTTGTCGGCCACATGTGTAGGAGCCGACGGGTTTTTCGCGTTGTTGTACAGACCCCCGGATCCCACCTGGGCTCCTACGTGAACACGGGCTGTATCCCAGATCTGTACCTGGGGCGATCCACGAAGGTAAATCCCGGCATCGGCCTCGGGCCCTTCCGGATAAAGGAGCCAGTCCACATACATTTCAAAGTCTCCGTAGGCCTTTTTGGTACACAGGTTGTCGCCTTTGCCCAGGAACAGGAGTTTCCCGTCTTCGACCACCCACTGGCTGAAGGCTACCTTATCTACTTCTTTTTGAGCCCGGGACAGTTCTTTCGGGTCCATTTTGTTGCGGGAGACGGGATTGCCCACCAGACCCTGCCAGCCTTCCAGGTCCTTTTCATTAAAAATCTGCTCAAACCCACGATCCTCCGGCAATTCGGCCAGGTATT
>LFSY01000039.1:370-1482 GCA_001512865.1 Rikenellaceae bacterium DTU002 | reverse complement strand
GAACTCAACGTGTCCGGCTTGCTGCAACAATGGGGAGAGAAGCTGCTGGGCCCGTTGCTGATCATCATCGGTCTTTTTATGCTGGGGTTTTTCAATTTCATAAAACTGCCCGGTGCCGGATCTTTGACTGCCCGTATGGAAGAACGCGCCAATAAAGGATTTTGGGGTGTTTTACTGCTGGGCATCGTTTTTGCCCTGGCCTTCTGTCCTTACAGCGGGGTGCTTTATTTCGGGATGCTGATCCCTATGACCATAGGCAGTGCATCGGGGCTATACCTGCCCCTGGTATTTGCCCTGGCCACCGGTATTCCCGTGATCCTTTTCGCCTGGCTGATCGCCTTTTCCCTGGGGTCTTTAGGGAAAGTGTACAATAAGATCAAAGCGTTTGAATTCTGGTTCCGGCGGTTAGTGGCCGTGGTATTTATTGCTGTCGGGATCTATTATGTTGTGTTGTTGTTCCTTTAATGTGTGTTTGCCATGGATTTTAAAAAAGAACTTAAAATACTGATCTGGATACTGGTGGTTTTTGCCGCCGTATTCTTCCTTCCATTGGAAAGCGGCCGTTTCATGACAGCCATCACCGCCACCCTGGACCTGGCCAAGTGGTATGCCCGGGAGCATGTGGTTCTGTGTTTGCTGCCGGCCTTTTTTATTGCGGGAGTCATCTCGGTCTTTATCAGCCAGGGATCGGTCCTGAAATATTTTGGGGCCAATGCCAAAAAATGGCTTTCCTATACGGTGGCAAGCGTATCGGGAGCCGTGCTGGCCGTTTGTTCCTGCACCATACTTCCATTATTCTCCAGCATTTACAAAAGGGGTGCCGGCCTGGGACCGGCTGTTGCCTTTCTGTATTCAGGTCCGGCCATAAGCATCCTGTCCATCATTTTGACGGCCAAGATCCTGGGATTTGAAATGGGACTGGCCCGGGCCGTAGGGGCCATTGTTTTCGCTATTGTCATCGGGCTCATCATGTCTTTGATCTACCGCAAAGAGGAAAAGGTCAAAAAGGAAGAGCAGATGAACATTACGCCTCCACCCGAGAAAAGGCCCATGTGGCAGACCTCGTTCCACTTTTTCACCCTGGTGCTCATCCTGGTATTTGCCAACTGGGG
>LFSY01000039.1:0-197 GCA_001512865.1 Rikenellaceae bacterium DTU002 | reverse complement strand
CTGGCCCCGCTGGTTCCCATGATGACGGGGATCATTGCCCTTTCCCTGATGACGCTCCGGGATAAAAAGAATGAAGAAAACCGGGAATGGACACTGTCTGCCTGGGCTTTTGCCAGGCAGATCATGCCTTTGCTTGCCGTAGGTGTGGTTACTGCCGGGTTCCTGCTGGGTTCCACGCACGATGATGTGGCCATCCC
>LFSY01000004.1:3508-5326 GCA_001512865.1 Rikenellaceae bacterium DTU002 | reverse complement strand
AACACGGACACACGTTCCATATCGGGGGAACTGTCTCCCAAAGTGATATTGTCCAGGATGTTCCCTTCAAACAATTCGGCTTTCTGCGGTACGATCCCCACGTGTTTTCTCCACGTATCCAGAGGGACGTCTTCCGCCCGTATGCCGCCCAGTGTAAGTGTGCCTCTGTCGGGGAGGTACATCCTCAGGAGCAACGAACCAAGCGTACTTTTACCCGAGCCGCTTTCCCCGGCAATCCCGGTAATGCTGCCTGCCGGGAAAGTGTATGAGAAAGAATCAAAGAGCACAGGCCTTCCCGGGTAATGGAAAGACAATTCCTCTACGGCCAGGTCGCCCCTGTGCCAGCCGGGTCTGCTGCCTGAAGGCACATCCCCGCTGACGGGAAACGGCTCCTGTTCCGTTTCCAGCTCCATGATCTCGAACAGCCGTTCAGAGGCTATCCGTGCATCCCTGTATTTCTGGCTGAACGATATGATCTCCGTTACCGGGGCCGAGAAATAGGCCGTTAGTGCATAAAATGTAAGTAATTCGCCAAATGTCATCCAATCCCGTGTCACGAACGTTGCCCCGGTCCACAAAATGGCCAGCCCTGTTCCCCGGGTGAGCGTATCGCCCCAGGTAGCGGCCCACAGCTGGTTCATCCCGCCCCTGTAGGCATTCTTCACGTACGATCCGAACCGTTCCCGAACCTTTCCTATCATATGTTCCTGTGCGGTATTGTACTTGATCTGGGCCACTCCCCGGAGAGAATCCACCAGTCCCGATTCCAGGGCCGCCTGCGATACCATGATCCTGCGCTGCGTGTCTTTGTTGCGCCTGTCAAACAGATAATAGATACCTGCATACAGTGGCAGTGAAGCCATGCAGATCCATGTCAGCCGGGTGTTGAACAAAAACATGACCACAAAGGAGAAGAGCAGCGTAAAAAAGCTCAGCGCTATGGTCAGGGATCCCGTGCTGAGAAAGGTGCTTACCTTGAAGGCATCATTGATCCGGGCCACCAGCTCGCCTGATTGCCGCTGGTCAAAGAAACGCTGCGGCAGGTACATGATGTGCCGGTAGAATCCTTCCACCAGGCGGGATGCCGTCCTGAACCCGGTCCGGAGCAGGAACCGTACCCGGAACATATTGAGTGAAAGCGCACATACGGCAATATAGATCATGGCCAGTCCCATCAGGCGCAGCAGTGACTCCGCCCCTTGGGGGATCACCGCATCGGCGATCTGTTTGAGGAATAAAGCCGAGGCAATGCCCGTGAAGGTGTACAGGAACGAGGCGGCCAGCGCTCCCAGGAACATTTTTTTCTGTCCTTTCATCAACACCATTATCCTGTTGAGAAATCCCGGGATATGGTTCCCTTTTTCAAATCCTTCCCCGGGAGTGAGCGTAACCAGCACCCCGGTCCACTCGCCGGTCACACGGTCTGTATCCAGCCGGTGCATCCTCCCGTCCTCCGGGTCCATGATCCGGCAGGTGATTTTTTTCCTGTGCCGGCCCTTACGCACTCCGTAAAAGACTACAAAATGGCTGTGTCCGTTTTCCCGGATCATGTGCAGGACCGATGGAACAGGAAGGTGTCTGAACACTTCGTCCCCGGCCTGTCCGGCATCCGGACTGCGGCCGTAAGCCTGGGCATCCAGATGCAGGGCTCTGGCCCCTTCACGAATCCCCTGTACGGAAATGCCGTGCGTCTGCGTACCGCTCCATTGCCGGATCTGCTCCAGAGGAAAGCGCAATCCGAACCAGGCGGCGGCAGACGCCAGGCATGCCGCTCCGCAATCACTGATGTGGTGTTGCCGTATCCGTATCTTCTTCATT
>LFSY01000004.1:2032-3462 GCA_001512865.1 Rikenellaceae bacterium DTU002 | reverse complement strand
CTCCCTGTTTCCGGCGAATCCCGGATCTTTCACACAAGACAGCTCCGTGGATACAAACAACAGAAAAACAACCATCCCCCACACAGTGGCCATCACTACCGCAATGAAAAAAATAACAAACCCCGTCCTTCTCTTTCCGGGAAGGAAATGATCACCTGATGATGCCCTTTCCAGCGCAGGGTAGGTGGTTTTTTCGGTTGTCTTCATAACGCAAACCTACGTCGCAGAAAAAGAAATCCGTGGACAAAAAAGATAAAGAGGAAAAAGAGACAATTATTCCATGAAGGAAAGATAAGGAAGCAGAATGGATGAAAATGCATCAACCACCGGGTACAGGCGGGATGATGCAAAGGCTTCGGCAGGCAGGAAAGAAGCCATGGCATCGAACAGATTTAGCACATAGACCAGGATCACTACCAGAATATTCCATTTGATCCATCCGAAGATAGCTCCGGTAAGGCGGTTAAGCCATCCAAGCAGGACAATTTTCAGCAGCTTGTCCAAAAGATGTCCCAGTAAGGTCACCCCTATCAGAACCAGAATGAAAGTAGCAATGAAAGCCACGATACGTAACCCTTCCCCGTTCCATCCGAACCATTCCACAATGCGGTCGGCAGCAAATCCTGTAAAATGATACGATACGTAACAGGCCAGGATCAGCGCCAGTATGCCGAAAACCTGTTTGATCAGACCTTTGTACAAGCCTTCCAGAACGGCTATGATCCATACTATCAGAAGTATGATATCTATGTAATTGAATGAAAGTTTTGCCAACATGTTTCCAAAGATAGGTAAGATTCGTATCTTTGCAAACTATTTTTAGCCCTGTTAATTATGAAGTTCCCTGAATATAAGACTTTTGACCTGCCTGCCATGCAGGAAAAGATCGTGGAGAAGTGGAACCGCGAAGAGACCTTCCGCCGCAGCGTGGAAGACCGTCCCCAGGCACCTTCTTTCGTGTTCTTTGAAGGGCCTCCCTCGGCCAACGGGATCCCCGGTATTCACCACGTGATCTCACGCACCATCAAGGATGCGGTTTGCCGCTACAAGACGCAGCGCGGTTACAGGGTCGAACGCAGGGCGGGCTGGGACACGCACGGACTTCCCGTAGAACTGAGCGTGGAAAAACAACTGGGCATAACCAAGGAAGATATAGGGAAAAGCATTTCCGTAGAAGAATACAATGCCGTATGCAGAAAAGAGGTCATGCGCTATACGCGTCAGTGGGAGGTGCTCACAGAAAAAATGGCCTACTGGGTGGACATGAGCCGTCCGTACGTGACCTACCACAACTCCTATATAGAAACGGTCTGGTACCTGCTCAGGGACATATACCAGAAAGGCCTCCTGTACAAGGGCTATTCCATACAGCCCTATTCTCCGGCTGCCGGCTCGGGCCTGAGTTCCCACGAACTGAACCAGCCCGGCTG
>LFSY01000004.1:505-2007 GCA_001512865.1 Rikenellaceae bacterium DTU002 | reverse complement strand
GTATACTTCCTGGCCTGGACCACCACCCCCTGGACGTTGCCGTCCAATACCGCCCTTTGCGTAGGGCCCGGCATACGCTATGTCAAACTGCATACCTGCAATCCGTATACCGGTGATCCCGTATCCGTAGTCATGGCGGAAGACCTGAAGGAAACCCTGTTTCCTGAAAAGAACACGGAGATTCCCATGGGATCCTATACGCCCGGGGACAAAGCCCTGCCTTTTCAACAGGCAGATGCCACCTTTACCGGGAAGCAGCTGGAAGGCATTTCCTACCGGCAGCTCATCCCGTGGGTCAACCCGGGAGCAGGAGCGTTCCGTGTGGTGACCGGCGATTTTGTCACAACGGAGGAAGGCACGGGTATTGTACATATTGCACCCACCTTTGGGGACGACGACAATAAAGTGGCCAGAAAGCACGGCATACCCGCCCTGTTGCTGACCGACAGCAACGGCAGCCTGTGCCCGATGGTCGACAAAACAGGGAAATTCTACCGTCTGGAAGACCTGGACCCGGCTTTTGTGAGCTCGAGGGTGGACGTCCAAACCTACGCGCCCTTTGCCGGCCGGTACGTGAAAAACGCATATGACCCGCAATGGAAGGATGGTAAAGGATCTTCTGCCGGGGCGGACTCTCTGGATGTGGAGATATGCATGTGGCTGAAAAAGAACGGACGGGTATTCAGAATTGAAAAAATGGTCCACAACTATCCCCATTGCTGGAGGACCGACAAACCCATCCTCTATTATCCGCTTGATTCCTGGTTCATCCGGACCACTGCCGTTAAGGAACGCATGATGGCACTCAACGACACCATCAACTGGAAGCCGTCCTCCACCGGTACGGGCCGTTTTGGCAAATGGCTGGAAAACCTGCAGGACTGGAACCTCTCACGCAGCCGTTTCTGGGGAACGCCCCTGCCCGTGTGGCGCACCGAAGACGGCAGCGAAGAACGCTGCATCGGCTCCCTGCAGGAATTGTACGAAGCCCTCGAAGATTCCGTGTCCAAAGGATTTATGGTCTCCAACCCATTGAAGGATAAAGGTTTTGTTCCCGGTGACTTCAGCCGGCAAAACTACGAAAAGATAGACCTGCACCGGCCTTTTGTGGACACATGGATCCTCGCCTCGGCAAACGGGCAACCCATGCGACGCGAACCCGACCTGATAGACGTCTGGTTTGACTCGGGCTCCATGCCTTTTTCCCAGGAAGGCCTGGAAAAACTGGGAACCCCCGCTTTCGGCCAGGTGGCCGATTTCATTGCCGAGGGGGTGGACCAGACCCGCGGCTGGTTCTTCACACTCCATGCCATCGCCGCCATGGTCAACGACCGGGTCTGTTTCCGCAACGTGCTTTCCAACGGACTGATCCTGGACAAGAACGGCAACAAGATGAGCAAACGCCTGGGCAACACTGTGGATCCGTTCAGGATGCTTGACAAATACGGAGCCGATCCCCTCCGCTGGTACATGATGACCAATGCCCAGCCCTGGGACAACCT
>LFSY01000004.1:0-402 GCA_001512865.1 Rikenellaceae bacterium DTU002 | reverse complement strand
CACCCTGACCATTAAAGTCCTGAATGCTTACGACGATTACGATCTGACCACGGCCGGACGCCTGATCCAGGACTTTGTCTGCGACCAGCTGAGCAACTGGTACGTGCGTCTGAACCGGAAACGCTTCTGGGGAGGCGACATGGATCCGGACAAACGCGCCGCCTACCAGACGCTCTATGCGTGCCTGAAAACCGTCGCCCTGCTGGGAGCCCCCCTGGCCCCGGTCTATATGGAACGCCTGTTCCTGGACCTGACAGGCAACGGTTCGGTACACCTGGAATTGATGCCCGTTGCCGACCAAACCCTGGTGGACGAGGCCCTGGAAGAACGCATGGACCTGGCCCAGCGCTGTACCTCCATGGTACTTGCCCTGCGCCGCAAAGTCAACATCAAGGTCCGCCA
>LFSY01000103.1:53876-55505 GCA_001512865.1 Rikenellaceae bacterium DTU002 | reverse complement strand
TTTTTGAGGACGAACCTGCAATTTTTGGCAACTTATCTACTGGCTTTCAAAGAGTGAATCCTTAATTCATGGTTTTCATATCAGGCATATTGAGGACGACCCTTGCCTTACCGGATTTTACCATTTCCTCATTAGCCCTTCTGACTTCTTCAATAGTATTTTTCACGACTCTGTTGTAGTGAGCAAGTACATCTTCAGCATCCTGACAACAACATATTTCGCCTATTGACAAAGATCTGATCACAGCCGTAACTGATCGTTCGGCCTGCCCAAACAAGGATGTCTGGATAGAGAATACTGTCATTGGAATAAGGTCCATGAGTATCTGCATATCCTTTCTTTTAGACAGATTGAGATCACTCTCAAAGTGAAGCATCCCATTTGAATCCATTGAAACCTCCAACATTTTCTTCCTTCGCTTTTCTTTTTCTTCTTTCATAATAATATTGTTTAAAAGTGAGATAAAAAGAAGAAGGAGAATCTGTAAGAAGTTCCCTGACATAATGTGTTTTCCCGCATATCTCCCGCCTCTTGAAATTTAACTGATTATAAATATATGTTAACTGATTATAAATATATGGAATAGAATTATTTACATGACTTTTGGAAAGAGTGATCCTATGATGGCAGCATCTATCTTAAGGATCCTTTGGATTTGCTTGTTCGATGCATTGTAATCATAGCGCATCTTCTTGGCAATATCAATCTTTGCGGCTGACGGCAGTAATGCAGGTTTGCTCAGGTTATAGCTTTTTGAGCACATTGCCTGTACAGCCGAATACATCTCTTCATCGCTAAGAAACACAGCATCTTTCAGTCTCTTGGCGATCTCGCTGTATGCCTCAAAATTCTTAGACAACAGGTTGAAGTAGTGATGCGCATCTCTGAAAAAAGACTCCCCTTCTTTAATACTGCAATAACTTGAAGGTAAAATCATATGATTCGCTACCCTGATACGCGCTGACAGAGCCACGTCCCTGCTGCGACATATGTTTCTCTTATCCCTCAGGGGAAGGGAATTGAATGCAGTTGTCGGCAATAATTCGTAAAGCGGGTTAAAATACAGATAGCCTGCGCCCCATAAATAGGAATACGGTGTGTATGACGATTTGACGAGATACCCGTTACGATTGACGTAAACAATTTCACTCCGAAGAGCATTCAAATCTGCAATCCGGAGAAGAGATGCGCTGAATGCAGACATGTCTACGACTCTTCCCTGAATGGCGAGGTACCTTTGCAGGCGTGTTTTATACCTGTTAAACAGATCTTCACAGGATTTCCTTTCACCGGAAAGAATGCAATGAAGATGGTTGTTCATCAATTCAAAAGTGTAGATCTTAAGTTTTGGAGATCGGTCCGCACATATCCCCATCAGATTCATCCCAAATTCCAACTCCTCTTCATTTGTGAACAAAATCCCCGTTATATGGCCGGGCGTATACATGTGCCAGAACGGGCCTGTTTTGTTAAACAAACATTCACACTGATTTTCTTTGTCGTAGAATGTACGACAGTCCGATGCAGAAGCACCTGAATCTTCCTTGTCCATTTTTCTCCAAATTATATCTACCCCACAATGGGAAGGCATACAAATATAATTAATTTTCAGAGACCATGAAAACCGGA
>LFSY01000103.1:26489-53814 GCA_001512865.1 Rikenellaceae bacterium DTU002 | reverse complement strand
TGATCTTTTTGGTTCCAGCAGACTTTTTGGTTCCAGCAGACTTATTGGTTCCTGCAGAGTAGTCCCTTCCCGTTTTTGCACGTGCAGGCACTTACCAGTGTGTACACGATCAGCAGGGTGATTAGGCCTATGGCTGTCCAGGCAGCGATGATGATATCTTGGTGGGGCACCAGTTCTGCCGAACGCTTGACTATGATCCCGTAATAGGCCCATACCACCACCAGCGAATAGAAGATATCCCGGTTCCTGAGGGTGACCAGTACGGCCAGTATCAGTCCTACAGCCATTACAATTATGGTCCATACATTGTTACTCAGACCGAACCCGTTCCAGTTCCATGACACAAGCAAAGCCGAGATATTGGCAATGGTCGCCACAGAGATCCATCCCAGGTATACGCCTGTGGACACCCTGAAAGCGAGTTTGCCGGCAAGACTTTTTATCTGGACATTGAAAATTGCATTGTACAGGTAGATCAGACTCAGCAGCAATCCGATCATAACTACAACGGATAATAAAACCAACCTGTAATGCCAGGTAAGTATCCAGGCCATGTTCAGCAGGCAGGTGAGCGCAAAGACAAGATTTTGGGTCCTGCTCAGTGCAAAACGTTCTTTACGGGCATATACGGCAACTGCCTGGTATACCACAAGGATTAACAGCAGGATATAAATGACCCCCCATATGGAAAATGTCATGCCGGCAGGGACAAACAAATTGGGATAACTGTCTGAGAGCTCTCCTGTCGTGATACCGTTGATGGGAAGTATGTTGGCCAGTGCATTGACTGTGACCATGGCCAGGTACAGAATGATGTTTGCAAAAGATAGCGCCTTGTTATTCATGACTATATAGGTTAGAGTATGTACCAAATCTAATAAAAAAAAAGTGACCTGTACAACAGGTCACTCAAAGTTCCCAAACGCAGGATCGTTACATCCTGCGGGGTGTGTATTTGGTGTGAAGCAGGTGATGTGACACCTCGCTGAGGGGATGGCCAAGAAAATCCTTGTAAATCTTGATGATCTCGGGGTTCTGATGTGATTTTCTCAACGGCATGCCTTCGTCCTCGGCATAGATGGCAGCAGCCCTGCGTTGCCGGATCTCGGGATTGGTGGGGATGGGCTGGCCTCCGCCTCCCAGGCAGCCTCCCGGGCAGGCCATGAATTCCACAAAGTGATAATCGGCTTTCCCGACTTTCACCTTATCCATAATATACTTGGCGTTTGTCAGGCCGTGTGCCACAGCACACTTGAGTTCTACCCCATCCAGGAAGGCCCACTCCTTAAGCGGTTTCTCGATTTTGATCCTGGCCTCACGAACTCCTTCAACGCCTCTGACCGGGGTGATGTTCAGATTTTCAAAAGGCACCTCTCTGCCTGTCACCAGTTCGTAGGCGGTTCTAAGGGCGGCTTCCATAACCCCTCCCGTGGCCCCGAATATTACTCCGGCACCAGTGGATTCTCCCATCAGGCGGTCAAAGTGCATGTCCTCAAGTTTCATGAAATCTATCCCCGCCTGTTTGATCATAATGGCCAGTTCACGTGTGGTAAGCACGTAATCCACATCTCTGAATCCACTGTCGTGCATTTCGGGCCTGGCTGCCTCGAATTTTTTTGCAGTACAGGGCATGACCGAAACAGAGACGATCTTCTCGGGATCGAGTTTCCGGGCTTTGGCATAATATGTTTTGGTCAACGCTCCGAACATTTGCTGGGGAGATTTACAGGTGGACAGGTGGTCCAGGAACTCGGGATACAGATGCTCAATGAATTTGATCCACCCGGGAGAGCATGATGTTGCCATGGGAAATTTTACCGTCCTGTCGTTTTCGGCCACCGCCCTTTTAAGGCGTGACAACAATTCGGATCCTTCCTCCATGATGGTAAGGTCGGCTGTAAAATCGGTGTCCATAACAGCATCGAATCCCAGGCGCTTGAGCGCGGCAACCATCTTGCCGGTCACACGTTCTCCGGGGTCGAATCCCAATTCTTCGCCCAGCCCCACGCGCACTGCAGGAGCCGTCTGGATCACAACATATTTGTTTTTGTCCGAGATGGCAGACCAAACCTCTTCGATGTAATTCTTTTCCACCAGGGCTCCGGTGGGACAGTGGTTGACGCATTGTCCGCAATTGGTACAGATCACATCGTTCATGGATTTCTCAAAGAACGTGGTGATCATGGCATATTCGCCTTTGTGGGCCATGGTGAGGGCATTGACGCTCTGCAGCTCGGCACATGTTCTTACACAACGCTGACAACGGATGCATTTGCTGTCGTCTTTGATGATGGACGGAGAAAAATCATCAACGGTATAATTGTGGAAAGGAACAAGGTGAATGAAATCCTGGTTCATGATCTTATACTCGGAGGCCAGCAGCTGTAGTTCGCAATTCCCGTTCTTGTAGCAACTGGTACAGTCGGCGTTGTGCTCTGACAGGAGCAGCTCAATGATATGCTTTCTTGAATTCCTGACCTTGTGTGTGTTGGTCAGGACGTCCATACCTTCCTCACAAGGGGTGGCACAGGCGGGGGCCAGTCTTTTCTGACCGGCCACTTCCACTACACAGACACGGCAGTTCCCGGCTACACAAAGGTCTTTGTGATAGCAAAGGGTAGGTATGATAACACCTATCTGATTGGCGGCCTCCAGTATGGAAGTGCCTTTTTCAATTTCTACGGTTTGTCCGTTTATGGTAATTTTAATTTTCTTTCCCATTTCTGTCAGTTTTCAGGTTTAGTAAATCATCTCTTCTCTGAAATTCTCTACAATAGAAGAGAACGAATTGGCGACGGACTGTCCAAGACCACATTTGGCTGTATACTGCATTGTTTCTGCAAGACCCATCAGCTTGTCCAGGTACGCGGCCGGCTTTTCGCCCCGTTTTACTGCCTTGATGCCTTTGAGCAATTGCTGGCATCCCACCCGGCAGGGAGTACACTGCCCGCAGGATTCCTCGGCGAAGAAATTCAGGTAATTATCCAAAACATTGAACATGGAACGGGAACTGTTGAACAACATCATGGATCCTCCTGTAGGCAGGGAGATCCCTACCAGCTTTCCTTCAAATCCTATGCTGGTCTGGGAGAATTTTTTGCGTGGGACAAGGAAGCCCGAGGCTCCGCCAACCTGTACTGCTTTGGTGTCGTCATCTCCGAACTCTTCCACAAAATCGGTCAGACTCATCCCCAGCTCCAGCTCGTAAATACCGGGTTTGGGGGTGTCTCCCGATACCGAAAAGAGCTTGGTGCCCCGAGAAAACTGAACCCCAAGATCGTAAAAACGTTTGGAGCCGTATTTGAAAATGGTGTAGGTATGTGACAGTGTTTCTACGTTATTGATAACGGTAGGTTTGCCGAGATATCCGGAAGCGGTGGGATAGGGAGGCTTGTTGCGGGGTTCGCCCCGTTTGCCTTCCATGGACTCGAACAGTGCCGTTTCCTCCCCGCAAATATAGGCCCCGCTGCCCATAAATAT
Source organism: Rikenellaceae bacterium DTU002 (assembly GCA_001512865.1). Classification (GTDB taxonomy): domain Bacteria; phylum Bacteroidota; class Bacteroidia; order Bacteroidales; family UBA932; genus DMER64. The sequence goes on along the minus strand of LFSY01000103.1, from coordinate 50,334 downwards.
TTTAATTTTGAAATCGTATTTGATCTCTTTACAGAAAAACTCGAATTCACTGATAGCTTTTTTCAATTCCTGTTGCAGGAAAAAATACTCGCCTCTTAAATAGATAAAACCCTCCCTGGCTCCTATAACGTGTCCGCATATGGCAATAGAGGTCAATACTTTAAAAGGAACCCTGGAAAGGATCTCGCGATCCTTGAACGTTCCCGGTTCTCCCTCATCGGCGTTGCATATGACGAATTTCTGATCTGATTTCAGTTCGGAGGTAAGTTTCCATTTCAATCCTGTGGGGAAACCTGCGCCGCCCCTCCCTTTGAGTTCGGAACTGATCAGTTCGTTTATCAGTTCGTTGGGGGTACGTGCCAGACTTTTGGTCAGCACTTCTTCCCAATCGTTTTCATTGTTGAAAATGAAGTCGGCTCTTTTGAGAATATGACTAGTTGACATGTTCACCTCCTATGATTTTGTCATTCAGGTAGCTGCTTAATATTTCCCGTATCCTTTCGGGAGTGAGTTCTGTGTACACCTCATTGTTGATGAGCATGGCCGGGGCTTTGTGACAAAAACCCAGGCAATTGGTCTCCAGGAGGGTAAATTTCCCGTCCTGAGTCGTTTCTCCGACTTTGATCTTCAGCATGTCTTCAATGGCCAGAAGGATCTGTCGTTCCCCTTTCATGGAACAGGTTATGGTCTTACATACACGGATAATGTATTTTCCCATCTTCTTGCATTCGAGGAACGAATAGAAAGTAGCCGTTCCGTAGACTTCCGTTACCGGGATGTCCAGCTCACGTGCTATTTCGAACATTGAAAATTCTGAAAGGTACTTTTCCTGCTCTACGACGCCCTGCAGGATAGGCAAAAGACTACGTCTCTCTCTGCCGTGTCGTTCGGCAAGGTCCTTAACTAGTTCGGTAATTGGTTTCATCCAAAATCAATTAGGTTAATAAATCTGGAACTTATATATGTAAGTGTAGATTATTCCCTTTCAATAAATCGGATTCAACTGTAGTTCTGAACGTTTTGGATCAAGCATATGTAAATATAATGGAAAAAGGATAAAAAATCCAAATATTAATTTTGAAATGTTGTAAACGAGGGTAACATGCAATTCTGTGCTTATGGATAATATTCTAATAATGAGAAGGTAGTAATGTCCCTGATTTATTTGGCGGGTGTAAAAAGAATTATTCATAACTTCGTCGACTGATTTGAAGAAAATGAAACCAGGTGAATCCAGAGTTCTTACAGGAGATTCTTTGCTTAAATATCTTCCGCACAGAACTCCCATACTCCTTGTTGACACTTATTTTGGCAGAGACGATGAAGCTTCTTTTACGGGATTTACACCCGTTTCGGGATCTCTGTTTTGTCCCGGAGATTTTTTTCTGGAAGAAGGTATCATTGAGCATGCGGCACAGTCGGTCGCCCTGGCTGCGGGGATGGACAGCGTGGCACAGGGGACGGGGGTTGTTCCCGGATATGTAGGGGCACTGGGTCCTTTTACCTTTTACTCCAGGGTGCAGGCAGGTGAGGAACTGGTCACGGCAATAAGGGAGATCCACAAATACCCGTCTTTTTCTGTAATACATATCAGAACAGACTGCGGAAAAAGGCAGGTGGCCGAAGGAGAACTGAAAGTAGTCAAATTCAATACCGAAGGTGCATGAGAAAATTGATTTCAGCTTTGTTTCTGGTCTTGAATTCTTGTGCCGTTGCCGGGCTGATTCCCTGGCGGGAAACGAAGCCACTGCTCGATATCTCCGAAGGTGTAAAGATGTATGATTTCCGGTTGTCTTTCATAAACAGGGAAATAGAAGGCTTGCTATTGGTTACAAGGAATGAGGAATCCAGGCCCAGGTTGGTGCTGACCTCTCATTTCGGCATTTCCCTTTTTGATCTGGAAGGAACAGCTGATGGGTACAGGGTGCATTATGTGATCGATTTTCTTGACAGGGACAAGGCACTTGACCTGTTGTGGGACGATTTTTTACTTCTGACAGCACCTTCTGTTGTTGACGCAACTGTTCAGGGCCTGGATGCACAGGGAAACGTAGCCTTGGTAAGAACAGGGAGCGGTATTCGCAAGACCGTGGTCCGGGCAGGTGGTTATTCCCGGGGTTTTCCGGACAATATTCAGATCAGCCATCCCAGGCTGCAATTATCTTTTTATATTAACATGACCCAGGATGCTCAGAAATCTCTTTTACATTAAGTCTTTCCGGGAAGAAAGTGACAATACCTTTTCGGTCACCGTCCGGATCAACCCCGGGCACCCTGTCTTTTCGGGTCATTTCCCGGGGTTACCGGTGTTGCCGGGCGTATGTTCCCTGTACCTGATCCGTTTTTGTACGGAACGTTTTACCCGTTGTCCCTTGCAGTACGTTTCCATCGGGTCCTGCAAATTTACCAGGATGATTGATCCTTTGCGTCAGGAGGAAATTGGCGTTCAGGTACGTATCTTGCATAGAGAAGAGGGATGGCAGATCAGGGCTGTAATGCAGTACGGTTCTTTGAATGTCTTAAAGTTACAGGCAATAATGAAGGAGGTTCTGATATGAAAAAATTATTGATTTGTATTGCATTTTCGGTTTTTTACCCGGGTTTCACGAATGCCGGAGCCATGCAGGAAGATTTTTATGCACGGTTGGCAAAAATATCTTCGGATATCAGATCCCTGTCGGGGACCTTTACTCAGATCAAAGAAATACAATCACTGGACGTGAAAGTCGTGTCTGAAGGAAATTTCAGTTATGAAAAGAACGTGGAAATGCGTTTTGATTATCTGGTTCCCCGCAAGATGAGCATTGTTGTGGACGAAAAAATCGTGAAAATTATTACAGAGGAGAAGACCAGTACATTCCCGTTAAGGGGACAAAAGAACGCGATGGCCGAAATGGCTCAGATCATGAACCTTTGTATGAAGGGTCAGCTGAAAGAGCTTAGGCAGACCTATGTGCTGGAATATGAAAAAACGGAAAGGGGCCACAGAGTCACCATACGTTCCCTGAAGGATGATCCTTCCAATGCGTTTGATCGAATAGACCTGTTGTTTGGTCTTCAGAACTACGGACTCCGGGAGTTGGTCATAAACGAAAGATCAGGTTATAGGACCACCTATGTGTTTTCCGATGTGATAACCGATGTTCAGAGATAAATGTCCTCTTGTAAAAAATACTATATTTGCATCCAAATAGCAAAGCCATGAAAGTGAAAGAAGTCCCCCAGGATGATGAGTTTTTTCAGCCGGACAGCGCCGTGCAGTTGAGGGATCGCACCTACGCTCTTGATGAAAACGGCCAATACCAGGAGGTCCCCAGTGCGGGGTGGAAACCGAAAAACGAAGCCATCAGGTTTTCATGGGACAACAGAGGGGAAGAAGCCGAGGCACTGCGTCAAAAGGTTATTGCCGGGAAGTGCAGTCCGCTGGTGTACCATATGGCAAAGTCGGTCATGACACCCAGGATCCTGGCAGATTATTCCGGTTTTTCCCGTCGGGAAATCCACAAATTCAGCAAACCCAAACACTTTGAAACGCTTGAACAGGCAGAACTTTCCCGCCTTGCCGAAGCGATGAATATAAGTGTTGAAGAACTCACCTCTACCGATTGAATATGCAAATCAATTTTGAACACAGGCACGCCGCCCATTGTGAGAACGGTGTTGTACGAAATTTATTGAATTTTTACGGGGTGAAACTAAGCGAGCCAATGATCCTGGGTCTGGGTTCAGGCATCTTTTTTTCACACATGCCTTTTTACAAACTGCACGGGATGGCCCTTACCTCTTTCAGGTATTTTCCGGGAAGTATTTTTACCAGGGTTACAAAGGCCCTTGGAATTGAGATACAATGGCATAAGTTCAAAGATCCCGATCAGGCCATGGCTAAACTGGATGAGGTCCTTCTCTCCGGGACACCCGTCGGATTGCGCGTAGGGGTCTACCATCTTACTTATTTCCCGAAGGAATACCGGTTCCATTTCAACGCACACAATCTTTGCGTAATAGGGAAGGAAGGCGATGAATACATCATCTCGGATCCCATAGGGATGCATATCAACAGGCTTTCATCCGAAGATCTGAAGAAAGTTCGGTTCGCCTCGGGAACAGGTCCTCCCAAAGGCAGTATGTACTATATCAGGAACCTGGAAAAATACAGACCCCTGGACGCCCAAATGATAGAAAAAGCCACATTAAGGACGTGCTCCGATATGTTGCATATTCCGTTACCCATGTTCGGGGCAAAGGGCATTGCGTACCTGGCAAGAAGGATGAGGAAATGGGAACGTCTCTATGGCAAGCGGGGAGCGGCTCTCAATCTGGCACAGATCATAAGGATGCTGGAAGAAATCGGAACAGGCGGTGCCGGATTTCGCTTTATGTATGCAGCTTTTCTGCAGGAAGCTTCGGTCTTCCTGAACAGGCCTGAGTGGAACCAATTGTCCATGGAATTGACCGAGGTGGGTGACTTGTGGAGGGATTTTTCCTATCATGCCGCAAGGTTTTTTAAGAAAAGAGAGGCCGAGGTGCTGTCCTATGACGACATAGCCAGAAAACTGGAGGTCATATCTGACCGTGAACGTATCATTTTCACACGACTCGAAAACTCAATAAAGCGTGGAAAATAAGTTTGCCATAGAGACAGTAAATCTGAAAAAGACTTATAAAGGGAAATCACATCCTACGCTGAACGGTTTATCTCTCAGGATCCCATACGGATCTTTATTCGGGCTTCTGGCTCCCAACGGGGCCGGTAAGACAACGGCCATCAATATTATATGCGGACTGCGGAAGTATGACAGCGGCAAAGTGTTTGTAGACGGACATGACCAGTCGGACGGGATGAAAGCCATCAAACCCCTGCTGGGCCTTGTCCCGCAGGACATAGCTTTATTTCCCACGCTGACCGCATATGAAAACCTGAAGATATTGGGCGGCCTTTACGGTATAAAAAAATCCGTACTGGAAGAACGTATTGATCAGTTACTAGAATTATTTGACCTGTCGGCGAGCCGTCATTCCTATATCAATCGTTTTTCGGGTGGCATGAAGCGCAGGGTCAACATGATTGCCGGGATGCTGCATGCTCCCGGGATATTGATCCTTGACGAGCCTACCGTGGGCGTGGATGCCCAGTCGAGGATGATGATCCTTGAGAAGCTGACCGAGATCAACCGTTCCGGAACCACGATCCTCTTTATCTCGCATTATCTTGAGGAAGCCGAGCATATCTGTAACGAAGTGGCCTTCATGGATGACGGGTCTGTCATCTGCCAGGGCTCTCCGGCCGATCTGATCCGGGCGTACACACCCTGTGACAGTATGGAATCCATCTATCTGAAACTGACCGGAAAAAGAATGAGGGATACCCAATGAGAAAATTCAGATATTTGCTATACAAGGATTATCTGCTCCTGAAAAGGGATGTGGCAGGCTTGCTCCTCATGTTCCTGATGCCCGCGATCCTTGTCGTCCTGATGGCTTTACTTCAGGAAAGCACTTTCCAGTCCATTGCCGATGTTTCTGTCCCCATGATGTTGGTCAACCACGACAAGGGAGAGCTTGGCAGCACCATTGACAGGGAGGTGGAGGCCTCGGGTATCTTTAAGATCACCAGGGACATTGACGGAAGTATCCCGACACTGGAAGAACTGGAAAAAGAGGTGGCTTCGAGCCGTTATGTCATAGGGATCTATATTCCCGAGAACACAACAGAAAGCATCCGGAGAAACGTTGCCAGATATGTGCTGGCCACTTTTAGCGGGGCCACTGACCTGCCCCCCATGGACAACGTCAATTTTGTGGTTTTCGTCGATCCCACCACCAAGGCTTCCTTTTACGCTACCATTATGAGTACCTTGAAAGAGAAGACGCAGAAGATAGAATTTACTTATATCATGAATGAGATCACCCGTCAGGTAAATGAAATCAGCCCCATTCCCATATCGACACTGGGCTTTGCCGGGGAACAGGTACATATAGATATAAGAGATGCCCGTTTACAGGGGAAAGACCTGGTTCCCAATCCTGTCCAGCACAATATTCCGGCATGGTCCCTGTTTGCGATATTTTTTGTTGTCATTTCCCTTTCCGGCAGTATTATCCGCGAGAGGCAGGACGGCAGTTTCTCCAGGTTGCTGACGATGCCTTGTTCCTATACAGAATATTTATTGAGCAAAGCGTTCACCTTCATAGTGGTGTGCCTGATCCAGTTTGGGCTGATGTTGCTTATCGGGGTTTTTGTGATGCCTCTCTTTGGGCTGGATTCGCTGAACCTGGGAACGTCTCCCCTTGCCCTGATCCTGCTGGCTCTTTCTGCTGCCGTGTCGGCTATCGGTTATGGAATTGCGATAGGAAACATAGCCAACACATACCACCAGTCTTCCGTCTTTGGGGCAATCTCTGTTGTGATCATGGCAGCCATCGGAGGCATATGGATCCCTACCTTCATCATGTCAGAACCCATGCGTAAGATAGGGATGCTATCTCCTTTGCACTGGGGCCTTTCAGGATTTCTGGACGTATTCCTGCTCGATGCCGGAGTCAGGGCCGTTCTGCCCGAATGCGGGGTAATGCTTCTTTTTGGCCTGGTTTGTTTTGCCATCGCCGTCTCCTTCAATTACCGGCGCAGGCTGGACGTTTGAAACCGTTGTTGATGGCATAAGCCGGGTTGAGGATACACGTAAGGATGATCTCGTACCATTTGAAGCCGTTCCTGCCCATGGCAAGGGCCGCTCTGTGTGTCAGTTCCCCCACTATGATTCCCCCCAAAGGAGTAACGATCAGGTCCTGTATGCTGGGTTGTTCCAAACCGCCTTCCCATACATATTCCCACAGCAGGGAATGCATAAGGGTGAAGACCGATGACTGCCAGACGGGGGCTCCCTGCGATCTTACGGCGTTGTAATAAAAACTACCCTGGTAGGGATGCCCTACGTAATTGACAAGGAACAGGTCATGGTCTTTTACCGGCGGGGTAGTGAAAGTAAGCCGGTACTGCTCCTTCATGGCAGCTCCTTTGAACACTTCCTTTCTGTCCCACTGGCTTATGGATTCCGGGGACAGGATCAGGGTTGTCATGATCACGGCGTTGTAACCCAGTGAATAGGCACTGCCGAGGATCAGTTTGTTCCCGAACGGTTTTTCACTGTGGTGCAGCAAATGGTCCGGATCCCTGAAATATTGCGCATTAGCAGGTAAAGCCGTGAACAGGATCAATGCCAGCAAGATACTTTGCCTGGTACTCATTACCTTTCAGCATTTTCGTTTTTCAAATATAAATAGTTTTTTTACTTAACTTGCAATATGTTTGAAATTAAGGAAGAAATGAGCTTTTCCGTGGTGTGCCTGCGTCCTGTCGGACGTCTGGACACCGTTCATGCTTCGGTTTTTGATAAAACCGTTGCAGAAAAGGCAGGAAAAGAGGCGTTCTTGGTGATCGATTTCTCTTCCTGTCATTATCTTTCAAGCAGCGGGATCAGGGTGTTGCTCAGAACTGACCGGGAACTCGCTTCCGCGGGAGGGAAACTGATCCTTTCCGGTCTTTCCGGGGAAATGTTGCAGGTCCTGCAGATCGCAGGACTGGATCATGTTTTTAAAATTTGCACAGACGTTAGTGACGCGGTAACCTGTATCCGTCAATGTGAGAAAACAGCGATCTCCCGGATGGAAATATTTCCGGGGAAAGCTCCCTGTGAGACAGAGATCGTAAAGGATGCCACGGACGCTGTTTTGTATGAATGGACACAACCCCGGCTTGCCGGTTTTGATTCTTTACACATAGCGGCTGGAACAGGGGCTTTAGGGGACACCCTGATGAGGAAGGATGCCGCAGCCGGTTTCTTTTTCACCTTGTATCATTGTACAGGGTTTATTCCTGAAGATACGGAATATGCCCCCGATTTTCGTATTGTCAGTGATCCCGCACAGGGGACTGTGTTTGTGGATCACGCGTTTTCCGTCAGGGGGAATCCCCGGGTACGTGTCACGGTAAACGATTCCGAACCGGTCAGGATCATTGATCTGATCAAGAAAAAAGGATTGTTCCCCGGGTTGGACCATGTATCCCTCTGTACCGTGCTATGCCTGGACAGGAATCCTGAAAGACCCTCTCTGTCTGTGGTTTTCAAGCAGAAGAACGGGTTATGGGAAGGAGGAACTTTTCTTTTGCATCAGGACAACGAAAAGCAGCCGGGCAAGGTCCCGGATCAACATCCCCGGGCCTTATTGTCCTGGGAAAATATTGAGGGGATAGCGATGTGTGACACTGAAGTTTCGCTGACCAGACCGGTTTTCTGGTTGTTTTTTGCAGGGCAGGCACAGGATCCTGACGGTTTTCAAACACAGGTGATCTTTGAAGGGGACGAGATCCTCCCGGATTATATGGTTTATCTGACCAGGAGACTTTATACCGATTCCCGGAAAGCAGCACTTCAGAGACTCCACGGCGGCTATTCCGCCAGCACATATCGCGTCCGTTCTTATGACCCTCAGGGAAGGCTTCTCAGACCTACCGTACTTAAAACGGGGGATCGTTCCATGATCCAAAGGGAAGCTGCCCGTTGTAAGGAGTATGCCATGCCTTACATTCTCAACAACAGTGCGATGATCCTGGGGACTTCATATTATTGCAGCATGGGAGCCTTGCGTTATAATTTTGTAGGCATTGGCGGAGAGGGTACTGAATTGAAATGGCTTGCCCATTATTTCAATAACTGGCCGGTAAGTGAGCTGGAACCTCTGTTTGACAAGATTTTTCTGAAGATCTTGAAACCCTGGTACGGACAGCCTGTAAGAGAGGTGATCTTTCCATATGCAGATCACGATCCCACAAAAACATTCTTTCCGCATATCTGTCAAATGGCCGAAAAGGAATTGCATATTCCCATGGAAGCAGGCTCCTTTCGTTTTGAAGGTTCAACCGGGGCATTTCTGAATCCCTATAAATTCCTGAAGGAAGAGTATCCCAAAAGGAGGGAACGGGGAACCGATTATTTTACGTCTGTATGCCACGGGGATCTGAATATGCAGAATATCTTGCTGGACAAGGATATGAATGTTTACCTGATAGATTTCTCAGAAACAAGACCCCGTTCGGTGATATCGGATTTTGCCAGGCTTGAAGCCATATTTATGATTGAATCGTTTCCCATGGAAAACGAGGAAGATTTTTTGCAGGTACTGGCATTCCTCACTGAATTTTATGAAGCGCCGGTATCGCTTGATAAAAAATTCCGTACGACCTGGTCAGGCAGGTTGCCCGGAATGATGCACAGGAATACGGCCTTAACCTTGAAAATGAGGCAATATGCCCTGGCTTCTGTTGAAGGCCGGACGACATACCTCCCGTATGCCCTGGCCCTTCTTGAATGGATTTTGCCTGTAGTGTGTTACGCAAGTGCTTCAATATGGCAAAAACGCCTGTCTGCCTGTGTGGCATCTCTTCTGTGTAGCGTGGTTGTATCTGATAATTAACACCAAGTGTATATGAAAGCAATCATTATTATCTACGTTTTATTTGTTCCATTTTTTTTGGGAGACCGGGATACCGGGAGAGAACAAAAGGCCGGTCAAACGGAAAATTTTTATTCCCTGTCATTCAAGACCATTCACGGCGAGGAATTTCCTTTTGAACAACTCCGGGGTAAAAAGGTCCTCCTGGTGAATACGGCTTCCAAGTGTGGGTTTACCCCTCAGTTTGGAGAACTGGAAGCGTTGTACAGGGAATATGCCCCAGGTCTGGTTATCCTGGGTTTTCCTTCCAATGACTTCATGAACCAGGATCCCGGCTCGAATGAAGAGATTCTGGAGTTTTGTGAGATCAACTACGGAGTGACATTCCAGATGATGGAGAAATCATCTGTTAAGGGGAAAGAACAGAACCCGGTTTTCCGCTGGTTGTCAGACAAAAAACTCAATGGCTGGAACAATAAGTCTCCGGGCTGGAATTTTACCAAATACCTGGTAGACGAACAGGGTGAATTGATTGGATACTGGCCTTCAAAGGTCAAACCCAACGACCCGCAGATACTTGAACTGCTCAATTAATGGCGTGATCAGTCTTCGGGGATCCAGACAAGAAGCCTGAGCGGGGCTCCGCTGCCTCCCTTGATCTTCATGGGTGCGGCTACCACATAAAAATCTTTTGCCGGCACCAATTCCAGATGTGCTATGTTTTCATAGGCAGTGACGTTGTGGCTGAACAGCGTGCGGTGGGTACGAAAATCCTCTGACTGTCCCGGGTCTATACTCGGGGTGTCGATCCCTACGGCCTTGATGTTCCTTTCGTTTATGAGCCATAAGGCAGCTTGCGGGTCAAGACCGGGGAAATGCAGTTCACGGACTCCTTCCGGTCCGGGTTTCAGGGTCCCTGTGTATTGCAGGGGATCCTTCCAGTATTGACCGAATCCGGTGTGCAACAACACTATTGCCTGCCCGGGGATTCTCCCGTGTCGGTGTTCCCATTCCATGAAGTCTTCAGTCCCAATGAGGTAGTCCCTGTCAACCAAAGTCTTTTTTGAAACATCCACACAAATCCCTTTTCCCGTAAATTCCCCGGGGAGGATCTGTTCTACAGACCTGCCATTTTCCGAAAAATGTAAGGGAGCATCAAAATGGGTCCCTCCGTGTTCCTCTGCAGCATAACTGAAGGATGCATAGAAATAGCCTTTTTCATTGATCCCGTATGAAACGGTGTCGTGACTGAATGTCTCGTTGGTAGGCCAGTAGATGGTGCTTGCCTCGTAATCCCATGTCAGGTCCAGCCATGCTCCACGGTCCCAGTCGTGTGTCCTGTCCCGTACGTTTTGGCAGCCGGCAAGGGACAGTGCCAAAACGATAATAATATGTATTTTCATTGGATGAGTGTTTTGAATATTTCAAAGATAGCATGTTTTGAATTACATTTGTCTGCCTACTCATTATACTTGTTTTTTTATGAAAAAGACTATTATTTTACTGTCAGTCTTACTGGCTTGTATCCCGTGCACTGCTGCCCGCGAATACGAAAAGGGGCCCTTTACCGTAACGCAGATAACAGAAAATGTATATAACATTCAGGATGCCAACGGCAGCAATCCAAAGGGCATGCACACCGATAATTCCGGTAAGATCACAGGTATGAACAATTGTTCGGATATATACCTGATAAGGGGACGGGATAAGGTTTTGCTGATCGATCTTTCCAATCCTATTGATTGGTATAACGATCCGGGGGATATCCTCAGGGAAATCGTATCTGAACTGACAGGAGCCAGACAACTGATAATTACCCTCACGCACCGCCATGGAGATCACCTGGGAATGTTGCCCGCATTCAGGGATGATTCTCTTGCCCGATTCTGGCTTCCCCGGGCAGAATTCCGGGATAGTCAGCTATTCCCTTCAACACGAACTGATTTTTTTGAAGAGGGTGCCTCCATGGACCTTGGGGAGCTTATTGTCGATCCGTTCACGGTTCCCGGTCATACACCGGGATCCACTGTCTTTTTTCTGAGAGGCATGAATATGGCGTTTGTAGGGGATGCCATTGGGTCGGGAAACGGGCTTTGGCTTTTGGATGATGCAAGTTTTGGAAATTTCAGGGAGGGTTTCCGTTTGCTTACCCGGTATATCACGGAACCTGAAAACGGCATTGACCGGGAGATTCTGGCCTTATACGGAGGTCATTCCTGGCAGGCGGGTAGTAAGATGTACCTGGGAAAACAATACCTGGATGACATGCAGGTCCTTTTGGACCGGATGTCTTCCGGGGTGGCAGAGACCGTACCAAATGAAACGTTTGTCCCGTATTTAAACACAAATTTCGTCTATGGATCTGCCATCGTTACCTGGAACAGGGATGCCGCCGAAAGGTATGTTGAAGAAAGCAGGTTTCCGCCGCATAAAAATTTCACGGGCAACGGACCTACGCACCGGGAGGATAACACGGCTTTGTTACAATTGTTGAAAACCTGTACATACCAGGGGCCTGATCCTGTGGTGGAAGCCATGGAGTATTATCTGTACGATCCGGTGGCACAAGGAGCGGACCCCGGGAAGAACTACCCGCTGATCGTCGTTTTTCATGGAGCCTCTAACGGAATGGAGGGGATCATGTGTGCCTCTTATACAGATTTTCTGGTGTATGCAGACAAAAAGTACCAGGAGATGACGGGCGGTGCTTATCTGCTGTTTCCTAAGGCCAATGAATATATGGAAAACGCGGGCGCGACACAGGTTATAAAAGGAACGTGGATGACAAGGGATGAACAAACGGGTTCTTCTGTCTACATTCCTGCCGTTGCCTCATTAGTTGAACAGGTAATACAGAACCACAATATTGACAGGGAACGTGTCGTGACAGGAGGCACTTCTGCCGGCGGGTATATGACCTGGCGTCTTATGGCAGCTCGTCCGGATTTGATGAAAGCCGCGTTTTTGATAGCTCCGGCAGATAATCCGTCAGAAGAAGAATTGAAAATGTTTGAAAGATACGGCATCCATATCTGGGTCATCCACGGGAAAAAAGATGAAATATGCCCTTACGGTGTTTTTACGGGGCCGGTAAGGACAATGCTCGAGGCGACAAAAAACGTACGCGTAACGGCGCTGGAAAACGTACGTTACGAAGACAAGGGGATCGTACGGATGCATGTGCGCGGTATGGAAATGGGACAGCACCTGCCCATTTTCTGTGTAGGATCCAATATGATATATGATGACGGAACGCCCTATGATCCGAGATATCCGGAAGGATTCGCAGGGTGGCTGAATATTGTTTTTGGCAATGATTGATACAATAATATTTGATCTGGGAGGGGTCCTTGTAAATATTGACAGGGACCGCTCCGTACGTGCATTTGAATCCCTGGGATTAACGGATGCCGCTTCTTACCTTGACCCTTATCATCAGAACGGATTTTTCCTTGAGTTGGAAGACGGCAGGCTGGATGCTGCCGGCTTTTGCGGCCATCTCGGCCGGTTGTGCAGCAGGCCAGTTTCTTTTTCCCAGGCGCAGGAAGCATGGATGACGTTCATAACGGATGTGCCAGCTGCCAGACTGGCATTCCTGGACGAGCTGAGAAAAGAATTCAAGGTCTGCCTGCTGAGCAATACCAATCCTTTTATCATGGATTGGGCACGAAGCAGCCGTTTTACATCTGAAGGCAGAAGGCTGGATGATTTCTTTGATCATTTGTTTCTGTCATATGAAATGAAATGTGTCAAACCGGGACGGGAGATTTTCGGCAAGGTTATGGATTTCCTGCAGACAGATCCCGGCAAGGTTTTGTTCATAGATGACGGTCCCGCCAATATTGCAGCGGGCAACGAATGCGGACTGAGAACCTATATGCCTGTAAACGGGACCAACTGGATCCCCGCCGTTCAGAAACTGTTGGCAAACGATGTTACCAGCCGGAATAACGGCAGGTAGCGGTTTGTGTATATATGCTCGTAATCGTCCAGGGGTGTATGATAGACCGAGTAGGCATCCCCGTCAACCATGATATACAGGGCCGGCACTTTTCTGACAGCAAAAGGATAATGATCGCTGTCATTTGAAAGCGGATGTTGTTCGATTTTGCTGAACAGGTTATACCGGCTGTTGATCTCGCGAAAACGCAGCAGGTTGTCTTCCCCTTCCGGTCCGGTTTCAACAAACAGGCAGTCCCCGTTATCGGCGACCATGTCCAGATTTATTACCTGCAGGATTCTGTCAAGGGGGATCACCGGATTTTCTGTATACCAGGTGGATCCCAGAAGGTTGTTTTCTTCTGCTGCAGCTGCAATGAAAATATAAGTCAGATCAGGTCTGTTCTCAGGCAGGGCGTAATACCTTGCCAGGGTCAGAAGGAAAGCCACTCCCGAGGCATTGTCATTGGCTCCGGGATAAAACACGTCCTTGCCAAAATGCCCCAGGTGGTCATAATGGGCAATAAAGACGAGACAGGAATCTGCCCGTGCAGAGCCGGGGATGTGTGCGATCACATTGGAGGAAGTGTGCCCGTTTTTCATGCGGCTTTCAAAACGAACGGACACCTCCCCGGCATTTTGCGGGAATCCGGGACCTGTCCAGATAACGGGTATGGGTTGTAATGAACCGCTCCGGGATTTAAAAAAAGGAGGGCGTTCTTTCCGGACCATGATCAATCCGGCAACAGGCATTTTGTAAAGCGCTTCCGGAGCTATGCCCATGTATTTGTATACCAGATCGAACTGTAACACAATATATGAGTTCCTGAAATCGCCTTTTTCCAGCATTGGGATAAGACGTTCCGGGTCATGATCCTGATCGCCTATGTATGTCAGGGACCAGGTGCCTTTCTGTGACGGAGAAAATTCTCTTACGATGAAATCTTTCCCGGGTTCCAGCACTGCCCCGTCAACGGACATTTCCATTCTTTTGTGGAACACATTCACGTTGTAAGTAAAAGGCTGCAGGTAGCCCTCCCTGAGAGATGGCTCCACTCCCGGGATCTGTCTGAACTGACCGGCAATGTATCTGGCAGCTTTCATGTCTCCCTTTCCGTAATCGGAGCGTCCCTCGTATTTTTTTGAGGACAATTCCCTGATCACTTCCCTGTAATACATTGTGTCCTGTGCCGGTGACAGAGAAAATGATGTCAGGAGCAGGCAACAGATGATAATAATACGATGTTTCATAATAACAAAGATATATCTTTGCAGCTAATTATGATCCATTCCATTTTTTTTGATATTGACGGCACCCTTGTGAGCTTTCGGACCCATGCAATTCCCCCTTCTGCCGTGCGATCCCTCAAAGAGTGCCAGGCAAGGGGAATTCGTATTTTTCTCTGTACGGGAAGACCCAGGATACTGGTTCAGGATTTTACCCTTCCACAATTCGGCAACCTGCATTTTGACGGTCTCATTGCTCAAAATGGTTGTTATTGCGCTACGGGTGACGGACAGGTCATACATCAGAGTGTCATTGATCCTCGTGACATACAGGCCCTGGTCTCCTATCTGAAGGATCACGATCCTTTTCCCGTTTCCCTGATGACCAGTGAAAAGGTGTATATCAACCGTATTGACCAAAAGGTTAAGGATCTGGCCGCTTTTCTGGGGGTGGACCTGCCGGAGGTTAGACCCCTCGAGACAGTGCGGGAAGCTGTCATGCAGGTCAACATTTACTGCGATGAGGCGATGGAAAAGAAGATGATGCAGACTGTGTTCACCCAATGTGAGTCCAGCCGGTGGCACCCGCATTTTGCCGATGTCACTCCTGCAGGGAACAGCAAACGAACAGGCATAGAAAAGATCCTCCACCATTATGGCCTTGAACGGAAAGGGACCATGGCTTTCGGAGACGGAGGGAATGATGTTTCCATGTTACAGTACGTGGAGGTTAGTGTGGCGATGGGCAACGCCGACGATCCGCAGGTCCTCGGGGCTGCATCCCACATAGCGCCACCTGTAGATGATGACGGTATAGCAAGGTTTTTAAATTCCTTTTTTCTACATTTGTGACTATGAAACGATTGGTAATGATCGTACTGGCATTGGCAGCTTTTGCCTGTACGGAAAAACACGTCCGGACCATCTCGCCGGAGGCTGATAATCTTTTGGACCGGTTGCAACAGGCTGCCGGTGACAATCAATTTTTTTTCGGGCAGGAAGATTTTCCCTTTTACGGTCATTCCTGGGAATATGAAGAAGGACGAGGTGACGTAAAGGAAGTGTGCGGCAGCCATCCTGCTGTTTTGGGCAGTGATCTGGGGCACCTGGAGCTGGGTGACGACAAAAACCTGGACGGGGTACCCTTCGATGTCATGAGACAGGCCATGATAGATCATTACAATGCAGGCGGTATCGTGACCATCAGCTGGCATGCACGCAATCCGGCAACGTCTTCTACTGCATGGGATGTCTCTGACAACACGGTTGTGGCTTCGGTGCTCGAAGGAGGATCACACCATGCGCTTTTCCTGAGCTGGCTGGACAAGGTGGCTGTTTTTCTGGAATCCCTGAAACTGGAAAACGGAACCCGCATTCCCGTAATTTTCCGTCCGTGGCATGAACATACCGGTTCCTGGTTCTGGTGGGGCAGGAAACTGTGTTCCAACGAGGAATATATTGCTTTGTGGAGAATGACGGTGGATTTTATGAGAGATCGCTCGCTCGACAATCTGGTCATGGCCTATTCTCCCAATTACGGAGGACTGACCCGGGAAGTTTACATGGAAAGATATCCCGGGGATGATTATGTTGATCTGCTGGGTCTGGACGCTTACGGAGACGGACAGGAATTCCTCAATGTCCTGCGCAACGAACTGAACATGGTCGCCCAGTTGGGAAAAGAGCACAACAAACCTATCGCACTGACTGAAGGCGGGATGGGCGGACTGGGCAATCCCGAATGGTTCACCCGGACATTGCTGAAAGGACTCGAGAACCTGCCGGTTACCTATGCCCTGGTATGGCGTAATGCTCCGGACAGGCTGATGCCCATGCATATATTCGCTCCTTACCCGGGTCATCCGTCGGTTGAGGATTTTATTGTTTTCTATGAAGATCCCCGCACGCTGTTTCTGAATGACTAATCAGACCGGGATGCGAAAATATACAGTATTCTTCTTTTTTCTGGCCGTAGCGGGTTTGGTACAGGTAACTGCTCAAAATGTTCAAATGCACTACAGGACCGGTCAGTGGCTTTATCCCGACTCGCTGGGAAAAGACGCCCGTCTTCTCAGTACGGTCGAGGTTTTCAAGGTCGATCCCTGGGGAGATACTTTTTTCTTTGTGGACATGACTTACACGCCCAACGGTGTGAATTATGCCTATTGGGAAATTGCCCGTAACCTGAAATTCTGGGATGCTCCTTTTGCTGCCCATCTGGAGTACAACGGCGGATTGCTGGGATCTGTCCTGTTCAACAATGCCTACCTGGCCGGTGTGAATTACTCAACAGTTGCCGAAGACGGTTCAGGATCGTTTTCGTTATCTGTAATGTACAAATACATTCAGGGCCTTGCTAAACCGTCCAATTTCCAGCTGACCGCCGTCTGGAACAAGGATTTTGCGGGAGGGAAATGTACTTTTTCAGGATTTGTGGATTGGTGGAGGCAGGGGGATACATTCATTTTTCTTTCCCAGCCTCAGTTTTGGGTGAATCTGAACGCTTTTGAAAGTATCAGTGATTCTTTCCGCCTGAGTGTGGGAACCGAGGTGGAACTGAACAGCAACCTGTTCTGCAAAGGTTTCTATGTGATCCCGACACTGGCGGTCAAATGGACATTCAAATGACCGGGAGGGTCATGGCATTTGCATCACTTTCCGGATCTCCTCTGCGGTCACAGGCAGCCGTCTGCTTCCAAGCAGCCTGTGTCCCCGGGGCGTGATAAGCACATCGTCTTCTATCCGTATGCCGCCGAATCCGTAAAGGGCTTTGCATTTTTCAAAATTGATGAACGCTGCATTGTGACCGTCTGCTTTCCACATATCCAGGAGGGTGGGAATGACATAGAACCCGGGCTCAACGGTCATCACGTTGCCCGCTTCCAGAACGCGTGCCATACGTAAGGATTTCAGCCCAAACTGCGGACTTCTGGCAACTGTGTGGTCGTACCCCACATACTGTTCGCCCAGATCCTCCATGTCGTGAACGTCCAGTCCCATATTGTGCCCCAGGCCGGTAGGGAAAAACGCGGCATGTGCACCTGCCGCAACAGCTTCTTCCGTATCGCCCTTCATAAGGCCGATATCTTTCAGTCCCTCCGTAATGATACGGGCAGCCATCAGGTGAACATCCTTAAAGGAAACGCCCGGAGCGCACATCCCGATACAATGGTTGTTGGCCTTCAAGACAAGTTCGTAGAGGTCCTTGCCGATCCCTGTGAACGCGCCGCCTACGGGGATCGTACGTGTGAAGTCGCTGCAATAGTGGCTCTGGAGTTCCGCTCCGGCATCCATCAGCAACAACCGGCCCTCGGCCAGTACCTGCTGATGGGAATGGCCGTGCATAACTTCCCCGTTCTGTGTAAGAATGATGGGGAACGAAGGTGTATAGCCGCCGCTTACGGCAATACCTTCCATTATACCGGCAAGTTCCTGTTCGATCATACCGGGTTTGGCCATTTTCATGGCGGTAAAATGCATGGCATATCCCAGATCACAGGCTTTGTCAATTTGTTCGATCTCTTCCGGCTGTTTGATCATGCGCATGCTCACGATGGCACGTATAAGTGCTTCCGAGGCTTTTCCTTTCTGATCGTCCGGGTGAATATCCAGCATATCCATCAGCTCTATCATGTTGTCGCTGCGGTAGGGCGGTAAAAAATGAACAGTGCGTCCTTTCTTCTTTTCCCCGCAGATGTATTCTGCCAGTGATCCCCGTGATCTGGTATATCTTACACCTATGCGGTCTGCCTTTTCCTGTGTCCGGGGCAGAGGCCCTGTCCATACGACGGCGTCCATGCTTACGTCATCACCAAAGAGAATTTCCTGTCCTGTCTCGAAATCAATAACGGCAGCCAGGTCCGGTTCATCCAATCCAAAATAATACAGGAAGCTGCTGTCTTGTCTGAAATGGTATGTGTTGCCCGCATAATTGCAGGGAGCTTCGCGGTTACCCATAAACAAGCCAATTCCTTTGTTCAGTTTTGATTTCAATGCCTGGCGGCGTTCTGTGTATATCTCTTTAGAAAACATAACGGTAGTATTTTTCTCAAAGATAGCAAAAAGTCATGTACCTTTGCCGCATGCTGCCTACTTCGCGCAAGGAACTGGACCTTTTGGAATACGGGAATGTGGATATTATCCTGTTTTCCGGAGATGCCTACGTGGACCATCCTTCTTTCGGACCGGCCGTCATTGGCCGGGTACTGGAATCACAGGGATACAGGGTCGCCATTGTTCCCCAGCCCAACTGGAGGGACGACCTGAGGGATTTCAAAAAACTGGGGATACCACGGCTTTTTTTTGGAGTGACTGCCGGGAACATGGATTCAATGGTAAACCACTATACGGCTGCCAGACGTTTGCGGAGTAACGATGCCTATACTCCGGAAGGCAGGGCCGGCATGAGACCCGATTATGCCGTAACTGTTTACACAAGGATACTTAAACAACTGTATCCGGACATTCCGGTGATCATAGGAGGGATCGAAGCCTCGCTCAGACGGCTAACACATTATGACTATTGGTCAGACAGCCTCAAACAATCTGTGCTGGCAGATTCAGGAGCTGATTACCTCGTTTACGGCATGGGAGAGCGATCCATTACCGAGCTGGCTCAAAAGATCAGGGAGCACGCGCCGGTTAGTGAAATACGTAAAATCCGGCAGATTGCCTATGTGGCTGATCATTCCGGGGAAATTTACAGCCCCTCAGGAAAAGTACTGCAGCTTCCTTCCCACCAGGCATGCAGAAAAAGTAAAAGAACTTTCTCAGAGCATTTCAGGATCATTGAAGAACATGCCAATGTGTATGAACCCCCGGTACTGGCAGAACCCCTTGACCATCCGGATGGCCCGACAGTGGTGGTGAATCCTCCGTTTCCGCCCATGACTGCTTCCCAATT
Source organism: Rikenellaceae bacterium DTU002 (assembly GCA_001512865.1). GTDB lineage: Bacteria > Bacteroidota > Bacteroidia > Bacteroidales > UBA932 > DMER64. The sequence goes on along the minus strand of LFSY01000103.1, from coordinate 30,815 downwards.
GGATGCGGTATACGATCTTCCGTTTTCTTATCAGGCACATCCGCGGTATAAAGGGAAAAAGATCCCGGCCCTCGAGATGATAAGGTTTTCGGTATGCCTTCACAGGGGATGTTTTGGAGGATGCAGCTTTTGTACCATCGCTGCCCATCAGGGTAAAGAAGTATCTTCACGTTCCCGGGAATCGGTTCTGAAAGAAATTTCGCGCCTCTCTTCTTTGCGGGAATTCAGGGGATATCTTACCGATCTGGGAGGCCCGACTGCCAATATGTACAGGATGCGGGGAAAAAATCCGGAGGTTTGCAGTGCGTGCCGCAGAACATCCTGTCTTTTTCCTTCGGTGTGCAGGAACCTGGATACATCGCACAAGCCGCTGCTGGATCTGTATGAAGCGGTAAGGGCTCTGCCCGGGATAAAAAAAGCGACTATAGGCAGCGGAATACGTTACGACCTGTTCCTGTCCAAAAAAGGATTCCTGGACAGGGACGGAAAACGGTATTTTGAAACATTGTTACAATACCACGTTTCCGGGCGGTTGAAAGTAGCCCCTGAACATACACAGGACAATGTGCTGGCCCGAATGCACAAACCTTCTTTTGATCTCTACAGGGTCCTGGCTGGGGCGTTCCGGGAGCATATCAGGAATCTGGATTTGAAGCTCCAGTTGATCCCTTATTTTATTTCTTCTCATCCCGGATGCACACAACATGACATGAACCTGCTTGCCGGTAAATTCAAAAAAGAAGGAATCCGGGCCGAACAGGTCCAGGATTTCACGCCCACTCCCATGACCAAATCTTCGGTCATGTATTATACAGGGCTGGTACCTGAAGACGGAACAAAAACTTTTGTGGAAAGGGACCCACAAAAAAAAGCCCTCCAGAAAGAGAGCTTTTTTCGTTAATACACTTCGTTATCTCCTATTCATAACCAGGATTCTGCTGGGTGCGGATCGCTTCGTTGGCATTCATCTCATCTATGGAGATGGGAAGAATGGTTTTATGGAATGTCCGGTTAACGGTCTTCTCACGATGCGTGATCACTACCATAGGATAGATGAACTCGTCATTGAAAGTAATGGTTTTGTTCAGACGCATCATATCAAAGAAACGCTGGCCTTCTCCAAAGAACTCCTTACTTCTCTCGTCCAGGATCATGTCAACCGTAACAGTTGCGGCAGTAGCCGGAGCCAGACCCGGGGAGCGTTTGCGTATGGCGTTCAGGTAGGTGGCCGCCTTGTCCTTGTTCCCGGTTCCCAGAGCTGCTTCGGCAGCGATCAGATAAATTTCAGACAGACGGATCACTTTGATGTTCACCGCCGTGCTGGAACCCTTGCCGTCTCCGACTAATGTTTTGCTTCCGCTGTACTTGTAGCAGGAGCCGTAGCGGTATTCACCGGTATCAAAGTAGGATTCGTCATAATCCATGATGCCCCATCGAACATCATCGGGATCCTGGCTCATCCTCTCGATCCAGTAATCGCTTGCCATAAACCAGCCCATTGCGGAAGTGGAGCCGTGTGTCCTGCGGCGGTGGTAGAAACTCAGAGATCCGGAGGTAAGATCTCCTTCTCCCTGTAACATGGCCAGTTCAAAAATGGACTCGGTATTGTACTGGGATGTCCAGGAGTTAACCCAATTGGCGTTGCTGTACAGGGTATATACGTTGGAATTGATAACGGCTTCTGCAGCAGATAATGCAGCAGAATAATTCTCCATGTATAGATTCACGCGTGCCTGAATGGCCATGTTGGCATAATAATTCACATAGCCGTTGGTCTTGGTTTTGGCCAAAAGGGGCGCACCGTCGGTAAGATCTTTCAGGATCTGGGCATAGACAGCTTCAACCGTTGCCCGGGTAGGTTGAGAAGAGGCATCCAGAGGTTCCAGGGTAAGGGGAACACCCAGGGCCGTCTTGTCCATATTGTAAGGCTTGCCGTAAAGGCGGACCAGGTCGAAAAACATCAGGGCGCGCAGGGTGAGGGCCTGTCCTTTGTAAGCCAGTAAAGCACTGGTGGAGTTGCCCTCTGCCTCGATCTTTTCGATGTTGATCAGCAGGTTGTTGATCTGGGCAAGACAGTGATAAATCTGAACCCAATATCCCGAATAGGAGTTCGATGACGGGGAATGATTGAAAGTGTACAAAGCGTCCAGGCCTCTTCCCTGTGAACGCAGTGCAAAATCACCACCCTTGGCATCTCCGTATATGAGGAAATTACGTCCGTAATAACTGCTGGATGTCATCTTGCTCATAATACCATTCATGATCACTTTGGCGTCGGCCGCTGTGGTTATGGATGTTTCGGCTGCGGCTGAATTGCTGGGCTTTACGTCCAGAAATCCTTCGCAGGATACGGTCAGAACAACGCAAATTGCTGCTATTAATATGTTTGTCTTTTTCATAGTGTTGTTCAGTTAATAGTTAAAAACTAAATTCAAGACCGAAGGTAAAGGTCTTTCCCAGGGGGATTTCCCATCCTCTGGAACCGAATTCATTCACTTCCGGATCGTATTCCTTATGAGCTGCCAACGTCCATAGATTTGTGCCGTTGAAGAATATTCTGGCATTCTGGATGTTGGCTTTGCTGGTCCATGCTTTGGGCAGCGTATAGGCAAGAGAAACGTTCTTCAGCCTGATATAATCGGCCGGATTCATATGGCGGCTGCTCTTCTGGTTCACGTCTTCCATGTCAATGGCAATACGTTGCGCATACCTTGCTGTCTTGTTTTCAGGTGTCCAGCGGTTGTCATAGCAGTACTGTGACATGATACGTTCCCAGTAATACCCGTCGTCGTTTACGTCACGGCCAACGGCATTGTATGTGTAACCGCCAATTTTGTAAACGAAATTCAGGGCTAAGGTCAATCCTTTCCAGCTCAGATCGGTGGCTATACCGCCAAAGAAATCGGGATGGGCATCACCCAGGATCACTTCGTCGGCCTTGGAGTAGTTGTATGTAGCCTGGCGGCCGTCAACAGTAACGTCGCCTTGGGCGTCGTTGTTCAGGAACCACATGTTTCTGCCCGTTTCATCTTCAACTCCGGCCCATTCCAGTCCGTACAAAGCCAGGGTGGATTCGCCTTCACGATAAATAAACTTGGCACGGGCGTCACCTCCGGTGGGGTCATACCATATGATGTCTTTTCCGTCGTAAAGTTTGGTTACAGAGGAACGGATCCAGGATCCGGTCAGGCCGGCACTCCAGCGGAAATCGCCGGTACGGACAATGTCTCCGCTCAGTTCCACCTCTATCCCGTGGTTGTTGATCTCCCCGATGTTCTTGAGGGTAGAGCTGAACCCGGTGACGGTGGATATGGGAACACTTTGCAACAGGTCTTTGGAATCCCTGTTAAAGTATTCCACGGTTCCGTTCAAACGGTTGTTGAACAGGCCGAACTCCAGGGCAATGTTATAGGTGTAACTTGTTTCCCAGGAAAGGTTGGCATCGGCAATGTTGGCAACCCCGCCACCCGGTTCTTCCATGTATTTGTTGCCGTACGAAGTCAGGGCACGCCATCCGTAGTTGGAGGAAGGAAGCGTTCCGTTCACCCCGTAGGAGGCTCTCAGGCGCAAATTGCTGATCTGCTGTATATCCCTCAGGAATGCTTCGTTGTTGATCCTCCATGATCCGGCCACGGACCAGAAGTTCCCCCAACGGGTATTGGAGCCCAGCCGGGAAGATCCGTCACGACGGAATGAGCCTGAAAGGTAATACCTCCCGTCGTAGCTGTATTCGGCACGTGAGAGGAGTGAAAGCATTGTAGAACCCCAGAAATAGGCATTGGCATCCAGAACACCGGCTGTGGCAACGGTATGCAGTGCGCTGGTAGGCAGGTTGGTACCCGAAGCGCGCTGGAAATCAACCTGGTTGTCCTCTGCTTCCCATCCGACCAGCACGTTCACCGTGTGTTTGTCTGCAAATTCCTTGTCGTAATTCAAGGTTGTGGATGAAACGATCTTCTGAACGTTGGTGGCCATCTCGTGTACCTGGCCTTTAACACTGGAAGCACTGAAGTGATTTGCACTGTAATAGATATGATCCCTGGTCTGGGTGTTGTCAATCGACAATACCGATTTCAGGACCAGTTCCGGCATAAATTTCACTGTCAGGGTTTCATTGGCAGAAAGACGCAGTACATTGGATTCGTTTTCCCATTCATTGTTGTAATATACCTGGTTGTAAGCATAACTGCCGTACCTGGCCGTCCAGGGATCCCCTGTCTTGTAATCGGTAGGCCAGTACAGTGGCCACAACAGGTTGCGGGACTGCATGAAGTAGTTGGCACCCGTGCTGCGGGTGTCGTTAAACCCGTGCTGTACGTTTTTGGC
>LFSY01000103.1:0-26297 GCA_001512865.1 Rikenellaceae bacterium DTU002 | reverse complement strand
TTGTTCAACTGGGAAAGAGCCGAAGCACTTGAGGCGGCATCTGTTTTTCCGTCGTATTTTCCTGCGTTCCAGAAGTTTTCGTAATACAGCTCGACTTGTTGCTCCGGACTTGCGATGTCAAAGTTCTCGGTTGCAAAAGAAGGAGTTATACCTACGGAAGCTTTAAAATTCACGACCGGTTTTCCCAGGCGGCCGGATTTGGTGGTCACCAGGATGACCCCATTGGCGGCACGGGAGCCGTAAAGAGCCGAAGCAGCGGCATCTTTTAAGACCGTAATGGATTCAATGTCCTGAGGATTCAATGTGCTCATTACGTTGTTTGTGGCATAGATGTATCCGCTCATCTGGCCGGTGTCCCCGGAAACTACCGGTACTCCGTCTACTACGTAAAGCGGTTCGTTGGATGCGTTCATGGATCCGATCCCGCGTACACGGATACTCGAAACGGCGCCGGCCTGTCCCGAATTGGTCGTGATCTGCATACCGGCGACTTTACCGTTCAGGGCGTTCTCGAAGGAAAGTGTCGCCACGTCCTTGATGGCTTCGCTTCTGACTACAGAGGCGGCACCGGTATAGGTACCTTTTCGTGCAGTCCCGTAAGCGACCACCATTACCTCGTCAAGGGCGAGGGCATCGGGGGACATGGGGATGTTTACCACACTCCTTCCGGCTACAGGCACCTCTATGGATGTGTACCCGACATAGGATAGCACCAGCACCGCATTGTCCGGGCATCTTTCGATAACAAAGTTCCCGTCAATGTCTGTGTTTGTTCCCAGTCCTCTTTCTCCCTGGATCAGGATGGTCACAAAGGGGAGTGGAGAACCGTCTTCTGAAGAAGTTACCTTTCCGGTAACCCTCGATTGTGCCATAGCGGATGTTGTTATCATGACCGCCAGCACAAAGAATAAAACTTTCTTCATGAAATTTTGGTTAGGTTAGTATAAAGGATAAAAGTTTGCAACGCTCGAAGAACAAAGATAAAAAACAAAATGATTCCCGCAAGGGGAACATTTCTTTTAATTCTTCGTAAATTACGGTAATTTTGTTCCAAAATATTATTAAAAGTAACCCATGCGTACTCATTCCGTATCTTCATCTCCCGTAAGTATTGACCTGATTGAAAAGATCATTTCCGGGGAAATTCTCCTGGATATTTCTCAGGAATCCAGGATTCGTATTCTGCAATGCCGTGATTATCTGGACAATAAGATCCGAATGTCCGGGGACCTCGTCTACGGGGTAAACACGGGTTTCGGGGCGTTGCACAACGTCGCCGTTGGGAGCAGGGAGTTGGAACAGTTACAGAAAAACCTGGTGATGTCGCATGCCTGCGGGATGGGTCCGGTTGTCCCGAAAGATATCGTTCGGCTGATGCTTTTTTTGAAGATTCAGTCGATTTCTTACGGATATTCCGGAGTTCAGCTAAAAACGGTGGAGCGTCTGGTCGCCTTGTTCAACCGGAATATATACCCGGTAGTGTACGAACAGGGATCTCTGGGAGCTTCGGGCGACCTGGCACCGCTGGCGCATCTGGCGCTACCACTGTTGGGTATGGGTGAAGTCGAACAAGAAGGCAAACGCTTTTCAGGTAAAGAGCTTAACGAAATGATGGGATGGGATCCCATAGACCTGCAGTCCAAAGAGGGACTGGCACTTCTGAACGGAACCCAGTTCATGTGTGCATACGGTTTGTGGTGCCTAATCCGGGCCTTGCGTCTTTCCGGCCAGGCCGATATGATATGTGCTCTTTCTTTGGACGCCTACGACGGCAGGATAGAACCGTTTACTGAAGAAGTTCACCTGATAAGACCGCATGCCGGCCAGACACAGACAGCTACTGCCGTACGCAAATATCTGGAAGGCAGTGAGCTGATAAACAGGCATAAAGAACATGTCCAGGATCCTTATTCTTTCCGTTGCACACCTCAGGTGCACGGTGCCACAAAAGATTGTATCGCCTATGTGAAAACGGTCCTGACTACAGAAATGAACTCTGCCACCGATAATCCCACCATATTCCCGGAACTGGATAAGATCGTGTCTGCAGGAAATTTTCACGGACAACCACTTGCCCTTGCCCTGGATTTTCTCGCCATTGCAGTAGCCGAATTGGGAAGTATATCCGAAAGGAGGATCAACCAGCTGGTCCTTGGGAAAAGGGGGTTGCCTCCTTTCCTGGTAGCCAGACCCGGGCTGAACAGCGGTTTTATGATTCCCCAGTACACGGCTGCTTCTATTGTCAGTCAGAACAAGCAATTGTGCACGCCTTCCTGTGTGGATTCCATTGATTCCTCCCAGGCACAGGAAGACCATGTAAGCATGGGTGCAAACTCTGCCCTGAAGTGTTACCGTGTGATGGACAATGTACAGAGGGTGCTTGCCATTGAACTGTTTAACGCTTCGCAGGCCCTGGAATTCCGCAGACCGGCAAAGACTTCTTCCCGGCTGGAAGGTCTGGTGTCCGCTTTTCGCAGGCACGTTCCGTTTATTGAAGACGATGTGGTCCTGTATCCGTATATGCACAAAGCAGAAAGTTTTTTAAGAGATGAATGGTATACTGATTGAAAATATTAAACAACTGGTTCAGGTAAGAACGGGCGTTTCAGGGGAGGCTTTCTCCTGCAGCACGGGAAATGAAATGAACCGGCTGCCCTGTTTGGAGAACGCATGGCTTTTCATTCGGGATGGCATGATCGACGGTTTCGGACCTATGGAAAACTGTCCCTATAAGGAAGACATTCCCCTTGGCACCAAGATCATTGATGCTACGGGCAGGTGTGTCTTTCCTTCTTTTTGTGACTGTCATACACATATCGTTTTTGCCGGAAGCAGGGAAAAGGAATTTTCCGACAAGAACCGGGGGCTTTCTTACCGCCAGATCGCTGCCCGCGGGGGAGGGATACTAAATTCAGCGGCACTTCTTCATAAAACCACCGAAGAGGAATTGTTTGAACAAAGTCTTGTAAGAGCCCGGGAACTGATTCGCTTTGGGACGGGAGCCGTCGAGATAAAAAGCGGGTACGGACTTACCGTGGAAGACGAAATAAAAATGTTGCGGGTGATCCGTCGCATAGGAGAAGAAACCCCTTTGACGGTTAAGGCGACTTTTCTCGGGGCTCATGCCGTTCCTGAATCATACAAGGGACGACGATCCGAATATGTAGATCTGATCATTGACCAAATGATTCCCAGGGTGGCGGAGGAGAATCTGGCACAATATGCAGATGTTTTTTGTGAAACAGGGTTTTTCACGGTGGAAGATACCGAAAGGATCTTTACGGCAGCCCTGAAGCACGGGCTCAGACCCAGGGTGCATGCCAACCAGATGGACTTTTCGGGAGGGGTTCAGGCCGGAGTGAATTACGGGGCCATAACGGTGGACCACCTTGAACATACGGGACCTGAAGAATGGGATGCCCTTGCCGGTTCCGACACCCTGCCGGTATTGCTTCCCGGCTCCACTTTTTTTCTGGAGATGGATTATGCCCCCGCCAGGGAAATGATCCGTCGCGGTTTGCCGGTTGCATTGGCCACCAATTACAATCCGGGATCCTGTCCGGCCGGTAATATGCAATTCATGATGACGCTGGCCTGCCTGAAGATGAAACTGACTCCGGAGGAGGCTGTCAATGCATCAACACTGAACGGAGCTCACGGCATGGATTTGTCTTCCCGGCTGGGATCGATCACCGTCGGAAAGACAGCCAATGTGTTTATTACTGTGCCGATACCGTCCTATGAATATTTTGCTTACGCTTTTACCAGCCCCTTGGTGGAAACCACTATATTAAACGGAAAAATTACAACATTATGATCTTTACGGCATCACAACAATTCACTACATTACTGGGACTGCTTACCATCGTCCCTGCAGGCCACGGGGCTGTATGTTTCACCATTGAGAATACAGTCATTTATGTTGATCCGTATTCTGCCACGACCGATTACGGCCGTTATCCAAAAGCCGATATCGTCTTTTTTACACACGATCATGCCGACCATTATGATCCAAAAGCCCTCGAACACATAGTTACGTCCCATACCTTGTTTGTGGGGCCTGAGTGCATGGAAAAGCACCTGGAACTGGAAAAAACCCTCAGAAACGGGGATTTTTTCAAATGGAAAGGCATAGAAGTGCTTGCGGTCCCGGCCTACAACATAATTAACAAAAGACCTGACGGGAATCCCTTTCATCCCAAAGGATACGGGAACGGCTACATTTTTACTTTCGGGGATTTCAGGGTTTACGTGGCCGGTGACACAGAGCTGATCCCTGAAATGAAACAAATGGGACCTGTAGATGTGGCCATTTTACCCAAGAACCTGCCTTACACCATGAGCGACGATCAGTTTCTTGAAGCCGTCAAATGGATAAATGCCCCGGTGGTGTATCCCGTACATTATTTTGAACTTGACAGAGAGTATCTGGAAAAGGCTGCAGGAGACAAAGTGAAACTCATTTACAAATAACAATATGAAAAAGATCATCGAATGTGTCCCGAACTTTTCCGAGGGAAGGGACAGGCAGGTCATTGACCGGATAGCCGGTGTGATTTCCGGGGTGGAAGGAGTTAAGTTGCTTAATGTAGATCCGGGTAAGGCAACCCACCGTACCGTAATGACTTTTGCCGGTTCTCCCGAAGCTGTTCTGGAAGCGGCTTTCCGTGCCATCCGTACCGCAGCCGAATGCATAGATATGCGGAAACATCACGGAGAACATCCCCGAATTGGAGCGACCGATGTGTGTCCCCTTATCCCGGTTTCAGGTGTGACCATGGAGGAAACTGTGGAATATGCAAGGCAGCTGGCACGCAGGGTGGGAGAAGAATTGCACATCCCCGTTTATTGTTATGAACATGCAGCTTTTACCGAAAATCGCAGGAATCTTGCCGTCTGCCGTTCGGGTGAATACGAAGGGCTGGAAACCAAACTGAAAGACACCCGGTGGAAACCCGATTTTGGTCCGGTTGACTATAACGAACGTACGGCATCCACAGGACTGACAGTGATCGGAGCGAGGGATTTCCTGATTGCCGTGAATTTCAATCTCAATACCACCTCGGTACGCAGGGCAAACGCCATCTCTTTTGATGTCAGGGAAAAAGGCAGAAAAATCGTGGTCGATGGCATAGAAACGGTACAACCCGGCACGCTGAGGCATTGCAAGGCCATTGGATGGTTCATAAAAGAATACGGGATGGCACAGGTTTCCATGAACCTTACCAATCTCGGAGTAACGCCCCTGCATATTGCCTTTGATGAAGTTTGTGAAAAAGCTTTACAGCGCGGGATACGTGTGACCGGGACCGAACTGGTGGGCCTGGTCCCCAAAAGCACACTGGTAGATGCCGGGAGGCATTTTCTTCGCAAACAGCAACGTTCCCTGGGTCTTCCTGAGGAAGAGATCATCCGGATGGCCGTCAGGTCAATGGGGCTGGACGAGCTGAAGCCGTTCGACCCAAAAACCCGGATACTGGAATACCTGCTGGAAGATCCTGCTGGCGAAAAAAGCCTGTGCGACCTGACTTGCAGGGGATTTGCGCTGGAAACAGCAAGCGAATCCCCGGCTCCGGGCGGAGGCTCGGTCTCGGCTTATATGGGCGCCCTGGGCGCCTCCCTGGGAACCATGGTTGCCAATCTGTCTTCCCACAAACGCGGATGGGATGAGCAGTGGGAGTATTTTTCCCAATGGGCCGAGAAGGGGCAGGACCTGATCAGCCGGCTCCTTCACCTGGTGGATGAAGACACGCTTTCCTACAACAGGGTGATGGAGGCGTTTTCCATGCCACGGGAAACCCTGCGGGATAAAGAGATCAGGGCAGATGCCATAGAAAAGGCCACCCTGTATGCTTCCCGGGTACCGTTGGAAACGATGAAAACGGCACTGGAGGTATTTGACATCCTGGAAGCCATGACAGATAAGGGAAACCCCAATTCCGTGACCGATGCCGGGGTAGGGGCTCCGGCCGTCCTGGGAGCCGTCAAGGGAGGCTATCTGAATGTTTTGATCAACATTGGCGGTCTGTGTGACAAGGAAATGGCGCGATCTTTGAGGGAAGAAGCGGAAAAACTGCTGGCACAGGCCAAAGAACGGGAAAACAGACTTTGGGAGCATGTAAAGGCGAAAATCAACCAATGATATGAAAAAGATATTTTTGATGCTTATGGTACTATCATCCGCAGGAATGATGCAGGCAAAGGACATACAGCTTCCCCAACCACGGAAACAGGGGGGTATGCCTTTGCTGGAGGCCCTGAACAACAGGCAGTCTGCCAGGGAGATGTCTGAAGAACCTCTTTCGGTGCAAACATTGTCCGATCTGTTATGGGCGGCAGACGGGGTTAACAGAAAGGACGGAAGGCGTACCGCCCCCTCGGCTATGAATATGCAGGAGATTGACATCTATGTGTACACCCCGGAGGCTGTATATCTTTATCTCCCACAGGAACACAGCCTGAAACATCTGTTGAGTGGCGACTTCAGGGACGAAACCGTCAGACAGCCCTTTGCAAAGACAGCCCCTGTACTCCTGCTTTATGTCGCCAACTATGACAGGATGAAACGCCTGGACCAGCAGCAGAAAGATTTTTACGGGGCGACCGACACAGGCTTTATTAGCCAGAATGTCTATCTCTTCTGTGCACAGGAAGGCCTGAATACCGTAGTTTTGGGAATGATAGACAGGGATGCGGCACAAAAAAGGCTCGGTTTTGACGGGAAAGCACAGCTGGGACAACCGGTGGGGTATCCTAAACGCCGCTGAAAGAACTGAACCCACCGTCTACAGGCAGCACGATACCCGTAATGAAACTTGCGGCGTCTGAACACAGGAATTGAACGGCCCCGTTGAGCTCCGTGATATCACCAAAGCGCTTCATGGGAGTACGTGCCAGGACTTTCTTGCTTCTATCGGTGAGACTGCCGTCGGGATGCAGCAGCACGGCCCTGTTCTGGTCTCCGATAAAAAACCCGGGAGCTATCGCATTTACACGGATCTTTTCACTGAATTTAAGTGCCATTTCCATGGCCATCCACTGCGTGAAATTGATCACCCCTGTTTTAGCTACGGAATATCCCAATACGCGGGTAATGGCAGAATAGGCTGCCATGGATGAGACGTTGATGATGGACCCCGATCCTTTTTCGGCCATAATGCGACCCATGGCCAGAGTGGGGTACACGGTGCCGTTGAGGTTCAGGTCGGTTACTTTTTGCCAGTCTTCAAGTTTCATATCGAAAACGGTCTGATCTTCCCTGAGCGTAGCACCGGGCAGATTCCCGCCTGCCACATTGATCAGGATGTCGATGGTTCCCCACTGATCCACGATCTGCCGGGTTGTGGTTTTTAGTTTTTTGTAGTCCAGCACATCGCTCACAAAACCCATGGCATCGCCTCCTGCGGAACGCAGCCGGTCGACGGTCACATCCAGTTGTTCCCTGCGGATATCAAGTGCCGCCACTTTGGCTCCCTGCGAGATAAAATGCTTTGCCAGGCTTCCGCCCAATACGCCGCCGGCTCCCGTAATGACGGCCACTTTGTTTTTTACGCTGAAATTAGTTCTCATGGTATCGTAAGTTTTTTTATGGATTCACAGACTCAACTGCCGCCATCATGCCCGACAGTTCTGACAGGGCTTTCATCCTTCCGTAGAAAGAGTAACCGGGATTGTACCGGTCGTTATCTATATCGGACAACATGAGGGGTCCGTGGTCCGGACGCATGGGAATACGCCACGAATCCATGCCTTCCCGCAGTCTTCGTTTTTGTTCCTCCAGAAATATCCTGATCACCTCTGCCAGGTGGCCCCTGCCTGAAAGATGGTCAGCTTCCATGAAATCCCTGTTCTGAAACACTTCTGTGCTCCGCAAATGTACAAAATGGGTCCTGGGGGCAAATCTCTTTGCCAGTTCCGGCACGTTATTGTGGATGCCCGAACTTAATGAACCGGCACAAAATGTAAGCCCGTTCTGAAAAACATCAACGGCTTTCAGTAACCAGTCCACGTCTTCTCTACCTGTTACGATCCTGGGAAGACCCAGGACAGGGAATGGGGGATCATCCGGATGGATGCACAGGTTCACGTTGTTTTCCGCCGCTACGGGAGCAACCGTTTCCATGAAGCGCCGGAAATGATCTCTGAGGTCTTCCTGATGCATCCCTTCATATCGCGAGAGCATTTTGCGGAACAGGGCAACGGGCTCTTTATCCTTTTCGCTGATATTCCCGCTTACGAAGCCCTGTGTTTTGACGATAATATTGTGGATCAGCTCTTCTTTCTCCTCCTCTTTTATGGTGCTGTGTATTGTTTCTGTCCGTTCCAGGATAGGCGCAGGATAATCATCTGTTGCATTTTTTCTTTGGAGTATATACCTGTCAAAATAGGCAAACCGGGCATAGTCGAAATACAGCGATCTGGTCCCGTCGGGATTTTCCCTGTACAGGTCCGTCCTGATCCAGTCAATAACGGGCATGAAATTGTAACATACTGTCCGGATGCCTTCGGCCGCAAGATTTTTCAGTGAGATCCTGTAATTTTCCAGATGTCTTGCCGAGGCCGGGCTTGCCAGTTTTATCTCTTCACTCACCGGAAGGCTTTCCACAACCGACCACCTGAGCCCTGCCGAAGCTATTATTGCTTTCCTTTTGCGGATCTCCCCGACTGGCCATATGTCCCCGTTGGGGATGTGGTGCAATGCCGTCACGATCCCTTCCACGCCTATTTGCCGGAGGTCATTGAGTGCAATAACATCGTTCGGGCCGAACCATCTCCATGTTTTTTCCATACTGTTATTTTTTTTGTTCCGTTCCGTTTCCGTATTCCCTGGGCGTTACCCCGAAATGATCTTTAAAAGCTGCCGAAAAATGTGACAGGTTTGAAAAACCGCTTGCGTAAGCGGCTTCCGAAATATTCATTTTCTTGCAGCGGATCAGTTCAGCGGCTCTTTTCAACCGTATCGAGCGCATGTAATCACTTGCGGAAAGACGGGTCAGTTCCTTCAGTTTGCGGTGCAGATGTACCCGGCTGAACCCCACTTCTTCTGCCAGCGTTTCTACCCGGAACGTGCAGTCGGATATCTTTTCCTGAATGATCCTGTTGATCCTTTCCAATAAGATCTCGTCGGCCGATTTTAGTTTATCCAGGCCATTGGCTTCCTGGTCCCCGGGAGGGATGGTATGATATGACCTGGTCCGCTCCCTGTTTTCCATAATACTTTGCAGGGTCGAGATCAGGAGTTTTATATTAAAAGGCTTGACTACGTACGCTTCCGCCCCGCTTTCTGTGCCCATCAGTATGTCTTCTTCCTTGGATCGCGCACTCACCAGTATCACGGGAATATGGTGCACGTTGCTGTTGGATTTGATCTTCCGGCACAGTGTGATCCCGTCCATGTGGGGCATGATGATGTCGGTCAGCACCAGGTCAGGTTTGCGGGTAAGTATAAATTTGTGTGCCTCGGCACCGTCCGAGCACTCCTGAACGTGGTAAAAGTGTTCCAGTTCGTGTCGGAGGTAATTCCTAATCTCGGGATCGTCGTCGACTATGAGTAAATGGTATTTTGTTTTTGAGCGGGGTTTTCTGTAATGGTCTTCTGTGGCATCTTCAAGTTCCTGTTCCTCTTTTCTTTCCCTTGCAAATGCGTAAAGCAGTTCCTGCGGAACGAAATTTCGATCCGTCTCTTCTTCATTAAGATGATCTCTTCCAAGAGGAAGGGTCAGAATGAAAGAAGTCCCTATGCCGTCCTCGTTAGCACGGACTTCTATGGTCCCGTGAAGCAATGTCATCAAGGCCCTTGAGAGGTGCAGTCCGATCCCGGTCCCGTAATTTTTCTTTACCAGGGGATTGTCCAGCTGATAAAACCGCTCAAATATTTTCTCGGTTTGTGATTTTTCTATGCCGACACCTGTATCACTTATAGTTACTGCAACTTTTCTGCCCTCGTCAAGTAAATCGGTACGAATTACTATCTGCCCTCCGTCCGGTGTGAATTTGAAGGCATTGGAAAAGATGTTCATCAGTACCTTGTCAAAGTTTTCCAGGTCAAGCCATATCTTCAGCTGAGGCATTTCGTGCTCAAAACGGACGCTCATGTTTCTCTTTTCGGCCTGGTAACCGAATGTCTGGATTATATCGTAAATGAATCCGATAAGATCTGTTTCCCTGAATTTCAGAACCATCTGTCCCTTGTCGATCTTACGTATATCCATCATTTGATTGATAAGCCGGAGGATGCGCTGCGCATTCCGGTACATGAGCCGGTACGTGTCAAGCCTGGAGTCCGGAGGTGATTCTCTCAAAAACTTTTCCAGCGGATTGATAATTAAAGTTATGGGGGTGCGCACTTCGTGTGAAATGTTCATGAAAAACTGCAGCCTGGCTTCATTGATCTCTTCAATTCGCGCTTTTTGCAGCATTTCCTGTTTATGCCTGAATTGCATCCTTATGTAGGAAGAGATCAAATATATCAGGATCATGCCTGTTATCAGGTATCCCGAGTACATCCAGGGACTTTGATACCAGGGAGGCGAAACATGCAGGCTGACTTCCCGGACAGGGCTGGAGTACTGATCTTCAACGGCACGTACCTGAAAACGGTATTTTCCCGGGTTGAGATTCGTGAAATGGATCAGGTTGCTCCCCTGAGGGGTCCGTATCCAATCGTTGATAATCGGTTCCAGACGGTATTCGTAACGGATATGTTCGGGATGCAGGTATTTGAAGCAGGTAACTTCAAATCCCACCATATTGTCATTGTAAGCGACTTCCAGCGTAGCATCTTCTTCTGGTCCGTAAGGAAATGCAACGGGATTGTTAAATATCCTGTAATTGATCAGATGTACTTCAAGACTGGTCGTCTTTTCCCTGATCTCTTCGGGAAAAAAACCGGTTACTCCGGCAATATTCCCAAAATACAGGCGGCCCCTGGAAGAACGGGCCACAGCGTTCCTGGAAAATTCATTTTCTTCGATCCCGTCCGAATCAGTGAAAACACTGAAAGAACGTTCCCCCGAAACCATGCGCGCGATCCCTGAGTGTGTGCTCATCCATATGTTTCCTTCAAAATCCGTCTCAAGACCGCAAATCACATTGGAAGGGAGTCCGTCGGAGGTCCTGAACGCGGTAAATTCACCGGAAGTCTTGTCGTATTGGAGCAGTCCGTCAATCGTCCCCACCCAGATACTTCCATCGGTTGCCTCGGTTACCGTGTATACTACGGAACTGAGAAAATTGCGTGCGCTACCCGTGGCCGGNNTCAATACAGGTAAGACCTTTGAACGTGCCAATCCACACCAGTCCGAAACTGTCTATGAAAATCGAGTTGATCCAGTTGTTGTTGATCTCGTGCGGTACGGCAAGCCCTTCGGATGAAGAATAGAAATGATCCAGCAGCTGTCCCGAAACCGGGTCCACCCGGTATACTCCGCCGCCCCAGGTCCCAATCCACAATGTTTTGTCTTTCCCCTCCACGATGGCCCCTACAGCCATATTGAACCATCCTGTTTTTTGTCCAAGGAGGTCATTCCTGTACGAAAACCGGCCCGTTCTGACATCCAGTACCCCTATGCCGTGAATATAAGAGCCTATCCATAACTTGTCACCACTGGCCCGGCAAAGGCTCATTATAGTGGCAGGAAAAGGATTTCCCGGCTGGTCCGAGGGAGCTATGTGCCTCAATCTGTCACCCTTTGGATCCAACTGGTAAAGGCCGTCTCCGTCCGTACCAATCCAGAGGTTGTCCTCTGTGTCACAAGCCAGAGACATCACGCACGAGGATCCAATATGGTTGTATTGGTAGGACCTGGTCCCGTAATAGATGAAACCGGAAGGATTGGAGGGACTTACATAAACCCCTCTCTGGAACAGGCCCATCCAGAGGTTTCCGTCCATGTCTTCCATGAGACAGTGTACCTTTGTCCTGGACAGGTCCATAAGCGTCGAATTGGACGGGTAGTCCATTACCTGTTGCTTTTCCCTGTCTAAATATTTCAGGCCCTTGCCGTCAGTCCCGACCAGGATCCTGTTGTTTGCGTCGGCGAGGAGCGATTTCACTGGCAGGCTGCGTATGCCGTTGTAGTAGGGGATATGTACAAGTGTTTCCGTTTCCGGGTCGTACCTGAAAAGCCCGGAAGCAAGTGATCCCACGAAGATCGTCCCCTGTTTGTCATGGCAGAATGCGGGAATTTCTCCCGGATCATTGAACGCTTCAGGAAAGGGGATCCTGTTGGCCGTGTTGTTGATGGTGTTGTACTTCCAGATGCTTCCTTCCCGCAAAGTCAGCCACAGGTTGCCTTTTGGATCTTCGTACAGGGTTGTAAGGAAATCACTGTCAAGCGTATCGGTCAGCCGCCTGTAAAACCTGTTCCTGTTGACGTTTGTTCCCGGGAGCACGAAACATCCCTGCCCCGAAGTGGCAATCCACAAATCTCCGTTCCTGGTCTCGAGAATCTTCATGATATGCGGGAATACCCGGGTGTCCCCTACGTATAAGGGAATTTCCTCAAAACTGTCGGTATGGGGAAGGTAGCGTTGTAAACCATTCAGACACCCTATCCAGAAGCTTCCCCTGCTGTCCTCGTAAACACAGTGGACATAATTGTTTTTCAGGGAACTTGAATCTCCGGGTATTTTGTGGTATTTCCTCAGGTTGTGTCCGTCCAGACGGTTGAGTCCGTTCTCGGTAGCTACCCAGATAAAACCTGTTTTATCCTGAAAAACCTGGTTTATAAGACTGTTGGACAGCTCATTGCCAGACGAGTAGAACCTCCCGGCCTGGGCATATGCAAGATCCCCCCGGAACAGGAGACATAACAGAAAAGTAACACCGGACAAAAAACGAAGGCGCTTCATATGTTACAAAAATAACAAAAAGACGGTTGAAAAAAGCAAAATAACACATGGTGTATCAAAAAGAACAATTATTGTAACCGTTTTCCGGCGTGTGTTACGTGCACAACGTACAAAGCAACATGGCAAAAAGAGTCGTGTCTTATCCGGATGTAACTTTGAAATAAAACTTTAACCAAAACTTAAATCACATTATTATGAGAAGAAAAACTATCCTTTTTGCACTGATGATGTGTCTTGCTTATGCGTTGTGGGCACAACCGCGCGAGGTAAGCGGAACGGTCAGTGATTCCAGGGGTCCGCTCATTGGGGTCAGCGTAAGGGTGGTAGGTGCCAACGCGGTATCTATTACTGACCGGAACGGAGAGTTCCGGATCATGGCCCGGGAAGGAGACCAGCTGGAATTTTCCTACATCGGGTATCAGACCCTGACCCTGCAGCTCGATCAGCGCAGGATCCTGGAAATTCTTATGGAAGAAGACTCCCTGGTCCTCGAAGAAGTAGTGGTGGTGGGTTACGGCACTATGAGAAAAAGTGACGTTACCGGGGCCATCAGCTCCATCCGGGAGAACGAGATCAGGGAAGTGCCGGTAGCCAACATAAACCAGGCTCTGCAGGGACGTCTGGCAGGGGTTCAGGTCAACCAGACTTCAACCCGGCCAGGCCAGACCGGACAGATAAGGATTCGCGGTTCCCGCTCGCTCAACGCCAGCAACGATCCTCTGATCGTAGTTGACGGAATCCCGTTTGACGGGAGTATGAATGATCTGAACACCGGTGATATTACTGGTGTTGACGTATTGAAGGACGCCTCGGCAACTGCCATTTACGGCGCACGTGGCGCCAACGGCGTTATTCTGATCACGACCAACCGGGGGCAGGCAGGAAAGCCGAAAGTGTCTTACAGCGGCTTTGGCGGAGTGAAGGAAGTGGCACGAAAATACAAGGTTTTCGATGCAGAGGAATTTATCAAGCTTCGTCAGATCGCCGGGGCTTTTACCAATATGCCTCAGGAAGATGCCTTTTATGCCACCGGAGATGAAACCAACTGGCAGGATCTTATGTATCAGCCGGGTTACGTAACACAGCACGACCTGAACGTGTCAGGCGGTACGGATAACGCCGTTTATTCGGCCGGAGGCGGATACTATAAAGAGAGCACGATCCTTCCCGGGCAGGATTTTTCCCGTATTTCCCTGCGTGCGTCGGTGGACACTAAACTCGGCAAATACATCCGCCTGGGAATGAGTACCCAGAACGGTTATACGGTCACAAACGGGGAAAGTGCTTCCTTCATGTACCAGCTGGTCACTTTGTCTCCGATTGCACCCGCCTATGACGACGAAGGGAATCCCGTACTTCAGCCGGTATATCCAAACGATAATTACTACAATCCGTTACTGGTCCTGAACGAGAACAGCTGGGCCCAGCAACGTATCCGTTTCAACAGTTTCAACACCTTGTTCGGGGAGGTCAATTTTACTCCTGACTTCCGCTACCGTTTGAACGTGGGTTTGAATTACCGTCAGGACAATTACGGCCATTTTTACGGATCCGAGACACCCTTCCAGGATGGCGAAAGTTCCGAAGCCGTAGTCAGGAACGGACTGGGTCTCGGGTGGACCATGGAGCACCTGCTTTATTTCGACAAGACCTTTGCCGACAGGCATAAGCTCAATCTTACCGCATTGTTCTCCATGCAGGAAAACAAATCTTTTCATTCTTACATGAAGGCGATGGATATGGTGGCCGATTACGTACAATATTTCAATCTTGGTTTGTACAATGCAGACAAGGGGTCCATCCAGGTCCCGGCCAACCAGCAGGGGTATTACCGTACAGCTCTGATGTCGGGGATGTTTCGCCTGAATTACGGATTTGACAACCGCTATATGTTAACGGCAACCATCAGGGCAGACGGGGCATCGGTACTTTCCGAAGGCCGGAAATTCCATTATTATCCGGCTGTTTCAGTAGCATGGAACATAGCCAACGAACCTTTTATGAAAGGAGTTGATGCCGTTTCCATGCTGAAGATCCGTGCCGGATACGGTCAGACGGCAAACCAATCCATCAATGCGTACAGCACATTGGGAGGCCTTTCCCAAAACAAGTACAATTTCGGGGATGCCTTTGCATTTGGTTATTATGTTTCTTCCCTGGCAAACAGCGATCTGGGGTGGGAATACACCAACACGTTCAACATTGGTCTGGATTTCGGGATCTTCGGAGACCGTCTTACCGGAAGTATTGAATGGTATCAGCAACATACTTACGACCTGTTGCTCAGCCAGTCCCTTCCTCCCACAAGCGGTGTGCCCGGATCCATTATGAAGAATGTGGGCGAAACACAGAACAAGGGGATGGAGTTTACATTGTCCGGAAAAATTGTGGACAATCCCGGAACCGGATTCAACTGGACTCTGGATGCCAACGTGTTCTTCAACCGCAATAAGATCATCGCCCTGAACCAGGTCGAAAAAGACGAAGGGAACGGCTGGTTTGTAGGTTATCCCATTGACGTGATCTATGATTACAAAAAGGTAGGCATCTGGCAGATTGCCGAAGCCGACGAGGCTGCCTTATACGGCTCCAGGCCCGGGGAGGTCAAGATCCTGGATTACGACGGGAATGGCAGCATCACTACCGAAGACCGTCACATCTACGGCACTTTCGAGCCCAAATTCGAGGGAGGTTTCACCAGCCGGATGAATTACAAAAACTTTGATTTTTCTATAGTCGGGTTCTTCCGTGTAGGCGGAACCCTGGTAAGCACGATTTACCAGGGCCAGAGTTATTTGAACATGTTGCAGGGAAGGAGGAACAATATCTGGGTGGATTACTGGACACCAACGAATCCTACCAACGAATATCCTTTGCCCGATGCCACGGACCGTCCTACACAGGGAACATACAACAGCGTTTTCGGATACTACGACGCTTCCTTCCTCAAGATCCGAACCATTACACTGGGCTATACACTTCCGGCCTCCTGGCTTAGAAAGATCAGTGCATCCCAGGTCAGGATCTATCTGACGGCACAAAATCCCTTCACCCTGTTCTCTCCTTACCTGAAAGCGGGGGGTGTGGATCCGGAAGCTACCGGATCGGGACACCAGGGCTTCGGATACTCCGGTCCCATACAGTCACGGCAGCTGACGATAGGATTGAATACGCCTCCGACGCGTAACTACTTAATAGGAATTAATATCGGATTCTAACTATGAAAAAGAAAAATATAATCGGAATATTAGCATTGACAGCTTTTCTGGCTGTATCGTGCTCAGATTTTTTGAATGAGCAGCCACGCTCATCGCTTACTCCGGACTATTTCACGTCTGATGCCGGTATTGAAGCCGGCCTGACGGCAGCTTATTCGGCGCTTCGCTATCAATACGGACCCGAAGGAGCCATGTCCATTACCGTTGTCGGCACGGATGAATTCACTTACGGCGGAGACGGATCTTCCATCGAGATCAACAATTACGGCAGCGCCCTGTTCAACAACGGGCACCTGCAGACACCCTGGAACAGGAACTTTACCTATATCAATACCTGTAACGGAATCATTGAATTCGGAGCCGAAAGCGGAAGTCCCGAACTCATTGGGGAGGCAAAATTCCTGCGTGCCCAGTATTATTACAACCTGGTAACCACTTTCGGAGGGGTTCCTCTTGACCTGGGTTCCGGCGAGTTGAAATTCAACACCACACCCAGCACTACCTCTGTAAGGAATACGGAGGAAGAAGTCTATGCAGCCATGTTGCAGGATTTTAAAGATGCGTTTGAAAGCCTTCCCTACACNNCCTTCCCTACACCGCGTCACGTACCGGAGCCGTTGCCAAATCGGCAGCTCTGCATTACATTGCAAAAACGTACCTTGCCATTAAGGATTACCAGAATGCCCTGACCTATGCCAAAATGCTCATTGACGATGCGGAAGGACCCCGGACTTACGGGGCATACCTGTTGCAGGATTTCAGGGATGTCAACCGGGACGGCAATGAGCACAACCCGGAAGTTTTGTTCCTGGTAGAACATACCGGTGCCAGCTATGAATTTGACGAAAGCGGCGAGGGTGCCATGGACGGGCCAGAGAGCGGTCTGAAAGAAAACAGGGCCAATTTCATGATGTGCCCCTACTACGAAAATCAGGGTCTGGTAAACGGGAACAAACCACTCACCCGTACCATAGAGTACGGTCGTGGCTGGAGACGTTTTATGCCTACACCCTGGCTGCTTAATGTGGCTTTTGCCGAGAAACTGCACGACTCCAGGTATGATGCTTCCTTCCAGAAAGTCTGGTATGCCACGGTGGAAGTCGAGGGAGACAACGGTCAGACCCTTCATGTGGGAGATACGGCCTTCTATATGCCTGGTTATGAAATGACTGCTGCCGAGAAGGCCGCATTTGTTCAACGTACCGGAGCCAGGGTGTACCTCCCTTCCGACTACGAACCCGATGCCGACGGAGGCACCAAAAAGCGCCAGATGTTCCCTGCCAACCTTAAGTTGGCGGCTCCTTCGCGCAACGGAGTGAATGACGCTTCCAACCGGCCGTTCCTGGTGGCGAAACTATCTGAAACGTATCTGATTGCGGCAGAAGCAGCCCTTATGTCGGGCGGAGATCCCACACCGTACATCAATGCGCTCCGGAGAAGGGCAGCATACAGGAATCCCAATGATTACAGGGGTTTTGAAGACGGGCAGGATGGCGCGGCAAATTTGGCAAAAATGGGCTACGACTACCAGGCAGCGCTGGCTGCCATGACCGTGGCCCGTGACCGGATTGATCTGGATTTCATCCTCGATGAAAAATCCAGGGAACTCTGCGGCGAACAGCTTCGTTTCTTTGATCTGGCACGTACAGGAAAACTGGTGGAACGTGTACAGCTCAACAATCCCGAACAACCTGCAAAGGCTAATGTACGGGATTTCCACAGGCTACGTCCCATTCCACAGTCTCAGATAGACCTGATGACGAACGAGGACAAGGCCAATTACCAGAATCCCGGTTACAATCAGTAAATAAATCCTACTATGAAGAATACATTTACCATATTATTATTACTGGCAGGAGTGCTGTTTGTGTACAGTTGCCGTCCGGAAGAGCCCTTTCACAAAGGGAGCGCTTTTCCCAAAACAAGTGATGCCGTCACGCTGGCCTCTGCAGGTGAGGCAAAAGACGTAACCATGGGGGTAGGCATAAGCTATGAGCGCTTTATGAACAACGCAACTTACGCTGAAATTGCAGCACAGGAATTTAAAAACGTTACCTTTGGATATCATATGAAACATGGAGCCATTGTTGGAGATGACGGGAGCCTGAACTTTCTGGCCACTGACGCACTCGTAGCTGCGGTACAGGCCAAAGGCCTGGGCATATACGGTCACACACTTGTCTGGCATCAGAACAACAACGGGAATTTCCTTCGCAGCATAGCCGGAGGGGGAGGTCAGCAGGAATTCACCAATATCCTGAGCAACGGAGATTTTGAAATTGATGCCTCCGGGTGGGCCATATGGAACGGGGACAAGACACAGGACCTGTTTTGTAACAACCCTGCCTATGTATATGAAGGCAATGGATGCATGCAGTTCGTCAACGCCTCGGACAATCCGGGCAGTCAGTGGAAAGGCCAGATCAACAAACCATTTGACCTTCCTGTTGTGGAAGGCCATGTTTACCAGGTTACGTTCTTTATGCGTTGTCTGAGCGGGACCGGTTCGGGTCGCTGCTCCACCAGTGGCAATGCACATTACCAGGGAGATTTTGAGGTTTCTGCGGATTACAAAAAGATAACCTGGGAATTCACAGCGGCAGGTGGCGAGACTGGTCTAAGCTTTGACCTGGGTGCGAAAGCAAACACCTATTTCATTGATAACGTAAAGGTTATCGACACACAGGAAGTATTTGAAGATCCCAATGCAGCTGTGGATCTGATCCCCAACGGGACATTTGAGGCTGATGCTTCAGGCTGGACCATATTGAACGGAGACAAGACACAAAGCCTGTATTGTACAGATGCCGCTTTCGTATACAAGGGGAACGGATCCATGCAGTTCGTAAATGCCACCGATAATCCCGGCAGCCAGTGGAAAGGCCAGATAAAAACGAGCTTTAACGGACCCATTATTCCGGGCGATACGTACCTGCTTTCCTTCTATGTACGCTGTGCTTCAGGAACCGGCTCGGGCCGCTGTTCCACAACCGGCAATCCCCAATACCAGGGTGACTTTGAAGTGACTACCGATTACAAAAAGATCACCTGGGAAATTACGGGAAAAGAAGGAGAGGACGGCCTGTGCTTCGATATGGGTGCCGTGGCCAACACCTATTATTTTGACGAGATAAAACTGGTGAACCAGACCGATCCCTCTAACGGCACCGTTATCAACAATGAAATCCCCAACGGGACATTCGAGGTTGATGCAGGCGGCTGGTCTATCTTCAACGGAGATAAAACACAGAATTTGTTTTGTACAGATCCGGCATATATTTATGAAGGGAACGGCAGTCTGCAATTTGTCAACGCTTCCGACAATCCCGGGAGTCAGTGGAAAGGACAGATCAACACACCGTTTGTGAGCAGCATGCTTACTGAAGGAGAAGATTACGTTCTCTCTTTCTATATACGTTGTAAGAGCGGATCCGGTTCCGGGCGCTGTTCCACTACAGGCAGTGCGCATTACCAGGGAGATTTTGATGTGACAACGGATTACAAGAAGATCAAATGGGAGTTTGCTGCCGACGGAGGTGAAACCGGCCTGTGCTTTGATCTGGGAGCCGTGGCCAATACGTATTACATTGATAACGTTGAGCTGAAGCTGAAATCGCTGGATTCCGGTGATGACGGGGAGATTGGCGAAGAAGTCATTGAATCGCTCGACGCGGCCATGAATGACTGGATCACGGGAATGGTAACCAAGTACAAGGGAGCGGTGGCTGCCTGGGATGTGGTCAATGAACCGATGGCAGACGGAAATAGCGGAATGCGTACCAGTGCCACTGACGATAGGGCATCAGAAGGCGATATCTTCTACTGGCAGGATTACCTGGGCCGTGATTACGCCGTCAAGGCGTTCGAATATGCACACGCCGCAGACCCCGATGCCCTGTTGTTCATAAACGATTACAACCTGGAATACAATCCCGCCAAGCTCGATTCTCTACTCGCTTTTATCAGTGAAGTCCAGGCAAAACTGGATGCCAACGGAAACGGGGCCCGCATTGACGGTATCGGAACACAAATGCATACTTCCTACATGGCTTATGCGGGCATTGCCCCCATGTTTGAAAAATTGGCTGCTACCGGTCTGCTGATCAAGGTTACCGAGCTGGAAGTCAAACTCAATACCGGGAAAAATACGGGATATTTACTGACCGATCACGACAAGGACTTTCAGGGGGCTATGTACGAATACATCATGGATTGTTACTTGAAATTTGTGCCTGCCCAGCAACGGTACGGGTTTACCGTATGGGGGATCCATGACACGGAAAGCTGGGTGAATGAGCCTCAGAAGGGTATTTATTATTATCCGTTATTGTGGGACGATCAGTTTGCAAAAAAACCGGCTTATTATGCCCTTATGAAAGCCTTGGGAGTAGCACCGGAAGATGAGATGTCAGAATAGATAATACATATTTTATGAAGAAAGCTTTATTCGTTGTTTTGTGTGTTTGGTTAGGTTTTGGGAGTTGTAAACCGGCATACCGGAATGAGAGTCTGTCATTCAAAGAACGGGCGGCAGACCTGGTCTCCCGGATGACACTACAGGAGAAAGTATCGCAGATGTCTCACGAATCAGCTGCGATAGAAAGGTTGGGTGTGCCGGAATACAACTGGTGGAATGAGTGCCTGCACGGGGTGGCCCGTGCAGGTCACGCCACCGTGTTCCCCCAGGCCATAGGTATGGCCGCCATGTGGGATAAAGACATGATGTTTGACATAGCCACGGCTGTCAGTGACGAGGCCCGGGCCAAGCACCATGATTTTCTCAGGCAGGGAAAAACGGGAATATACCAGGGTCTGACCTATTGGACACCAAACATCAATATTTTCCGGGACCCGCGCTGGGGAAGGGGAATGGAGACATATGGCGAAGATCCGTATTTGACCGGTGAAATGGCTGTACAATACATCAAAGGGTTGCAGGGAAACGATCCGAAATACCTGAAACTGGTGGCTACTGCCAAACATTTTGCCGTACACAGCGGACCTGAATCCACCCGCCACAGTGCCGATGTTCATCCAAGCCCGCGGGACTTTTACGAAACCTATGCGCCGCATTTCAAAAAAGTGGTTCAGGAAGCCGGGGTATGGTCCGTCATGGGAGCTTACCAGCGTTTGTGGGGGGAACCCTGTTGCGGAAGCTTTTTCCTGAGCTCCCTGCTTCGTGACCGGTGGGGATTCCGGGGATATATTGTTTCCGATTGCTGGGCGATCAAGGATTTCTACGACGAAGGCATGCACGAAATAGTTGAAACCCCCGCGGAAGCTGCGGCTCTTGGCGTAACTGCCGGCACGGACCTGAACTGCGGGGTGAGCTATCCCTACCTGGTGGAAGCCGTTAAGGAGGGATATATTGAAGAATCCCTTATTGATACGGCTGTTCAAAGACTGATGCTGGCCCGTTTCAAGCTGGGAATGTTCGACAAGCCCCGAAAAGTGCCTTTCAGCAAAATTCCACTGGAGGTTGTTGAAAGCCGGGAACACGTTTCCCTGGCACATGAAGCTGCCCGGAAATCCATGGTGCTTCTGGAAAACGACGGAACCCTTCCTTTTTCAAAAGACGTTCGTAAAGTTGCCGTTATTGGGCCGAATGCCGATGATTTGGAAGTGCTCCTGGGAAACTATAACGGGTACTCAAAGAATCCAATCACTCCGTTGCAGGGAATCCGCGAAAAAATTCCCGGCGCCGAGGTGGTTTTTGCGCAGGGCTCTCGTCTTGCCGAAGGCCTGCCATATTTTGAGCCTGTTCCCGAAGGGGTTTTGTTTACCGATTCTACATTGACACAACCCGGCCTTTCAGGAAAGTATTTTAACAATATGAACTGGGACGGTGTCCCGGTCCATGAAAGAGTGGAAAAAAACATTGATTTTATCTGGTGGAACAAAGCACCGTTTGAAGACATGGACGACCGTGAATTTTCCGTGGAATGGAACGGAATCCTCTGCGTTCCCGAAACAGGACAATATGCTTTGGGTGGCGAAGCCTTCAGCGGCTTTACCCTGATGCTGGACGGAAAAACCCTGGTGGAAAGAATTGACGTGCATCATCCCAGGAAAGAATACGAGTATGTGCAGCTGGAAGCCGGAAAACCTTACCCGTTGACAGTGCGCTACGTCCAGAACAGAACGGAATATGCGATCATGCGTCTTCTGTGGGAAGCTCCGCACGGCAACCTGATGGAAGAAGCCCTGCAGGCAGCCGGTGAAAGTGACCTGGTCATCCTCTGTATGGGCCTGAGTCCCCTGCTGGAAGGTGAAGAAATGAAAGTCAAAGTGGACGGGTTCAACCAGGGAGACCGGGAGGACATAGGTCTTCCCGCTACCCAGGTGGCACTGATCAAGGCTATAAGAAAACTCAGCAAGCCAACGGTTTTGGTCCTGCTCAACGGCAGTGCCGTAAGTTTTGACAGTGAGATCAAATCCGTACCGGCGATTCTGGAAGCATGGTATCCCGGCCAGGAAGGAGGCAGGGCCATCGCCGATGTCATCTTCGGGGATTACAATCCTTCAGGCAGGCTGCCTGTTACATTTTACAGATCCGTTGACCAGATCCCGGCTTTTGAAGCATACGACATGGCGGGCAAAACGTATCGGTTCTTCCGGGGAGAGCCACTCTATCCTTTCGGCTATGGGCTGAGTTATACCACCTTTGCCTGTGAACCGGTCAGGATGCCCGAAAGCGTACCCTGCGGAGTGCCGGTTGACATTTCTTTTAAAATTACAAACACCGGAGACAGAGACGGAGATGAGGTAGTTCAGGTTTTTGTATCTTTACCGGATGCCTCCAATCCGGTACCGCTGAAATCCCTGCAGGCATTTGACAGAATACACCTGAAAGCCGGCGAGAGCCGGATTGTGGAATTTACGATCATCCCGGAACAGCTTGCTTCCCTGGATGACAACCAGGTCTGGCTGGTGGAAGCCGGCAGGGTTGTGCTGGAAGCGGGAGGAGAACGCTACACAGTGCGGATGGAAGGAGATACCGTATTTATTCCAAATTAACATACCATGTCAAAACAAATACTGATAGCCGTACTGTTGATACTGGGCACCGGCTCCTGTGGGATGGCACCCCGACAGGAGCCGGTGGCTGCTTCAGGCCTGTTCCGTGAGGTCAGTTACGAAACCCCGGTCACCCTGCCCAGGGTACTCGGGGACGGGATGGTTCTGCAACGTGACCATCCAATACCTGTCTGGGGAAGAACGAGCCCCGGGGCAGCGGTAAAAGTCACTTTTGCCGGAGCTGTTCAACGCACCCTGGCCGATCAGGAGGGCCATTGGAACGTCTCTTTTCCACCCATGCATGCCGGAGGCCCTTATGTGTTGACGGTCAATGACAAAGTGGTACATGACATCCTGATAGGAGATGTATGGCTGTTTTCAGGACAATCCAATATTGAATTGCAGGTCCGGAGGGTGGCTATCCGCTACCCGGTGGAAGCGACCACGTATGCCAATACGCAGATTCGCGAGTTCCGCACGGCAACACGTTATGATTTTCAGGGACCTCTGTGGGATGTTCCCGAGGGACGCTGGAAACAATGTGTTCCGGGAGAACTTGCGGAATTCTCGGCCCTGGCCTTCTTTTTTGGCATGGAGTGGAACAAAAATCACGATGTACCCGTGGGGCTTGTCGTCACAGCCGTAGGGGGTTCTCCCCTGGAAGCCTGGCTGGATGAGGCCACCCTCAGAAGCATGCCAGGCCCCACAGGGCCCGATCATTATCCCGGTCTGCTGGACGCGCTCAGACGCAACACCTGGGTGGATAGTGTAAAACAGGCCGAGGCACGTGCGATGGCACATTACCGCTCCCTGTTCACGCCCGATCCCGGCCCGGAAGGTTCCCGGGGATGGGTCCCATACCGGGTCCCTTCATTCTGGAATCAGGAGGACGCGACACCCGAGGGACCGCTGTCGCTTCTGCCAGGCTCGGCATGGTTCAAAAATGCATTTGATCTGACAGAGGCGCACATCAGCCATGCCCAGGCCGCTGCCCCGGACCGTGACGGAATGCTCCTGCTCGGCACCCTGACAGATGCCGACAGAACGTTTCTGAACGGCAGGGAGATCGGATCTACCGGGTACCAGTATCCCCCGCGCATCTACACCATACCCAAGGGATTGCTGAAAGCCGGGCATAACGAATTGCTTGTCCGCCTGGAAAATTTCTGGGGACCCGGAGGATTTACCGCCGGCAAGGATCATGCGCTTTATATAGGTGCAGTACATCCGTTCTACGACAATGCAGATACCGTATCACTGTCAGGAAACAACTGGATGGCACGCCGTGGAAGTACGTTACCGGCAGCGTCCGCAGATGTTCCCTTTCCGGCCACGACTACCTGGCACTACCAGCCCGCAGGCCTGTACAATGCGCTGCTGGCGCCGCTGACGCAGTTCCCCGTAAAAGGCGTGGTATGGTACCAGGGGGAAAGCGAGACGCACAGGCGGGATTACGACCGGATGCTTTGTGCCCTGATCGACCGGTGGCGAAGGGATTGGAAAAAAGACGCACTTCCCTTTGTGATCGTTCAGTTGCCTGATTATATGAAAGACTACGGACCCTGGCCGGTAGAGACCGATTGGGCATGTCGCAGGGATGAACAACGACGGGCGGCGGAAGCCCGGGAACATACGGCATTGGTGGTAACCCTTGATCTGGGAGAATGGAACGATGTCCATCCGCTCAACAAAAAGGATGTTGCCCTGAGGGTGGTTGCTGCAGCCGAATACCTTGGAATGGGAAACCACAGGGCCCCCTTATCGCCTATCCCCCGAAAAGTGGCCTGGAAGGGAAACCGGGTGGTGATCACCTTTGCCCATACCGGGAAGGGCCTGGCGACAAGAGACGGCCTGGATCCTTCCCATTTTGCCCTGGCCGACGGGAAGGGCCGTTATTTCAGGGCACAAG
Organism: Rikenellaceae bacterium DTU002; assembly: GCA_001512865.1. Lineage (GTDB taxonomy): Bacteria > Bacteroidota > Bacteroidia > Bacteroidales > UBA932 > DMER64. Next base: position 1,301 of record LFSY01000103.1, on the reverse strand, counting down.
CCCGTATCAGGGGGAAAAGAAAAGTAGAGGTCTGGACAGAACAGGATTTTTCACCCGTTGCCGTAAGGTACGCCTGGGCAAATGATCCTACGGAAGCCAATCTGCAGAATGTTGCGGGTTTGCCTGCCGGGACATTTGAGTTGAAAATGAACGAAAAGAAATAAATATCTCGAGATGACATCAGGGAACAAATACAGGATCTTCCTCCTGGCGACGATGGCTTTGATCCTGTCAAGCAAAGGAATTGCCGGTCCGTCCGGCCTGTTGCAAAGTGACTACATTGTCAGGCAACCTGTCGAAAACGGTTTTGCCATAGCTCACGAAGGGGTCATTGTCCCGTTGTGGATATCTGACAAGGATTTTCCCGGGGTTCTGCGCGTAGCAGGTCATCTGTGTTCAGACCTGGAAAAGGTTACCGGGACCGCCCCTGTCCTCCATACAGGAACCGATACGCCCCCCTGTCCGAGAATGATTGTGGCCGGGACCATAGGAAAACACGAACTGATAGACAAACTGGCCGCCAAAGGGATCATCCCCGGTAAATGGCTTGAGGGGAAAAAGGATACATACATAGCCGCAGTGGTCAGGGAACCGGCCGAAGGAATCCGTGAAATCCTGGTCATTGCCGGCAGTGATAAACGGGGCACCATCTACGGATTGTACGACCTTTCCCGACAGTCAGGCGTAACTCCGCTCCATTTCTGGGCCGATGTGCCGGTCAGACCGGCGGAAGAGCTGTATGCCCTGCCCGGGGTGTTTTCACCGGGAGAACCTGCCGTGAAGTACAGGGGCCTTTTTATCAATGACGAAGCACCAGCCCTGGCCGGATGGGTACACGAGCGGTACGGGTCTTTCAACAGCCGTTTTTACGAACACGTTTTTGAATACATCATGCGCCTGAGGGGCAATTTTCTGTGGCCGGCCATGTGGGGGAGGGCCTTTTACGATGATGATCCCCTGAATCCCCTGTTGGCCGATGAATATGGGATTGTTATAGGAACATCTCACCATGAGCCCATGATGCGTGCCCATGTGGAATGGTCTCGCTACGGAACAGGAGCCTGGGATTACAGAACCAATCCGGAAGTCCTCACTGACTTCTGGCGCACGGGTATTGAAAGAATGCAACATAACGAAAGCATTGTAACAGTAGGAATGAGGGGAGACGGAGATGAGCCCATGAGCAGGGAACAGGATATTGAGCTGCTTGAACAAATAATCAATGACCAGCGCAGTATTCTGGAGCAGGTCACCGGCAAACCGGCACGGGAAACACCCCAGATGTGGGCTTTGTACAAAGA
>LFSY01000008.1 GCA_001512865.1 Rikenellaceae bacterium DTU002 | reverse complement strand
CACCAGCGACAGGCGGATGTTGTAGGACATGATTTTCAGTGTTTCAGGTCCCCGGGAACAGGCAGTCGGGAATAAAAAAGTTCCCGCTGTCAAAAGAGACAGTAAAATTTTAATCGGCTTTATCATATTCAATGGCAATTTTTAATTCGTTCCTCCGTACATATTCGCATCGCTGGCAGGCTCTCCGTTCACGGTGCCGGTATTGGTACAGTTTTCAGGTGCAGGCCCCGATACAAAGAAACCGCAAAAGCCGCCCACAAAGCAATTCACACCTAACTCTGTATTAATATATCCGCTAACGGGTCCGGAATTGGAGCAGCTTTTCAGTTCGCCCCCGGAGTAATAATCGCCCCGTCCGGTCACTCCTATCACACCGCCCACAAATTTGCTTTTTCCGGTCCGGCTTATACGTGTGACAGATCCCGAATTTACGCAACCTGTAAGATTTCCGGCTTCGTTGAACGCACAGATTCCGGCTATGGCAAAATACGTATCGTCCATTTCCGTTTCCGTACCGGTTATGGTTCCCGAATTCGTACATTCGTTGATTTTTCCTCTCAGGTTTTCGGCCACAACACCTCCCACAAAGAAAGATCCCGTAACGGTTCCCGAATTTTCATTCATTTCCAGGGTTCCGCCGCTGGTATTGGACGCCACCACACCTCCGGCACTCTTGCGCCCGGTAACAGATCCGCTGTTGATGCAGTTTTTCACCTTGTAAAGGGTAGATCCGGATGTAAAACGGGCAACGACCCCTCCGGCCGAATAACCCGATACAATGCCACGGTTCTCACAACCGTCAACCGTTGAAGATGACACACCGGCAATTCCTCCGGATACGGTTATGTCCGTGATATCGCCTTCCGTAATGCTTTCTTCATCCTGCGAACCTTCAGCTATGCCGTTTAACGGGGTGGTAATCGTTCCCGTATTCAGGCATTGTTTTAAAACGCCTTTGGTATAAGCTGTAATTCCACCGGCAATCCAGGTAGAAGTTACCGGCGCATAATTTTTACAATTGATGATATCGGAACCGGACCCATCCACCATGGCGGCAATGCCGGCGGCAGAACCCTCAGTGGCATTGATAGCAGCTTGAGCTTCGTTCAAGCATCCTTCCACAGATGCATTATCGGTAAGTGTACCCGCAATACCCCCGACACTCGAATTTCCCGTAACTGTACCGCTGTTAGTTCCCTGACTGATAGTCAATAAAGCACCCGAAACAGATCCGCATATGCCTCCTGTACTGTGTAAGCCTTCCACCTCTGCCGCATTACTGCATCCCGTTACCCGGTAAGCGTTGTCCCCGTAAAAATACCCGGCAATCCCGCCCACTGCGGTTTCACCCCGGATCATTCCGGTATTATCACAATCCAGGATATCCGAAGAAATATTTCCACCGGCAACACCTCCGGTCCAGGCAGATTCCTCGTCTTCAGTTCCCCGGGAAGTGATTGCCCCGGTATTGGTACAATTCCGGAGAGTGCAGGTAAGGTATTGCACCCCGCATATTCCTCCCAGGTTGTCCGACCCGGTAATACTCGATTTGTTTTCACAATTCTCAATCCTACAGGTCACCCTGGAATAACCGCAAATGCCTCCGGTGAAAGAAGCGCCTTTGATAAAGGCATCTGCCAGGTTTGCACAATCAGTGATCAGGGATCCATCGTACTGATCTCCGCAGATTCCCCCTGTCATATTACCCGTTCCCTGCACGGCACCTCTGTTTTGTGAATTCCTGATAGTAGCGTCTATACCGGAATAGCCGCATATTCCGCCGGTGGATTCGATCCCTTTGACGACCGCCCCGGCTTTGTTTTCACAATAACTGATAACAGACGTTGTTTGCGTTCCTGCAATCCCTCCGGTTTCGTACAATCCTTCAACCGAACCACTATTGGAACTGTAGGAAACAACAGCAGGATTATGATATAGATCGGTAGTCATTACTCCGGCAATTCCTCCTGTGGATGCACTGGTGCTGTTACCGGACACTTTTATGGAGCCGCGGAAATGACAATTGTTTACGGTACCGCCGGCAAGGGTTCCGCAAATGCCGCCAGTAGCCATGTATTGATAATCTCCGGGAGTAACGGTGACGGAACAGGACTGATCCAGAATCAGATCCCTTATTTCAGCATTGATAACCGAACCGAAAAGACCGGTAGATCTGTAGGTCGTCCCTGTTATGTTAAGGTTACTGATCGTATGGTTATTCCCGTTAAAAGTTCCTGAAAAACTGCTGTTCCTCTCGTTGAACAACAGGTAATAGGTATGTTCCCCAATGGGAGTCCAGTCTGCAACGGAAGACATATCCAGATTGGCCAGCAAATGTACGGTACTGTCGCTGTCCATCCATGGTCGGAGGTCTTTTTTGTCGTTGACATCATCCCGGAAAGCGATCAGGTCTTCAGGAACGGATATTCCCAAAGGACGTTGCGTTACCTGCAGGGTGGCAAGCGTATCGTTAACCGTTTTAAAAGT
>LFSY01000075.1 GCA_001512865.1 Rikenellaceae bacterium DTU002 | reverse complement strand
GCCACCGATCCCGAAAAGGAAACAGAACAATGGACCCGTTTGCAGGACCTGGTTGCCAGGGAAGAACTGGCTGTAAGGAAGAGGCTGTCATCTCAGCTGAGCTCCCTGTATCCTGTGCTCAGTGAAAGTTTTGACAGCCTGGCCCGTATGGAGCTATGGTTTGCCAAAGCATCGCTGGCACGCCGTTTTTCCATGGTACGTCCCGATCTAGCCGGGGTCAGATCCCCGGACGATCTGAAAATTGAAGGGATGTTCAATCCCGGGATAGCAGATGCCCTGTCCGCCATGAACCGGGTCTTCCAGCCGGTGTCCCTTACCCTTGGGAGGGGACCCTGCCTGCTGACCGGGGCCAATATGAGCGGCAAGACGGTCGTACTAAAGACACTGGCTCTTATACAGGTACTGACGCAGTTTTCTTTCTTTGTTCCGGCACGAAAGGCCTCTGTTCCCCTTGTAAAGGACGTTTTTCTTGTTTCAGGAGACAAACAGGACCAGTCCCGGGGGTTGTCATCGTTTGCGGCCGAAATGGTGTTTCTGGACCAGATAATGGCCAGAATCAGGGGCGGACTCCGTGCCCTGGTGCTGGTGGATGAACCTGCCCGGACGACCAACCCGTCCGAAGGGGCCGCCATACTGTGTGCCCTGGTGGAATTCATGGAAGACCATCACGTCATGTCCCTGTTGAGCACGCATTACGGAGACCTGGGGCTGTCCTGCCGTAAAATAAGGGTGTCGGGCTTTGACAGCAGCAAGGTCAAAGACCGTCCCGATCCTTCAAAAATGAATGAATATATTAATTACAGCCTGGTAGAGGACCTGTCCGATTCGGTACCCATGGAAGCCCTGCGCATTGCACGGTTGCTGGGAGTGGACGAGTCTTTTATACAGTCGGCACAGAAATATGTGAAATGAGCACATCAAAACTGGATCTTGATCTGAAAAAAGTTGAAAGCGCCAGGAACATGGCCGGTGAAATCGCCGGTCAGGTCCAGCGTTTTGTAGAGAATTATACTACGGTGGCAGTGGAAAGGACGTTGTGCCGCCTTACAGGTATAGACGGCACGGACAGTGACGGGATCCCGTTGCCCAACCTTGTGGTGGACGCCCTGAAGGAAAAAGGCATGCTGGGAGACGGGGCGCTTCATTTTCTGGGAAATGTCCTCTGCCGCAAGGGGATGACACCCGATCAGACAGCCCGGGCCATATCCGGGGGAACATTCGTATCCTGGGATCTTCCGGTAAGCCCTCACCGTGACATAGAGGAGGCCCTGAAACCTGTCATTGACAAAAGCATTGCCCGTATCAGGGAAAAAAGACTGGAAAGGGAGCACAACCTGAAAAGACTGGGAGAAGGACCGCGTCCTTACCTGTATGTGATCGTTGCTACGGGAAACATCTATGAAGACGCCGTTCAGGCACAGGCTGCCGCACGCCAGGGTGCCGACATCATTGCCGTGATCAGGACTACGGGACAATCCCTCCTGGATTTTGTGCCTTTCGGTGCCACTACTGAAGGATTCGGGGGAACGTTCGCCACCCAGGAGAATTTCAGGATCATGCGCAAGGCACTGGACCAGGTAGGGGAGGAAACAGGTCGCTACATCCGTTTGTGCAATTACTGCTCGGGCCTCTGCATGCCCGAAATAGCCGTCATGGGCGCATTCGAAGGACTTGATGTCATGCTGAACGACGCATTGTACGGCATCCTTTTCCGCGACATCAACATGCAGCGCACTCTGGTCGATCAGTATTTTTCACGTATCATCAACGGATTTGCAGGGGTGATTATCAATACCGGAGAGGACAATTACCTTACCACGGCCGATGCGTTCGAGGAAGCACATACGGTGCTGGCCTCGGACTTTATCAATGAACAGCTGGCTCTGATCGCCGGATTGCCACCGGAACAAATGGGTCTGGGACACGCCTTCGAGATGGACCCCGGGCTGGAGAATGCCTTCCTTTACGAACTGGCACAGGCACAGATGACCAGGGAGATCTTCCCGGAAGCTCCCCTCAAGTACATGCCCCCGACAAAATTCATGACCGGGAATATTTTCAGGGGACACATTCAGGATGCCCTTTTCAACCTGGCAGGGATATGGACCGGACAGGGGATCCAGTTGCTGGGGATGCCCACAGAGGCCATTCACACCCCTTTCATGAGCGACAGGTACCTGTCTATTGAAAATGCAAGGTACATATTTACCAGTTTCCGGAGCATAGGGGAAGAAGTTGAATTCAAAAAAAACGGCATCATACGTAAAAGAGCCGCCCGGGTACTGGAAGATGCCTGCAGGTTGCTGGAAAAATTAAGGGAAGAAGGTTTATTTACAGCCCTGGAAAAAGGGTATTTTGCCAATATCCGGAGATCCAGGGACGGAGGGAAGGGACTGGAAGGGGTGACCCGTAAGTCTTCTTTGTATATGAATCCATATATTGAATTGCTTAAAGGAAACAAATGATCATGGGAGGAGGTTTGTATTCAACAGAATTGCAGGATTTCGACAAAACACTGGATCTTACACAGGTAAAGCCATACGGGGATACCATGAACGACGGAAAGGTACAGCTCAGTTTTACGTTACCGGTACCTTTCGGCCCCGAGGCCGTTGAAGCTGCCAAACAATTGTTGCGCAGCATGGGAATGGAAAATCCCCAGGTTGTCTTTTCCAGGGAACTGACACCGGGCTTCACGTTTTTCAATTGTTACGGCAACCTGCAGCATACCGTCAATTATGCCGGTATTCATGTGCCCAAGGTGGAAAGTACGGTCATGGACATGCACGGGATAGACCGGTACATAACTGAGCATATTGGCCGAAAGCTTGTCCTGGTAGGAGCCAGTACGGGTACCGATGCCCATACGGTAGGCATTGACGCCATCATGAACATGAAAGGATATGCCGGGCATTACGGGCTGGAACGGTACGAAATGATCGAGGCGTACAACCTGGGATCCCAGGTCACCAATGAGGAAATGATCGCCAAAGCACTTGAAATCAAGGCAGATGCGATTCTCATATCCCAGACCGTGACACAGAAAGATATTCACATCAAAAACCTGTCTGAATTCATTGAAATGGCACAGGCCGAAGGCATCAGGGACCGCATGATACTGGTGTGCGGAGGACCCAGGATCTCTCATGAGCTGGCCAGGGAAATAGGGTTTGATGCCGGGTTCGGTACCAATACGTATGCAGAGGACGTGGCCTCTTTTGTCGCTCAGGAATTTGAAAAAAGAAAAATGAATCAGTAACTTTAAAAAAATGCAGTAAACATGGACAAGAATCAAATCAGGGAAGTCATAGCTCGCCGTGCAGCTAAGGAATTGAAAGACGGAGACGTAGTCAATCTGGGGATCGGACTGCCTACTCAGGTGCTTAAATACCTGCCCGAGAACATCAAAGTGATCATGCAATCCGAGAACGGATGCCTGGGTATGGGAAATCCGCCTGCTCCCGGCCAGGAAGATCCCAATCTGATCGACGCCGGCGGCGGACCGATCACCCTGAAACCCGGAGCTTCCTGTTTTGATTCGGCCACGTCATTTTCCATAATTCGGGGAGGTCACGTGGATGTGACCATCCTGGGATCGCTGCAGGTGGATGAAAAAGGGAATATTGCCAACTGGTCCATTCCGGGGATCAAGACCCCGGGCATCGGAGGGGCCATGGACCTGATCACAGGGGCCAAAAAAGTCATCGTGACCATGGAGCATACGGCTAAAGGAAATCATAAAATATTAAAAGAATGTACGTTGCCTTTGACGGCAGCCGGACAGGTTGACCGGATCATTACGGAAATGGGTGTCATGGACGTTACAAATGAAGGATTGTTGCTGCGTGAGATCAATCCGGAATTTACCCTGGAACAGGTACAGGAAGCAACCGCCTGCAGTCTGATAGTATCAGAAGATCTGAAACAAATGTAATCCTAAAAAAATCAAAAAACATGGAAAAGGTATATATCATTGCAGCCAAACGCACAGCCATAGGTAAAATGCTGGGATCACTGACCAGTATAAGTCCGGCCGACCTGGCGACGACCGTAATCAGGAACATCCTGGAAGAAACAAAGATCGATCCTTCCCTGGTAGACGAGGTAATCGTGGGGAACATCCTGATGGCAGGTCAGAAACAAGGGGTGGCCCGTCAGGCCTCGGTTAACGCAGGTATTCCCCATCATGTACCCGCATACGGGGTCAACATGATCTGCGGCAGCGGCATGAAATCGATCATTAACGGGTACGCATCCATACTTTGTGGTCATGCTTCTATTGTCCTGGCTGGAGGCACCGAGAATATGTCCTCGGCAGGATTTGTGATGCAGGGAATACGCGAAGGGATCAAAATGGGTGATTTCAAAGCCGTTGACCATATGGTCTGTGACGGATTGACAGATGCCTTCAGCAACTTTCACATGGGAATAACGGCCGAAAACATTGCTGAAAAATACCATATTTCACGTGAACGGCAGGATGCATTTGCTTATGCATCACAGCAAAAGGCCATTCAGGCGATTGATTCGGGAAAATTCAGGGACGAAATTGTGCCCGTGACCATTTCCCGCAAAAAAGAATCCTTTGTTTTTGATACAGATGAGTTTCCCAACAGGAACACGACCCTGGAAAAAATGGGGACCCTGCGTCCGGCTTTCAAAAAGGAAGGCACGGTGACTGCAGCCAATGCCTCGGGCATCAACGATGGGGCTTCTTTTGTGCTTTTGGCCTCGGAAAGGGCTGTCAGGGAAATGGGGCTTACCCCTATGGCGGAGATCGTCGCCTCGGGCCAGGCCGGGGTTGATCCCGCCTATATGGGAATGGGACCTGTACCCGCCATTGACAAGGCCTTGAAAAGAGCCGGAATGCAACTCTCTCAGATGGACCTGTTAGAGCTGAACGAGGCATTTGCCGCACAATCCCTGGGTGTGATGCATGAACTGGAACAGCAACAGGATGTGGACAGCAAGTGGTTTGAAACACATTGTAACGTCAACGGCGGGGCCATTGCGTTGGGTCACCCCATAGGTGCCTCCGGAAACCGCATTACCGTTACACTGATCCATGAAATGAAACGCCGTAAGGTCCCCTATGGTCTGGCGTCACTCTGTATCGGAGGCGGAATGGGTACCGCACTGATCCTTAGGAGGGTGTAAATTTCCCTGTCCCGTATAGGATCCTATGTCAAAAAAAATGTATATTTTTAACCGGTAATAAAAAAACTGGTTATGAAAACTCATTATCTGGAATATATCCACAATAGTATTGTTACGGAGTGGAACATGCCCGCTCTAACCAATTACAAAAAGAATTCCTTTACCTACGGTGAAATTGCCCAACAAGTCGCCCGGCACCACATCCTGTTTGAGAAACTGGGTTTAAAGAAAGGCGATAAGGTAGCTCTTTGCGGTCCCAACAGCGCCGAATGGGGCATAGCGTTCCTGGCCGTTACTTCGTACGAGGCTGTGGCCGTGCCTTTGCTGAACGATTTCCTCCCCGAAAGCGTCATGACCCTTACGGACCATTCTGAATCGCGCTTGTTTTTTGTGAGCAACGATATTTGGGAAAAAACGGACATTGCCAGAATGCCCCTGTTGGAACTTGTGATGAGCCTGGAAGATAACAATGTGCTGTTTTCAAAGGACAATGCCGTGAAGGAAGCATATGCCTCGCTCGACACGTTGTTCAAAGAAAAGTATCCTGAAGGGTTCGGCCCGGAACAGGTCAGCTATCCGACCGATAATTTTGATGACCTGGCCCTGATCAATTATACTTCAGGAACGACCAGTGCACCAAAAGGAGTGATGCTCACCTACAGGAGCATCAGTTCCAATATCCAGTTTGGACAAAGTGAAATGCCGAACGGTCCCGGGGATACCCTGGTGTCCATGCTTCCCATGGCCCACATGTACGGAATGGCCTTTGAGTATCTTTACCAGCTGGCAGGAGGGACGCAGGTCTTTTTCCTGGGCAAGGTTCCTTCTCCCAAGGTCTTGCTCGACGCCCTGGCAACAGTCAAGCCCTATATGCTGATCACCGTTCCCCTTGTGATAGAAAAGATCTTCAAGAGTTCCGTATTTCCCACCATCCGCAAACCGATGGTAAAATCCATTATGAAAATTCCAGGCCTGGCGTCCGTGATCTACAAACAGATCCGCAAGAAACTGCTACATGCCTTTGGCGGAAGGATCCGTACCATTGTCATTGGCGGTGCTGCCATAAACCAGGAAGTGGAAGATTTGATGAAAGCCGTGAAACTGCCTTATACAGTTGGTTATGGCATGACCGAATGCGGACCGCTGCTTTCCTATGAGGATACAAGAAAATTTGTCAAGGGATCCTGCGGAAAACCGGTGCACAGGATGTCGCTGAGAATTGATTCCGACGATCCCCGCGCCATTGTGGGAGAGATCCAGGCCCGCGGGGACAATGTGATGTTAGGTTATTACAAAAATCCCGAGGCAACGGCAGCCGCATTTACCAAGGATGGATGGCTCCGTACAGGTGACCTGGGGCTTATGGACAAGGACAACAATTTCTTCATTAAGGGACGCAGCAAGAACCTGATCATTGGTGCCAACGGACAGAATATATATCCCGAAGAGATAGAAGACAAGCTCAACAACCAACCTTACGTGGTCGAATCCATTGTGGTGGAAAGGGATAAAAAACTGGTAGCCCTGGTGTTCCCCGATTACGACCGTGTATCGCAGGAATCACTCGACTCGATGAACCTGGCCCAGCTGATGGAAGATAACCGTATGCGGTTGAATATGCTGCTGCCGGTCTTCAGCCGGATCCACAAAATTGAACTGCTGCCCGAAGCCTTTGAAAAGACACCAAAACGCAGTATCAAGCGTTTCCTGTATAAATAGCATGGACGGGTGAGACGGTTTTTTATGCCGCCTATTTCAGATGTTCCACGGAAAAGAGACACCCGCAGTATTTCTGACGATACATTCCGTAATCTTTTGCAATTTCAATGGATCTGCGGAATCCGTCCTGTTTTTTGAAATCGGAAGGCAGGTACACAACGCTCCCGGTTTTTTCAGCCGTTTCAAAGCCGATCCGGTTGATAAGGACCGCGTTCTTATGAGGACTCAGGGTCAGGGTGGTACAAAAAAAGGAATAACCGTTTTCCTTTGCATAGCGCGCTGTGCCTTCCATCCTCAGCCGAAAGCACATCTCACATCTTGTACCTCCTTCCGGCTCGTTCTCCAGGCCTTTGACCGCGTTTAAAAAAAAATCATATCCCGGATTCCTTTCCACAAAAGGCACATCGTTTCCGTATGCTTTTTCCGTGAAACGCCGCGATTCATCCCTTCTAAGGGTGTATTCACCGGCCGGAGCGATGTTGGGATTGAAAAAAAATACTGTCACCTCGTAGTCCGGAAAGAGCCGTTCCAGTGCCGTGGTGGAACAGGGTCCGCAACAAGTGTGCAGCAAGAGCCGGGGAGATAGTTTTTTCATATATATTCTGTGCAAATATAATGGTTTTGAATGAATTTAATTACTTTTGCATAATTAACAATTCCGTTATGAAATCATCCAGAATCACAGGCATTCTCATACTTTTATCCACAATCCTGCTGCTCACTTTCTGCAGGTCCAATCCCGGTAATTATAAGCCGGTGTCAGGCGATGTGAAGGTGCGGGTGCTTACGGTCTCAGAATCCATGATCCGTTCTGAAAGGGAATATGTGGGTGTTGTAGAGGAATCGAACAATGTCATGCTGAGTTTCCCTGCACCCGGTAAGATAAAGAACGTATATGTCAGGGAAGGACAGGC
>LFSY01000009.1:4538-4707 GCA_001512865.1 Rikenellaceae bacterium DTU002 | reverse complement strand
CGGCCGGCGGTGGCACGGAAACCCGCCTGACCGATGCTCCCGGCCTGGACGACGGTCCCGAGTACACCCCTTGCGGAGAATACATCTGGTTCAACTCGGTCCGCTCCGGTTTGATGCAGCTCTGGCGCATGCGCGCCGACGGCTCGGCACAGGAACAAATGACCTTCCA
>LFSY01000009.1:1121-4396 GCA_001512865.1 Rikenellaceae bacterium DTU002 | reverse complement strand
TCCCGCCTGTTGCTCAAGCTCTTTGGCGGCCAGGGCACCATCAACGTCAACTCCTGGGCTCCCGACAGCCGCCGGATTGCATTTGTGAGTGCAACGCACCCTTGATTCTTTTAGTTGATTATTAGCGTTTTACGAATTTAGTACCCCCGGGGTACCTTTTTTCTTATTGCTTGATTATCAGGCAAAAGAACAATGTGTGCAACGCACACTTTTTTGCTATCTTAGTAGCATGAAAAAATTACTACTCCTATTATTGATTTTGTTAATGTCTGTGCCCGTCTATACCCGGGAACCAGGCTGGCAAAACAGTATTGTCAAGCCGCGTATGCGGGTGATCGTTGTGAACGATTTCGGGGGAGATCCGGACGGCTTGTTTCAGCTGGCGCATCATCTGTTGTGCGGTTCAACGGAAATTGCTGCCGTCATTGGGTCGCATCTTACCGACCGCACTTCTTTTGACCGCTCGGTGAGTTCCGTGGAGCTGGCCTGCCGCAAGGCTACAGAAGTGGTATCGTTGCTGGGGATGCAGGACCGTATTCCGGTGCTGCCGGGGGCGGAAACGGGGATGACAGATCCGGAGGTGCCGGTGGATTCGCCGGGAGCCCGCAAGATCATTGCCGAGGCGTTGCGTACCGATACCGATATGCCGCTTTACGTGGTTTGCGGGGGAGGACTGACCGATGTGGCCAGTGCCTGGCTGCTTGAACCCTCTATTGCCGGCCGTTTCACCCTGGTTTGGATAGGGGGGCCTGAGTACGAAGGAATGGCCTTTCCTCCTCCGGGACATTCAGCCGTGGAGTACAACGTGAGCATTTGCATCCCGGCTGTGCAAACGGTCTTCAACCGATCGGACATTCCCCTTTGGCAGGTGCCCCGCAATGCCTACAGGCAATGCGTTTACTCTTATGACGAACTATTGTCCCGCGTAAAACCTTCCGGCGGGATAGGTCAATACCTGGCCCGGTCCCTGCAGGAGGTTATGGAAAACATGAACCGGTGGGGCAATCCCATGGGCGAAACGTACATCCTGGGGGATTCTCCGCTGGTACTGCTCACCTCGCTGCAAAGCAACTGGGAACCGGATCCCTCCTCAAGCTTTTACCGCCTGGTTCCGGCTCCTTTGGTGGATAAGCAAGGACAGTTCCGGAAGAACCCCGAAGGCCGTCCGGTCCGTGTTTACGACCGCCTGGATCTCCGGTTGATGTTTGGCGATATGGAGGCAAAGCTGGAGGCTTTGGGCCGAGGCGCTTGCGCGCAGGGACGCCGTAACCCGTTCATCACACATATGTACACGGCCGATCCTTCGGCACGTGTCTTTAATGATACGTTGTTCGTTTATCCTTCACACGACGAGGATGATGCGGTAAACTTCAGCATGAAGGACTGGCATGTGTTTTCCACGACCGATATGCAACAATGGACGGATCACGGGGTGGTCTTTTCCCTGGACGGTATCAGCTGGGCTTCTTCCCGGGCGTGGGCACCGGACTGCATAAAACGCAACGGAAAGTATTATTTCTATTACCCGGTAGAGGCCGCCAGGATCGGGGTGGCGGTTGCCGACACCCCGTACGGTCCCTTCAGGGATCCGTTAGACTCGGCATTGATTCATACAAAAAGCAGGGGGGTGGTGTGCACCCGCGATTTCATAGACCCGGCGGTCTTCATTGACGATGACGGTCAGGCCTACCTCTACATGGGACAACTGGTGGTCAATGCCATCAAGCTGAACGAAGACATGATCTCCTACGACGGGCAAGTACACCTGCTGGAAGGGACGGATGATTTTTTTGAGGCCGTGTGGATGCACAAATACAACGGAACGTATTACCTGTCNNGTGATCCTGCAGCCCATGAACAGCGGGACCAACCACCATTCCATCGTGGAGTACAAGGGACAGTGGTATTTGTTTTACCACAACTCGGACCTGTATTACCGGAACCATCCGGATTCGGTTGAAAAGTTCGGGTGGGGACACAAGGGCAGCCCGCATCCTTTCCGCCGGTCTGTCTGTTTTGACAAATTGTATTACAACGAAGACGGGACCATACAGAAAGTGGTTCCGACGAAATAGAGTGTGACCAAACCATTTTTGCTATGGGAACTGTTCATTTGATCATGGGTTTACTTTTCATTGGTTTGGGATTCCTGGTGAAGGCTTATCCTGGACTGATTGCCGGTTACAACACATTATCTCCTGAGAAGAAAAAGAACGTAGATATAGACGGGCTTTCACGATATATTCGTAATGGCTTGATCATTATGGGTATGGTGATTATGGCGGGGTACCTGCTGTTCCGTTGGGCCGGATGGCCGACACTGGCCAATATGGTGATCCTGATAGTAACACTTGTAGGATCTTCCATTCTCATGATGACTGCCAACAGGTTCAACCACAACAGGGAGAAGTACGGCATAAGCCACTACCTGATACTGGGGATCATACTGTTTCTTTTGGCAGGTATATTCCTGTTCGGTTTTATGACTACAAAAACTCAGATAAACGGTGATATCATCCGTTTTACCGGGATGTACGGCAAAGAAATGAAAGTCTCGGAAATCGAAAAAGTGGAACTGACGGATACTATTCCGGCTATTTTGATGAGGACCAACGGGTTTAGCTTGGGACCGGTACACAAGGGAAATTTCAGGCTGGATGAATTCGGGAAATGCCGTTTGTATATTAATTCCGGAAAAGGAATATACATAGTTATTACTGATATTCAGGGATTCAGAACCATATTGAGGTACAAAAAAGACCGGGAAAGCCGGAGAATTTTTGAACGGATCAGTGAGTTGCTATGACAGGCAGACTATTTCACAAGGAGGCAAGAAATAAGGCTTAAGTACTTGTTTACACTATTAATGTATGTAATAATTTCTTGCTCCATTATTCGGGGTTATATTCAATGTTGTATTTATCCATCATGGTTTTTAAATAATTAACACTACCGATTACTCCAAATTTACCTTCAGCTCCGGAAACAATTCCAACTAAATAACCATTTTTATCTATTACCGGGGATCCGCTTCTCCCGGCGGGATGAATATCAGTAGAAAGTGTTTGAGTATAAAAATAATCCCCGAGATTCATATAGCACTTGAGTTTTGTCAATGCATACTGGCTGTTATCTTCTTGCTTTGTGCCCCATCCAACGGCATAGATTATCTCATTTGTTTTAACCGGAGAGTATCTTATTTTTAATGGATAAAAATCCAAATCCTTTTTGTCAATTTCAAACAGGATCCAATCCCGTACTTTAAGGGTATTAAA
>LFSY01000009.1:830-1083 GCA_001512865.1 Rikenellaceae bacterium DTU002 | reverse complement strand
GCTTGCAGGAAATGCCCAACGTGTCGTATCCGGTATCGATGAGAAAAGAATTAGCCAAATTTATGTAAGTGGTGTCTTTAAAGCTTATTTCATTAGTAAGGGCAAAATTAGGCCATTCAGAGACGGGTTTCTCAATCCATGGTTCTTTTACTATTGGTGTAGCATTTTTGCACCCGAAAGCCAATAACAAGAGTCCGGTAGCAATAATTCTGATTCCTCCTTTCATTTTTTTTCTGTCTGTTTGTCTGTCTGT
>LFSY01000009.1:0-815 GCA_001512865.1 Rikenellaceae bacterium DTU002 | reverse complement strand
TGTCTGTCTGTCTGTCTGTCTGTCTGCGTGTTGCTGATTGCTTTGTTAATTCAGGGGAAAAAGGTTTCCTGGGTTTAAGGGGCTTTATCTATGGGAGATGTTGGAACTGGTTCCTGAAAGGCATCCATGATCAATGCGGTTTTTTCTGTTAAATCCAATTGATTCAGTTTGTGTGCCAGGAATTGTAACCCGTGAATGTCTGTGTCATAAAGGTCGGGTTGTTCCTTTATTTCCTGTATTTTGAGTGCCATTTCTTCCGGGGTACACGTCACGGCCATTTTGGTTAATTCCATACTGGCAAATAGTTTGGGAATTTCCAACAGGTTTTGATGCATGATTCGGGCATAAGCAGGGTAGATGTAGCTTTGGTAAGACAGGTAGGAAAGATAATCGTTCATGAGGTATAGGATCAGGCGGTCGTTGTCCAGGTTCCAGATGGAATTGGAGAGGTAACCGGGCAATTCCCCGCCCCGTTGGATGATGGTCACCGGGGCATCGGCAATACTCCAGCCATAACCGAAACTTACCCCGTATTCATTTTCTCCGTAAAGATTGTGGGCCAGAAAGTGTTTTTGAGTGGCTTTTTCAAATGATTGGCTGTTTATCAATTTTCCGGCATCCAATGCCCGGTAAAAACGATAAAGGTCCGTAATAGTTGAATAAACGTTGCCATCGCCACAATAACCGCTTGCGACAAAGTTTCCGGAAAACTCGGGGATTGTGATGGCTTCTTCAAATTTTCCGGTAAAAGGGTAGAACAGGTATCCTTTGGCCACGTTGTCAGCCAGTTTGATTTCTTCCAGGTTGTAAATGGC
>LFSY01000139.1 GCA_001512865.1 Rikenellaceae bacterium DTU002 | reverse complement strand
ATCGGAGAAATCCTGGGCCAGGTGGTTCCCGTGCACGATCAGCACCAGCGGGAACGGACCTTCGCCCTGAGGATACCATACACTGGCGTTGAGAGGTAATTCCTTCTGATCAAAACCATAATACCAGGTGCGCATTTTGCCGCTGAATCCCTTCCACGAATCCAGGAATGTGGATCCGTCCACCGGAGTGGTAATCAAGGCGGCACTGTCTCCGAAGGCTTCCCGGTGCTTGTCCTTCCCGCTTCCGTAAGTCAGGGAACAGACCTGGTAAGGCCCCGGCTCACCGGGATGGCTCCCCTCCAGCACCTCGGGCAGGTTTTGGGCCGAGGCAGCGGCGTACCGCGGCATTTCAGCGGGTTTGCCGGGATACAGGAGCCACGTCAGACTACCTGCCAGGGTACAAACGCCGATAACCAGGCTCAGGACCGCCAGGATCCGGTGCAGGTTTTTCACCTCGGCCCGTTTTCTTCTAATGAGTTGCACCCCGGTCCCGATCAGCACAAAGCTCGTGGCGAAGGTTGCATACACGATCAAAGTGCCGGGCATCCCCATGTTGAAGAACATCAGCATCACCGGAATGCCGCTCGCCAGTGCGACGAAAAGCCAGAAATTGATGCGGGCCAGTCCTTTGACAAGGGCAACCGCCGCTGAAGCTCCGGAAAACACCAGACTAAGGATTAGTAGCGTCATGACCAATGCGATTGGCCATCCCCAGGCGATGTAATCGACAATACCCGCAACCAGTATGGCGATGGCAAAGCCTGTGAAAAGTGCCCATACCACGCCTGTAAGTATTTTTTTATTCATCATACAATAAATATATTTATCAATCAGGGTGCAACGTACCTACTTCTCCGGCCCCGAGATCGATGCTGAAAGAGGTGCCGTGAATATCAATATTAAACGTTTGTTTCCTGTCTATGTTATTCATAATCAGCAATACAACTTCGTTGTCAGGGGTTAGGAAGGCCACGTTGGGCAGATCGTCCGGATTGCCCGAATAGGCGGACTCTACGCGAACAGAGCCGGGACGTACATATTTGGAAGCATGGGCAATGATGTACCAGGCCGGGTTACGGGTAACCTTGTTGCCGTCTATGGTTATGGCCCCCAGGCAGGTGGTGCAGCCTCCTGGAGTGTGTATCCCGGTTTGGGGATCCGAGGCCAGGTTCCATTCCAGGGCCACCCTGCTCCAGTTGCGCATAGAGCCAATAATGACCTCTCGCATGTGCCATTGCAAATCCCCGGCAAAATTGCCGGGGGCCCCTATCCATTGCTCGGTGAAATAAAGTGATTTGTCGGGGTGGGCAGCATGAACGGTAGACATGGCACTGATATCACCACCATAGAGGTGAAAAGCCGTGCCGTCTATGTAACTTTTTGCTTCCTCATTGGCCAGTACGGTCAGGGGATAATCCGGACGGTCGCAATTATGATCGTAGATCACAATTTTCGTTTCAATATTGTTTTGGGCAAATGCTGGCCCCAGGTAATCCTTTACAAAGGTCAACTGCTCGCCGGGGCTCATTTCCATACTCGGGTTATTGCCACCGTGAAGCGGTTCGTTCTGAACCGTAACAGCATCTATGACAATGCCCTCGGCCTTCATTTGCTGAACGTACTTCACAAAATAAAGCGCATAGGCCCG
>LFSY01000036.1:3548-24453 GCA_001512865.1 Rikenellaceae bacterium DTU002 | reverse complement strand
GGGCCCTCTTGTCCCCTGGACTGGGAAGACCGGCATTTGATCACCGGAATACCTTCTGTGGCCATTGCTTCGTTTGTGTGGTAATGCCCGCAGATGGAAAGGCGGATGTCCCTGGTCCTGAGAAGATCAATGACTTTCGTGTAATTGCTCATGTCTTCGGTGAGCGGATAATGGTTGATGAATATTACTGGCATTCTTTTGGGGACGGTCTGCAATAAACTGTCCAGCCATACCATGCTTTCCCTGGGCACCATGGCCGGAGCCATGCGCATGTTGGGTCCTGAATTGGTGCCGGCAAAAAGGATGTTGTTGTGTACAAATGAGAATTGTTCGTACCCGAATGTTTCCAGGAAGGTGTTGCATCCGCTTTCGGACCATTTGGAATCGTGGTTGCCCGACAGGATGTACCAGGGTTTTTCAAGTAATTCAAGGATACTGTGAGCAGAACGTATTTCCTCATCGGAACCGAATTCGGTAATATCACCGGCAAGGATCACAAAATCTATGCTGTCCTGTGCGTTGATGTCACTGATGACGGTCATCAGTTCCATTTCGGAGTTGGGATTGTTCCTGTTGATGTGGGTGTCTGCGATTACCGCAAAACAGGTGACGTCACCATTGCTGCAGCTGCCTGCAAGGAAGATGACTGTTAGAAACAATAAAAGTCTGATGTTCATTTCCGTTTTAATTTGACGGATTTTTTGGCGTAGTACACGAATCCACAAGATACACCAGGGACATGTAGGGAATGCCGCCGTTGGTCATCAGTCCGATCTCGCAGGTACGGCTGTTGGAATAACCGGTCCTGACACCGGCGGCTTCCAGTTGTGGTCTGAGTTTTCTCAGGGCATAGGCATTAACCTCGGGCCGTGTAAATCCCTTGTCTCCGGCAAAGCCGCAGCAACCCACTTCCCGGGGGATCACCACATGGGTAGCGCACCTTTCCGCCAAACGTCGCATTTCCTTTTCCAGGTGCATTTTCTGTGTAGTGCAGGTAATGTGCAGGGCTACGGGCAGGTCGGTAGGGTGGAAATCCAGCCGGGGGACAAGAAACTTTTCTATAAATTCCACCGGCTCATAAAGGTCCATGTTTTTGATCTTTTCCCGCATGCGGTACAAACAGGGACTTTGGTCGCATAGTACCGGGTATTTGCCTGCCCGGCTTGCGATCCACAGGGCTCCGTTCAGTTCTGCCGTTTTACGGTCGGCTATGTGGGGCATGCCTTTGCTTTCCCATATGGTCCCGCAGCACAGGTTGTCCATATTGTCGGGGAAAATGACATCGAAGCCCGCCTTTTGGAGCAGGTTGACCATTTTTTCCGTAAGGGGAGTATTGTCAGGGGCACCCCGTGCCACTCCCATGCTCTGGTTGATGCATGAAGGGAAGTAGACTACTTTGTCTTTTTCCCGTTCACCGGTCTGTGGCAGTGGTTTTACACGATGGGCTCCCGGCATCGCAGGTGTCCAGAGGGGGAATCCCAATTGATGGGCTATCCGGCAGATCCAGCCCATGATAGCCGAACCGAGAACGATGTGTGCTGTGCGTGCAAGCTTCAGCACTATCCTCATGATGTTTTTCAGACCGGAGAAATGTTCTGCGGACAGACGTCCCAGGATCTCGTCACGGGATCCCGGAGGATGGGCCTGTTCCCTAAGGTAATGCGTCAAATCGCCCGTATTGATCTCCATAGGGCAGGAAGTGGCGCATAGTCCGTCGCCTGCACAGGTAGCCCGTCCGGGATAGAAGTAATCCTTTTCAAGCTGTTTCAGCAATTTGGGATTCTCCCCCGTTTCACACAGCCGTCTGATCTCTCGCCGGACGATGATCCGTTGCCTGGAACTGAGGGTATGGCCCCAGGTCAGGCAATTGATCTCGCAGAAGCCGCATTCTATACATTTGTCCACCACCGGGTGTACCACCGGGAGGGGTTTGAAATCTTTAATATGGCACAGGGGATCCTGGTTAAAGATCACACCGGGGTTGAGGAGGTTCTGCGGGTCAAAAAGATTTTTCAGGCGCTTCATAATATCGAAGGCATCTTCTCCCCATTCAGTGGCCACGAAGGGAGCCATGTTCCGGCCCGTTCCGTGTTCTGCTTTAAGCGATCCGTTGTATTTTCCGGCAACCAGCGAGATCACTTCCTCCATCAGGGCCTGGTAACGGGCGACTTCCTCCCGGGTGTCAAAGGATTGGTTGAGAATGAAATGGAAGTTGCCTTCCAGGGCATGGCCGTAAATGGCGCTGTCTTCGTATCCGTGTTTTGTAAGGATATCCTGCAATTGGGCAACGGCCTGCGGCAGGTCTTTCAGATGGAATGCCACATCCTCGATCAGGCAGGTGGACCCGGGTTTCCTCATTCCGCCGATGGAAGGAAAGATTCCGGCCCGGATGTTCCACAGCACGGAATACTCGCTTTCTTTATCGGTAAAGGATACAGGACGTAATTTTGTAAAGCGGTCCAGACCCTGGATGATCGTTTGGATCTTTGCGTTCAGTTCCGCTTTGTTGTGGCCGGCAGTTTCTATCAGCAGGGCGGTGGTGCCATCTGGAAAGTCTTTGATGAAATCCGGGATTCCCTTCCGTCCTTCAACCGATTTGAGTGCCTTTCTGTCCAGAAGCTCCGTCCCGATCACGGGCATTTCCCTGAGTGCCTGAACGGCCCGGCAGGCTTCTTCTATGGAAGTGAAATAAACCATAGAACTGGCACGCAACGGCCACAGGGGTTCGGTACTGACCGTGACACGGGAAAGAAAGGCCAGGGTCCCTTCAGACCCTACGATAAGATGCGTTATCAGGTCGAAAGGATCTTCAAATTCCACCAGGGGGAGCAGGTTCAGACCGGTCACGTTCTTGATGCTGTATTTGTACCTGATCTTTTCCACCAGGGAAGGATGCTTCATAACCCGTTCGCGGAGCTGCATGAGTTGTATCAGGAATTCCGGGTGTGTCCTGCAAAAGGCATCCCGGGATTCTTTACTCCCCGTATCCAGGACGGTTCCGTCAGCCATAACAAGGCGCATGGAACGGACGATCCTGTGGCTGTTGGCGTGGGTGCCGCAGTTCATTCCGGAGGCATTGTTGGCAATGATCCCGCCCACCATGGCAGAAGAAACTGATGCCGGATCGGGAGAAAATTTTCTGCCGTAAGGTTTCAGGATCTCATTGACCCGGTCTCCCACGATCCCCGGTTCCAGGGTAATGGTCGCACCGTTGTCGTGTACCTGGTACTTGTCCCATTTTGTGGCTGCCACCAATAGGATACTGTCAGAAAGGCTTTGTCCTGAAAGACTTGTTCCGGCTGCCCGGAAAGTTACCGGCATTTTTTTTCTGTGGGTTACGGCCATAATCCGGGCCACTTCTTTTTCATTTTCCGGAAAAAGTACAATCTGAGGGATCTTTCTGTAAAAACTGGCATCGGTCCCCCAGGCCAGACGATGCAGGTAATCGGTACGGATGCGTTCCGGGGCAAGTATTCCGGTGAAAGGATTTTCAGATTTCATAAATAATTATCGATCAGGATCTTTTCCAGTTTTTCGAGGCCTTCCACGGCCTTTTCGGTAATGGTATGTAAGTGGTTTCTTCTAACAGGCGCGGGTTTCGGGTCGATCAGGAACAAAGGCGTGTTGCCGGATGCATAGTCTATCAGACCAGCGGCAGGATACACGGCAAGCGAGGTTCCCACAACAATCATTATTTCCGCTTCCCGGGTCCATTGAATGGCTTTTGACATTTCAGGGACGGGTTCTCCAAACCAGACAATGTGAGGACGGAGCTGCGTTCCGTCCGCGGCTTTGTCTCCCCAATGAACGGGTTCGTATCCAATTTCTGTGATCAGATCGGGATTCTCACTGCTCCTGGCTTTCGTAAGTTCCCCGTGCAGGTGAAGTATCCGTGTACTGCCAGCCCTTTCATGCAGATCATCCACATTTTGTGTCACGATCCCGATATCAAAAAATTGTTCCAGACCGGCCAGGATCAGATGTCCCTTGTTGGGTTTTGCTTTTTTCAGATCTGTTCTTCTTTGATTGTAAAAGGACAGCATGAGTTTGGGATCACTGTACCAACCTTCCACGGAAGCTACCTGGCGGACCGGATGGTTCTCCCACAGGCCACCGCTGTCGCGAAATGTGCTGATACCGCTTTGGGCGCTCATCCCTGCACCTGTCAATACAACTATTTTTTTCATTTCATCCAGTATGTTTTGCAGAAACGTTCCTTAAACCAAAGCTTGAACAGAGGGTCAATGAAACTGGGTTTTTTCCGGACGGTTTCTATGATGGCTTTCTTTTCAAGGGCATCCCTTACCCTGTATACGTTTGCCGAGGAGTTGAGCGAGTATTTTTGCAATACATCGCGTGAACTGAATTGCTCCACACCGTCGGACAGTGCCCTGAGAAAAAAGATCTGAGGGTTGGTCAGGTCCTGGCAGACGCTTTCGAAGGGTTGCTGGAATATGTCGAGGAGCTCCTGCATCCCGTTCAGGTACATCGTATCGTTCATATATCCTTTTGTATTGGAAAAGCATATATCGGCAAAGTATTGTACGTAATAGGGATGGCCTTCCATTTTGCGGTAGATCATTTCTGCGTAATCCCTGGAAATGACACGACCCGCTTTGGCAAAACTGCGGATGATATAATCTGTGAATTCCTTCTCATCTATGGGCTCCAGGGGAATGTGCTCGGCAAATCCGTAAAAGGGCTTGCGTACGTCGAACAATTCCCGGAAAACGGAATAACCCGAGGAAGCAGTGCTGCCGGAGCCGCTTATCAGAAAAGTGACATGGTGCAAACTTTTCCACAATGCGGCCAGTTTCCTGCACAGGGAACAGGAAGCTATTCCCGATGACTGGACAAGGGTATGCAATGATTCTATCACCAATATGACCGGTCTGTTCAGGTGACAGGCGATCGCCTCCGGAAAACGTGCCAGTTCGTCTGAGGCTTCGGGGGTGAGGTTGTCTGGGAAATTCAGGCAAAACTCCAGGTCCTGATGCCGTGGGACGGAAATCTGAGGTTTGCTGATAACAAGCAGAGATGCCGACAGTTGCTCCCATTCTCCGTAGGTGCCGGCCACACCGCGGAACAGGGTGTTGGTCAATGACGCATACAGGGCATTTTCACTTCTGATGTTGAAACACGATAGCCGGCAAACGAGCGGATCCTGTCCGGCTTTTCTTATTTGCATCAGCACTTTGTTGATAAGTGATGATTTTCCGGTTTTTGGATTATCCCAGACTACGGAGTGTTGTCCTTTCAGCAGGTTGGATGCCAGCCAGTCGGCGCCGGCTGTTCTGCCCAGGATTTCAGCGGCCTGAAGGGGACGGTTAAACAGAAACGGTGAATTCATAACAAAGTTGTTGCAATCACACAAAGATACTTTTTCTTTGGTATTCCGGGAAACTTTTTTACCTTTGCAGTCCGATTTTGAAGAGAACGAATTTGATGATCGTCAAGCTGTTGAATAAGAGATGTTTGTAAACATCCGCTTGCGGTTGAAACTATAAATAGTTTTTATTATGTACGCAATTGTAGATATTGCAGGTCAACAATTCAAGGTGGAACAGGGCTGGAAGGTATTTGTGAACCGTTTGCAGGCAGAGGAAGGCGCTGCTGTCAGCTTCGACAAGGTCTTACTTAAGGACATTGACGGAAAAGTGGCGGTCGGCAAACCTTACCTGGACGGAGCTTCGGTCAACGCAACTGTCCTGAAACACCTTAAGGGAGAGAAAGTCTTGGTATTCAAGAAGAAAAGAAGAAAAGGATACCAGAAATGCAACGGACACCGTCAGCAACTGACGCAAATAAAAATTGACACGATTTCATAATATCTAAAACGTAGGATTATGGCTCATAAAAAAGGTGTCGGCAGTTCAAAGAACGGCCGCGAATCACACAGCAAACGTTTAGGCGTGAAACTATTCGGCGGACAGGTTGCCAAAGCCGGGAACATTCTGGTCCGTCAGAGGGGGACTCTGCATAAACCCGGAGAAAACGTAGGAATAGGCAAAGATCATACGTTGTATGCCCTTACAGATGGAATTGTGGTCTTTCGTAAGAAAGCCAATAACAAATCATACGTTTCCGTTCAGTCTGCGGCAGAAGCCGCAGGTGCGTAAGACGAAACGAAAGCAAACACGGCCGGCTGAAGGAATTCAGCCGGCTTTTTTTATGACTTGACGAGAGCTATGCATTCCATTTCGATGAGCCATGCGGGGCGGCATACCCTGCCCATGACAATGACCGTTGGAATGGAAGGAAATCGGCTGTTGAACAGATCGTTAACCAATTCATGGTCTTCCTGCCTCCGCAGGTAAACAATGATCTGGGAGACGTCGTCGAAGGTTGCTCCGGCTTCGTCCAGCAGGACTTCCACGTTTTCCCACATCCTGAAGGTCTGGGCCCCGATGTCGTCCAGGTGAAGCACATTGCCTGATTTGTCAATGCTGGCTGTCCCTGAGATCAGGATCTGTTTGTGGTGATCGAATCTGATTGACACACCCCGTTCAAAAGTGACCCCGTATATGTTGGTGGGACTCAGATGGGACAACCCGTGAAGGTAGGTGATGCGGGAGGCTTCCGGACCCTTCAGGGCATAGGCATCCATGGTGACAACTGAGGAGGGGGCCCCGTTGCTGCCTTCTATGCCTGTGCTGGCTATGTAATGGGTGTTTTCGTCCATTCCGATCCGGCTAAAATATTCGTTGCGGGCTTTGGCAAAAGCGGTATAATTGGTGTCAATATCCCTGATGAAAAACCAGGTTCTAAGACAATGATCTGCCATGTTGCAACCCTTGGCCTGCAGCCATGACTGGTAATCACGCAGCAATTTCTGAGTTTGCTCAGTTACATCGCCTGCCAGACAGAATTTTTCCGTTGTCCAGTAATGCGTAAATTTTTCGGGTTCCGGACCGGGTACCCTCATATATAGCCATACAGCCAGGTCTGACCCGTTTGCCGGCGGTTGTTCAATATAGGATATTGCACAGGAGGAGGGGAACAGGTTTCTAATATGGATCCGCGGGCGCTGAGAAGGGGCATTCCGTAAGAAGTATCTGGCAAAAACGGCTTCCGCATCCTTGTAGGGTACCTGTGAGATCCATTCCCTGATGCATGCATGCATGACCTCAATGGTATCGGTTCGGGTTGTATAGGGATCTTTGTGGGCTTTTTCAGTAAATTGAAAGATCATGTGGTATTCCGCCCTGCCTCCCGGAAGATTGAAAACGGAAACCTGTACAGACAANNGCCGGGTCTTTATGAAGGGGCTGATTCAGAAATTCCATATAGGATAACGAGTTAAACCACTAAGGTACGAAAATTCCTTCGAATACGGCTGTTCTGAGTGATCCGGCATCGTCGTCCCCTTCATATTCCCAGTACATGGCACCTTTCATTCCGTATCTGTGAATGAAACGGCATTTGTATCCAATGGAACGGGGATCGTCATAATTGCATACGATCGTTCCGTTAACGTCTTTCAGGTAGGGCGCCTTAGCTACATCATCCCAGCATTTTTCGAATCCTTCAAGGTGTATGAGTTTCCCGTAACTGCCCATCCCCTCGGGAAATCCGGGTGAAGTCCTTCCGTAGAAAGGAATCCCCAGTACCAGCCTGTCCGTTGGAAACCCTGCCCTGACGTGGGCAAGTACAGATTCGTAACAGGAAAGGTTCCCCGTTAACGAGGAAGGATACAAACCCGAATGGTGAAAGGGCGGATTGCCTATGTCGTAGGTCATGATGTTCACAAAGTCAACATACTCCACGATGGATTTGAAATCAATGAATTTGCCGCTTGCGGCAGTTGCCAGGGTAAGCAACTGCCCATGGGCCAAATGGCTCCGGATGTCCTGCATCAGACGTGTAAAGTTCCTCGTGTCTTCAGGGGCGTATGATATGCCGGGTCCCTGGTTGGTAGGATATTCCCAGTCAATATCAATACCGTCAAGCCCGAATTCATTCACGACTCGCCGGCAATCCCTGGCAAATGACATCCTGAGGCTGTCATCAGCCGACATTTCGCTAAACCGGCCGCTTCCCCAGCCCCCGACCGACAGTAACACTTTAAGAGTGGGTTTTTGTTCTTTCAGGGATACGATCTCCCGGAGTCTTTCCGGTTTATCTATGGTTATCCCGTCACACGCTTCGTTCACATGTCCGAAAGCATAATTGATATGGGTAATTACAGACGGATCGGGGATCACTTCTTTCCACGAAGTTACGTAAGCGACCACCACTTTTTCCCCGGGGGGTTGCGGAGGTTCCAGAAGCCATTGCAGCGCATTTGTAAACAGCAGATTCTGCGAAGCATCCGAAAAACCGTTCCCTTCGTGTCCCATGTTAAAATACACCATTCGATATGCTGTGTTGGACCAGGCGACGGGTATGTCACCGCTATTGAAGACTCTTGAGATCCCGTGAGGAAAAGATTCCGGCGCCAGGCTGAGCAGTACCGAGACGCCGGGGTTTTCGCGCAACCCGGCAGAGAAACGGTACCATTCGTTGGCAGGAGCTGTGAAACTTTCGGGAACACCCCTGCAGACCCTGTGCAGGGGATCATCCACTTTCAGTTTTGTCGGCAGGGGGGGCCAGTTGTAGTCCTCAAAAACCACACCTCCCAGAAATTTTCTGAACCAGGGCCAGTCTGCTTCCCGGTACAGGGCAGCTTTATGGAATCCCATCCACCTGCCGCCCGTCTCCATATAATCTTCAAAGGCTTTTTTCTGGTTGTCATTCAGTGGCAAGTGGTTCAACATCATTACCAAGTGTGTTTCTTTCAACCCGGAGGGGGTCATTTGACCCATGTCGGTTGTGTATTCGAAGATCAGATCGTCTCTGCCGTTCAAGGCTGAAAAAAAAGATACGGCTTTTTCTGCAAATGCCACGTGCGGGGCATCTTCTGCCGTATTGTAAAAAGCCAGTATCCTGACAGGTTTTTTTTGCGCATAGGCTGTTGCCAGGCAACAGAAGCCCGTAACTAACAGGACGATTCTCCGGATGTTCATAATTGGTGTGTTTTTCTTTATCAAAAGTACAAAAAAACAATGCATCTTTGCAGGGAAATATCCAAACTATGAATACGGTATTGCAAATTCTCAATCTGGCAGGTTCGCTGGGCCTTTTTCTTTATGGGATGACGCTTATGAGCGAATCCCTGCAAAAGGTTGCCGGAGACGGACTCCGCGGATTTCTGGCCTCCATGACATCCAATTCTTTTAAACGTGTTCTGACGGGACTTTTCATAACGGCCGTGATTCAATCATCCAGTGCGACCACCGTGATGATCGTAAGTTTTGTGAATGCCGGTCTGTTGTCTCTGGCCCAGGCTATCGGGGTGATCATGGGAGCCAATATCGGGACCACTGTGACCGCATGGATCATATCGCTGCTTGGTTTTAAAGCCGATATATCCATTCTTTCCATACCCCTTATTGCCGTAGGATTCATCTTAACGATGTCCAAACGGCAGAAAAGGAAAAACACAGGACAGATGATCATAGGTTTTGCCCTGCTTTTCCTGGGCCTGACCTTCCTGAAGGAATCTGTACCGGACATGCGGTCCAATCCCGAAACACTGGAATTTCTGCAATCCTTTACAGGTTGGGGATTCTGGTCAATCCTGATTTTTGTGGGTATCGGGACGTTGATGACCATCATTTTGCAATCCTCCAGCGCGACCATGGCCCTCACCCTTGTTATGGTCAATTTCGGATGGATTCCGTTTGAAATGGCCGCAGCCCTCGTGCTGGGGGAAAATATCGGGACCACCATAACTGCCAATCTGGCTGCTGCCGTGGGTAATGTCTCGGCAAAAAGAACGGCCCTGGCGCATACCTTTTTCAACATTATCGGAGTCATATGGGCGTTATTGCTTTTCCGGCCGTTCCTCAGGCTCATAGCCGGGATAGTGACAGGTATGGGGGCAGCCGATCCTTTCATTCCTATTGCAGAAGCCACAGACAGCCAGGCTGCCTCTACATCGATGCTGTATTCGGTATCTCTGTTGCACACCCTGTTCAATATCACCAACACCCTGTTGCTGGTGGGCTTTACACCCTTACTCGTAAAGATCGTTACCTATGTGATCAAGGCCCCGAAGGAAGAAGAAAAGTTCCGCCTGAAATTTATACAGGCCGGTTTGCTCAGTACGGCTGAATTGTCGCTTGACCAGGCAAAGCAGGAAATCATTCATTTTGGCAATATTGTAACACGGCAGTATTCATTTGTCAGGAATGCATTGGTTCAGCCTGATGATGATGAATTTGACTCCCTTTTCAAAAAAGTGTCCTATTACGAAGAGGTCACCGACAGGATTGAATTCGAGATAGCCGAATACCTGAACCAGATAGGAGAAGAGGAGATCAGCTCCGAATCGGGGAGCCGGATCCAGGCCATGTACAAGATCATCGGGGAAATGGAGAGTATGGGCGATTCCGGATACAACCTGGCGAGGATCCTTCAGCGGAAAAAACTCAACAAAATCACGTTCGATGAACAGATGACCAAGAATGTTCTTGGAATGTTCGACCTGCTGGACAAGGCTTTTGAGGTGATGCTTTCCAATTTGAAGGCGGGTTATAAAAAACTCAACAATATAGAGAACGCCTATGATGCCGAAAAGGACATAAACAAATACCGGGATATGCTTCGCGAGGGGAACCTGCTCAACCTGGGAAAGAGTACCTACGATTACCTTACCGGAGTATATTTTATGGACCTGATAGCCGAATGTGAGCGGGTAGGCGATTATATAATCAATGTTTCCGAATCCGTCATGGAAATTAAATCGTAAGACATGTTAACGCTGAAATTATTAAGGGAAGATCCCGGTTTTGTTATTGAACGGCTTGCTGTCAAAAATTTTGACGCCGGTCCTGCTGTCCATAAAATTCTAGATCTGGATGCCCGAAGAAGGGCGGCGCAGACAGAAGCCGATGCACTTACGGCAGAGCAGAAGAAAATTGCATCTCAGATAGGCAGGCTGATGCAGGAAGGTAAAAAGGATGAGGCAGGGGTGATAAAAAGACTTGCGGCAGAAAGTAAGGAAAAGGTAAAGGAACTGATAGCGGACCAGGATCTGCTTGAAAGGGAATTGAATGAAATCCTGGTGACCCTTCCCAATCTGCCCTACAAAATGGTTGTTCCTGGAAAGGGAGCCGAAGACAATGTGCTGGTCCGTGAAGGAGGCAGTATGCCCCTGATCCCGGATGATGCCCTTCCCCACTGGGAACTGGCAAAGAAATACGATCTTATTGATTTTGACCTGGGTGTGAAGCTCACCGGTGCCGGGTTCCCTGTCTACAAAGGGAAAGGAGCCCGTTTGCAGATGGCCCTGATCCAGTTTTTCCTTGACCAGAACACAAGGGCAGGGTTCAGGGAGATCATGCCCCCCATACTGGTAAACGAGGATTCCGGATACGGGACGGGACAATTGCCCGATAAGGGGCAGCAAATGTACCACGTGGGGCTTGACAACTATTATCTGATCCCTACAGCCGAAGTTCCGCTGACCAATATATACCGCGACACGATACTGGATGCCGGGCAGTTGCCTGTCAGACTGACTGCGTATACTCCCTGTTTCCGGAGAGAAGCCGGATCCTACGGGAAGGATGTCAGGGGCCTGAACCGGCTGCATCAGTTTGATAAAGTGGAGATCGTTCAACTGACACATCCCGAGAATTCTTATTCGGCACTGGATCAAATGGTTAAACACGTGGAAAGACTGGTTCAGCTCCTAAAGTTGCCCTACCGTATTCTTCGTCTTTGCGGGGCAGATCTAAGCTTTACCTCGGCAATGACATACGATTTCGAAGTATATTCTGCCGCACAGCAGCGATGGCTCGAAGTAAGCTCCGTTTCAAATTTCGAGACGTTCCAGTCCAACCGGCTCAAAGCGCGTTTCAGAGGTGCTGACGGGAAACCTCAGCTGGTACATACACTTAACGGAAGTGCGCTGGCATTGCCGCGGATCGTGGCCGCTTTGCTTGAAAACAATCAGACTCCCGAAGGCATCATGATGCCTGACTCATTACATAAATATTTACATTTTTCTAGGATTTGAAGTAAGTGAAGCGGGAAGGGATCATTCTGGGTATAGATCCGGGAACGCGGATCATGGGTTACGGTGTCATCAAGGCCACCGGAAGCGGGATCGAAACCCTTGCGCTGGGAGTTATCCGGATGGCTTCCATCAGGGATCCCTACCGAAGGATGAGCCATATCCTTGAAAAAGTGTACGAGTTGCTGGACGAATACAAACCAGACAGTATGGCCATAGAGGCTCCGTTTTACAGCAAGAACGTGCAATCTATGCTCAAATTGGGAAGGGCCCAGGGGGTTGCCATTGCAGCGGCATTATCCCGGAACGTTCCCGTTAGTGAGTACGCACCCCGTAAAATTAAAATGGCTGTTACCGGTAAGGGAGCTGCTTCCAAGGAACAGGTCGCAGATATGTTAAAAAGGACTTTGCATTTTACCCAGAGATCAGAGGCCTTTGACGCAACCGATGCCCTGGCCGTTGCCGTATGTCATGCCACCCAGGCGGTAATGCCTGACAAGAACAATACGTCGGGTTCCTGGGAGGCTTTTATATCAAAGCATCCTCATCGGGTTGTGCGGAAATAGCATATTTACGCCATTTATCCAATACCTGTATGATGTCTTCGGGTAACGGGGCTTCAAAATGAATTTCCCTGCGGGATCGCGGATGTATGAAACCCAGTGTCTTTGCATGTAATGCCTGCCTGGGCAGTATCTGGAAACAATTATCAACAAACTGTTTGTATTTGGTGTAGCGTGTTCCCTTTCGGATCCTGTTTCCTCCATACCGGGGATCTCCGAAAAGGGGGTGTCCTATATGTTCCATATGAACACGGATCTGATGCGTGCGCCCGGTTTCCAGGCGGCATTCCAGCAGTGTGACATACCCGAACCGTTCCAGAACGTTGTAATGGGTAACGGCATGTTTGCCGTCCTGATCCCCGGGACAGACCCTGAACCGGAGCCTGTCAGAAGGGTGACGCGCTATGTTACCGGTAACCGTTCCCTTGTCGTTTTCTACATCTCCCCACACCAGGGCGGTGTATACGCGTTCTATCGTATGGTCAAAGAATTGCCGGGCAAGGCGGAACTGGGCTTCTTCTGATTTTGCCACGACAAGAAGTCCCGACGTGTCTTTATCTATACGGTGGACCAGAACACCCATGCGAGAATCATCCGTTTGCACGGTTCCCCTTTCTCCAAAATGCCAGGCCAGCCCGTTGAGCAACGTTCCCGTATAATTCCCGTGTCCCGGATGTACTGTCATCCCGGCCGGTTTGTTCACCACCAGGATGTCCTGGTCTTCAAATACAATATCCAGCGGGATGTCTTCCGCGATCAGTCTGAATTCCCTTTTTTCGTAAGGCAGCATGATCCGGATGTCATCAAGGGGTTTGACCTTGTAATTGCTTTTAACGGGAAGCGCATTTACAAGAATGTAGTCCGCTTCGGCTGCAAGCTGAATACGGTTCCGGGAAGTGGCCTCAAGTTTTGAAGTGAGAAATCTGTCGATCCTTAAAGGTGCCTGACCTTTGTCGACAACAAGGTGAAAATGTTCAAAAAGTTCCTGTTCTTCTCTCATTACAGGGATTCTTCAGTAACGGGAAGTGCTTCAGGTATCAACAGTGCGGGATTTACGGTAAGGGTTAGATGAACTGACGTTCCCAGCGGCCATTCCGGTAGTTGTGAATAAACGGGGGATTGTCTGAAGATCCTGGCAGCCAGGGTGTCTGATGCGGTAAGAACGCTCTGGTCGTAACGAATTGTCCCTGTGTTCAGGGAGTGATCACTGAGTATGTCCAGGGCGGCCTCCAGACTTTTCCCTTTCAACATGGGGATGTAAGCCAGTTCATGATCAGGAGCCAGTCCAAGCTCCAGGTCTATTGTGCTGTAAATGTCCAGGGGAGTTCCGGCAGCAATGGGTCGTCCGTCGCAAAGCTGTTCCAGGACGTTGTTGGTGGCCATGTCGGGGACGTATATCAAACGTCCCAGTTTGAGCCCCTGCGAAGCGAGAATTGCTTTTGCCTGCCTGAGTGAGAAGCCTACCAGTGAGGGCATGGAAACCTGCCTGGGCAGAACAGAGTTGACTGTCAGCTCCACACGACGGTTCTTTTTAACGTGTTGTCCGGCGGGGGGAACTTGCCTGAAGATGACTCCACGGGGCAGGTCCGGCATATACAGAGAATCGGTAACTTCCAGTCGCAGATGCAAAGGAGAGGCAATTTCCTGTGCTTCTTCCAGGGAGAGGCCGGAAAGATCCGGCAGAATAAAACCTGTCCCGTGACGGGTGAAGAAATGTAAAAAAGTAAAAATACCTGTTAAAAACACAAAGAGGACCACCAGTATCCACAGGATATTTCTGAGGATGGGCCTCTTTATGGACTTGTTATCAGACACTTTTTTAGAAACGATCTTCGTCGGATACGGTTAGTTTTTTGCGTCCGCGCCTGCGGCGGGCGGCCAGAATGCGACGTCCGTTGTGAGTAGACATACGCTCACGAAACCCGTGTTTGTTACGGCGTTTACGCTGAGAGGGTTGAAATGTCCTTTTCATATATAATTATTTCTTCTTTAACTGCTTTCGAGCGGGGGAGCGCAAAGGTACGAAGTTTGTTTGATTTCACAAATTTTTTTCGTTTCAAAAAAATCATCCTCCAGGCCGGGGAACAAGTCCTTCAAGTCTGTTACCGAAAAACAAGACAGCGGGATCCCGCATTTCCGGGAAGCTTCCCCGATCTCTTCTTTCAGATCACCCCCTTTGAGAAACAACATCTTGCCGTTGTCCATCAGTTTGTCCCGGGTCCACGGAATGAAAGTCTCAAGACGTGTTACTGCACGGGATACGATCACATTGTAAGCATGTCCGGGCAGCGTTTCGAGTCTTGACACCAAAGGGGTGACGTTAGAAAGGCCCAGTTCCCGCGTGATCTCACTGACTACTTTGATCTTTTTTGCAATGGAATCACACAGGACAAATTCAACGTTGGGATGGAGGATGGCCAGCGGTATTCCCGGAAATCCTCCTCCCGTACCTGCATCCAGTACGGTCATACCGGGAAGGAAAGATTGTCGGGACGGAGTGCGGGAAAGAGAAAGTGAATGCAGTACGTGTCTTATATACAGGTGCTCCATATCCTTCCTGCTGATCACATTGATCTTTTGGTTCCAGTATGCATACAGATCTCCCAGCATAGCAAAGCGGCTTCTGGCTGTCCGGTCCAGCTGTGGAAAATAGTGGTTGATGACGGCAGCCTCCATGTTCATCCCCCGTTTTGCTGGTCAACGATCCCGGCCAGCATGACCTTTGCCCTGTATAGCCTTGTTTTTACGGTTCCCAGGGGTATGTTCAGTTCCCCTGCAATTTCTTCATATGCGTAATGCTGCATGTAACGGAGCCTTATTACGTCTGCATATTCCGGTTTCAAACGTGATATCATGGCTTCAATCGCCTGTTTCTGCTGTTCGGCAATGAGGACTTCTTCCGGATTGATGTCTTCTGTTTCCTGTGCTTCTTCCAGCGAAACAAAAAACTGCCGGTTTTTCCTGAAATGATCTATGCATAAATTCTGCACTATGCTGTATAGCCAAGTGGAAAAAGCGAATTTCGGATTGTAGTGTTTCAGGTTCCTGAAGGCTTTGTCAAAACTCATAAGGACCAGGTCTTCCGATTCGGACGAATTGACGATCAGTTTGTTGATAAATGATTGTACCCGGTCTTTATGCCTGACCAACAGACGGGTATAAGCTTCCTGCCTGTTTTCAAGGGCCAGCTTCACCAACGCCCTGTCATCAAGTTGGTCTAACGACTGTGACATGATCTCAATCCTTTATTTTTTTAATGACAAGAGCCGTGATAAAATAGAAATGCACCCATGGAGCCAGCACATCCCACAAAGGGGCAGCGGGTACCAGTCCTTTAACCGTTAAATGTTTCCGGAAACCTGCATGATGTATCCATACGGTAACCCAACGAAGTAAAAGCATGCCTCCCAATGTGGCCAGTGTGTAACAGTTCCGGTATTCCCAAAAACGAATTGAAGTAAAAACCAGGAATATATAAAAGAGAGCGGTCAATAGCTTGTCCATGGTCAGGTACAGGTAGGGCCATCCTTTGGTAAGCAGGATGGTCTGCATGCTGCGCAACCTGGTCATATGGTATTCCCTGAAAGCTATATGGCGTTCCAGAATGACCGTCCCTGCAGGATAAATGCACGAACGGGTCCTGCTGCCTTCCAGGACATGCGATACGATTGCCTGTTCGCTTTGGTTGTATGCCGTTGTCCGGGTATCGAATTCATGCCCGCCGATAAATTTTTCTTTTGAAAAGAGGGTGTTATTCCCTCCCGCAGCATAGTACTGCTTAAGACCGGACATCCCCATAGCGTGAAGTTGTTGTTCCAACATATCGTAACGGATCACCGGATTGCATTTATCACAGGATGTATATCCCATAATAACGTCAGCGCCTGTCCCGGATTTCGTCTTGACCAGTGAAGACAGCCATTTTTTGGAAGCTGGCCTGCAGTCAGGACGGAAAAACACGATCAGGGGATGCCGGGCTGCCCGTACGCCAATTCCCAGGGCCATAAGATTGTCCTGTCCAAATTTGGTATTTGCCGACAAGACCCTGATTGTTAGATTTTTATGAAAATGTTCCAGGGAAGCCAGAAGGACATCTGTATCGTCCTGTGAATTCTTATCTACCACCACAATTTCAAATGTGCCGTATTCCTGTTCCAGTAAGGCAGGAAGAAGCACAGACAGGTTGTCGTATTCGTTTTTGACACAAAGTACAACGGAGATTCCAGGTAATTCTTCGGGCGATGTTCCGTTTTTATCATATCTGCCGAATGCCGGACGGGCATACTGTAGAAAGTGTAACAGGGTGATGGAACATAACAACCCGAACGTTACAAGATAAAAAAGCGGTTCCTGATATATCGCAGACCAATCCATACAACAATGATTAATGTGCCTCCAGCCAGTTGGCCCCGAATCCCAGGCTGACCGACAGGGGAACACTCAGGGGGATCACATGTTCCATTACGGCTCTTACCAATTGTTCCATTACTTCCTTTTCGGGCAGATAGATATCGAACAGCAGTTCGTCATGGACCTGCAGGATCATTCTGCTCTTCAACCCCTTTGCAAGGATCTCCCTGTGGACAGATACCATCGCTTTTTTGATAATGTCTGCCGCAGTTCCCTGTATGGGAGCATTAATGGCATTCCTTTCAGCCAGACCCCTTAACATGGGGTTCGTCGTATTTATGTCGGGAGCATAACGCCTGCGGTGAAAAAGCGTTTCAACATATCCTTTTTCCTTTGCCATCTCTATGGTCTTATCAAGAAATTCCCTTACCCCAGGATAGTGGGTAAAATAGCCTTCGATCAGTTCTTTTGCCTCGGTTCTGGGTATCCTTAGGCGGGAGGCCAGCCCGAAGACGGATATGCCGTAAATAATGCCAAAATTAGCTGTTTTGGCTTTGTTGCGTTGTTCCGGCGTTACTTCTTCCGGGGTACAGTGGAAAATTTTGGCAGCAGTGGAAGTGTGGATGTCGGCGCCTGCATTGAAAGCAGCTATGAAATCCCTGTCGCCGCTCATATGGGCCATGATCCTCAATTCGATCTGGGAATAATCCGCAGACATGAGAATGTGCTCTCCGTCCCTGGGGATGAAGAACTTCCTGATCTCCCTCCCGCGTTCTTCCCTGACGGGAATGTTCTGCAGGTTGGGTTTCTGGGAGCTGAGCCTGCCGGTAGCCGTCACAGTCTGGTTGAAAGTAGTATGTATCCTTCCTGTGGAAGGGTCCACCAGCGACGGGAGGCTTTCAATATAAGAAGACAGCAGTTTTTTCAAAGACCTGTATTCCAGGATCAGGGGTACAATGGGATGCTTTCCGGCAAACGAACTTAATGTTTCCTCGTCGGTGGAATATTGTTTTTTTCCTTTTTTTGAACGGTCATCTATTTTCAGTTTCTCAAACAGAACGATCCCCAGCTGTTTAGGGGAGGAAACGTTAAGTGTGGGATCTCCTGCAAGGTCCCTGATCTGTTTTTCTGTTTCCAGTGCCGTTTTACTGAGTTCCGTGCCGTATGCTTCCAGCTGGGGAATGTCCACCCGGACACCTTCGTATTCCATGGCTGCAAGCACTTCCATCAAAGGCATTTCAATTTTGTCGTAAAGGTCCCGGTATCCGTCTTTCAGGAGAACTCCCAGTAGGGGGTTTTTCAATTGATAGGCAATGAAAGCTTCTGACAGGCTGTTCTTAAGACCCGGGTCGTCTTCGGCAGGGGCGTCAAAAAGGTCCCTGCTTTCCCCGGATTTTTCTTCAGGAAAGAAATTGAGGTACTGAATGGCCAGGTCAGAAGGACGATGGTTCCTTTCGGGATTGATCAGGTAGTGCATCAGTTCCGGGTCCCAGACCATTCCCCCGGGCGAAATACCCATCTGCAGGAGGGAAACCGTCAGATCCTTAAGTTTAAAACCGCATTTGGGAATACTCTGGTCAAGGAGGAGCCGGGAAGCCTGTTGTGCAGATGCCACATATGCTTTGTCACCGGTAAAAAAGACCAGTTGTGACGTGGTGCCGGCAAGGGATGCCATACCGTTTTTCCGGGCCTCTCCTGTCAGGGATGTCAATTGCTCCTCGTTATCTGCCAGAACGTATGTTTGGGGAGGAGACAACGTGGGAGGTGATTGTTGTTCCACACAACAGAAAAGGTCTTCCAGTTTTGGGATCAGCCGGCCCAGGGAATGGAACTCGTATTCCCTGATCAAATCTTTCAGACGGGCCAAATCGGGAGCGCTGATTCTGAATGATTCCTCGTTCCAGGGAATATCCAGTTTTGTGCGAATGGTTACAAGGTCTTTTGAAAGGATCAGCATCTCGCGGGACTGTTCAATTTTGTGCTGAAATGATTCAGACAGTTCGGGCAAATGATCCAGTATGTTTTCGACATTTCCGTAGCGTGAGACAAGATTCCTGGCACCGACTTCTCCAATACCTTTTACTCCGGGGATATTGTCCGAGGCATCACCCCATAAGGCAAGGATGTCTGTCACCTGTTCCGGTTCCCGGATCTTGTACTTTTCACAAATTTCTTTTACGCCCATTACTTCCCAGCCGTCACCCCTTGCATGAGGACGGTACATAAAAATGTTATCTGAAACAAGCTGTCCGTAATCCTTGTCAGGAGTGACCATAAACACGCGGAAACCTTCTTTTTCTGCACGTTTGGAAAGTGTCCCGATCACGTCATCGGCTTCTGCATTCTGAATGGTCAGCACAGGGATCCTGCAGGACTCAAGGAATTCATGGATTACGGGCAGGGAATCTTTGATAACCTGAGGCGTCTCGGGCCGGTTTGCTTTGTATTGCGGAAAGGCTTCGTGCCTGAAATTTTTGCCCCCGGGATCGAAGGCCACGAACAGATGTGTTGGCTTTTCCTTCAGAATGATGTCGAAAAGGGACCGGCAAAAACCGTATACGGCAGAGGTGTCAAACCCCCGGGTATTGATCATAGGGCGGTTGATAAAAGCAAAATACGCCCGGTATACCAGGGCGTGACCGTCAATCATAAATATACGCTTCATTTCACCCATTCGGCAAATGATGTGGGGGTTTCATACAAACGCACGCTGTGAAGCCGGTTGGGCGCAGTGATCACGGGATCCAGGATCCTGGCTATATGCAGTGTCAGTTGTTCACACGTGGGCTGAAAATCGAAAACCTTAATATTATCGTATTGTTCAGCCAGTTCCGTGCAAAGTGGGGCATCTTTTCTGAGCATCAGAGAGTGATCCAGCGGGTCCAGAACGTATCTGGAAACAATTTTCTTCAGATCGTTGAAATCCATGATCATCCCCGATTTGGGATCTCCCGGTATGGCCGAAGGTTCTCCGGTAATGGTTACCATAAGACGGTAGGAATGCCCGTGAATGTGACGGCATTTCCCGTCGTAATCGGTCAATGCATGTGCTCCTTCAAAGCGAAATTCTCTGGTTATGTGCAATTGTGACATACAGTGCGTTTGTTCCCTACAAATGTAGTACATTTCTTTGAGTGCACCTCGGGGCTTATGATTTTATCGTTAACAGGGTCAATTTCTAAATATTTGACAGAATTTTTGCATTTATGATTAAACTTATTTAGTTTTGCTCCGTTAAATACATACTAATTATGCAGGACGAATATTTGAATTCCATCATTTCCGATAACGCCAGAAATATGAGGCGTTCCGCTATCAGGGATCTTCTGAAAATGGCCACCCGGCCCGAGGTTATCTCTTTTGGGGGAGGCTTTCCCGATATCACTGCATTTCCCGTTGAAGAACTGAGAACAGTTGTCAATGAGGTGCTGGATGAAAATGCCTTACAGGCGTTGCAATATGGAGAAACCTTGGGAGTAAAGCGGTTGCGTGAAGTACTGGCAAGCCGCTACCGCGATCAGGGGATGGATGTGACCTATGAAAATTTCATTATCACTACCTCGTCACAACAGGCCATAGATATGGTAACGCAACTTTTCATCAATCCGGGCGATACGATCGTCTGCGGTCTGCCGTCCTATCTTGGCGCCTTGCAGGCATTCAATGCCCACCGTGCCAATCCGGTAGGGATCCCGAAGGATGAAGAACTGCACACAGTTGTGAACGCGCTTGTAACAGCAGGAAGGAAACCAAAGTTCATTTATGCCATTCCGGATTTTCAGAATCCCTCGGGCGTCACCATGAACATGAAACAGAGAAAGAACGTGCTTGAAGTAGCCCGTCAGTTTGATCTGCTTATTGTGGAGGACAGTCCTTACAGGGAGATCCGTTTCAGCGGTGAACCCATGCCTCTTATCTTTTCCCTGGACAA